>CAZIYD010000008.1:0-21675 GCA_964543375.1 uncultured Muribaculaceae bacterium
ATATTATCTAATTTAAAATATTTAGCAGCTTTATCATTTCCGTCATCAGTCAAAATAACACTATTAGTTTTTTCTTCTATAGTATAGTCTTTTTCTTTTTTTAATGTTTTAACAAATGAATCTGTAGATATGTATAAATTCATAGACTTCATAGCACCACCAGATATTATAAGTGGTGTTCTAGCTTCATCTATTAACATAGAGTCAACCTCATCTAATATTGCATAATTTAATTTTCTTTGAACTCTATTTTTTGCTTCTACAACCATATTATCTCTAAGATAATCAAATCCTAGTTCATTATTTGTCGTATAAAGTATGTCTTTTGAATATGCTTCTTGTTTTTCTGATGGTGATAAATCTCTTAAGTTAACTCCAACACTTATTCCCAGTAAATCAAAAATTTTCCCCATCCATTCTGCATTTCTTGTAGTTAAGTACTCGTTTACCGTTATAACGTGTACTCCATCACCTGTTAAAGCATTAAGATAAGCGGGCATTACTGTTGTAAGCGTTTTACCCTCACCTGTTTTCATTTCCGCTATATTTCCAAAATGTATTGCTATACCACCAAGCAATTGACAATAAAAGGGTCTTTCACCTATGGCTCTTGATGCTGCTTCTCTAGCGTTAGCAAAAGCCTCAGGAAGAATATCTTCTAATGTTTCTCCTTTTTTTAATCTGTCTTTAAATTCTTCAGTTTTATCTTTTATCTGTTTATCCTTTAATTTTGAATAATCTTCACTTAAATTCTCTATTTTATCCGCTAATTTTTCAAATCTATTTAATTCTTTATATTCGTGATCGAATAATTTTTTTAATATGTTCATAATTCACCTCGCTATATATTGTATCAAAAAAAAAGAAATAGTTAAACAAGTTTGTCTACATATTCCTTGAATTTTTCTCCTCTTTCTTCAAAGTTCTTAAATTGATCCCAAGAAGCAGAACCAGGACTAAGAAGTATTATGTCTCCCTTGTTAGATAAATTATATGCCTTATTAGTTGCTTCTTCTAAAGTTTCAACTACATCTGTTTTTATATTTAATAATTTCATATCTTTATCTATTTTTCTACTGTTTTCTCCATAACATACGACATGTTTAATATTGTTATATTCTTTTAAGTCTAAGAAAGATTGTCCTCTATCTAGACCTCCTAAAATGAGTATTATTGGTTCTTTAAATGAATTTAAAGCGGTTTTAGTAGCAACTATATTAGTAGATTTTGAATCGTTATATACGCTTATTCCTTTTATATCTCTTACAAATTCTATTCTATGTTCTACTCCTTTAAATTCCTTTAAAACTTTAAAAATTGTTTCATTTGATATATTAAATATTTTTGCCACCAATATAGATGCCATTATATTTTCATAATTATGAATACCTTTTAATTTTATATCCCTTGTATTTATTAAAAATTCATTTTTATAATATATATTATTTTGCTCTAAATAAATATTTGTTTTTTGTTTTTTAGAAAAGTACAACTTTGTTGATTTTATATCATTTGTAATTTCCATTACATCTTTACAATCTAAATTTAATATAGAAATATCGCTTTTAGTGTGGTGATTAAATATTTTCTTTTTTATGTTTTTATAGTTTTCATAACTTCCAACATGATCTAAATGTGCTTCTGATATGTTGGTTAAAACAGATACATTAGTTTTAAACTTGTCGAGATTTACAAGTTGTTGAATTGATACTTCAATTAATACTATGTCCCCTTCCTTTATATCTTTTAAAAAGGAAATTAAAGGAAAACCAATATTTCCTGTTAAATGGATATTATCATATTCTCTTTTTAACATTTCATATATTAGTGTCGTTGTAGTTGTTTTTCCATTACTTCCAGTTACTCCTATTATAGTCACATCTTTAGGCATCATCGTATATGCAAGTTCAACTTCATTAATTACAGGAATATTAAGTTCTTTTGCTTTTATTATATATTTATGATCATCTTTTATACCTGGATTTTTTACAACTAAATCAAAATTGTTATTTAATAAATCATCTGGATGACTTCCTAAAATAATATTAACATTCATTTTTTTTAATTCTTCTATATGAGATATATCTTGATCTTCTTTTTCGTCATTTATAGTTACTTTATTATTTTTTGCTAATACTTTTGCTGCCTCATATCCACTTTTAGCCATCCCTAAAATGAATATATTTTTATTATTATACATAGCGCCTCCAAAATGATTATATACTATTTATGTAAATTATAGTGTTTTTTTAACTATATTTTGTTTTTTTTGATATAATTGTTCTAGTAGTAAAAAGATAGAGAGGTGATTTTGGTGAGATTAGTCGAAATAAGACAAAGACAATTCGATGAGTTTGCAATTACACATAAAAATAGAAATTTTTATCAAACATCACAATATGGCGAGTTTATGTCCAGAAATGGATATAAGGATATATATGTTGCTATGGTAGATTACGATGGTAACTTTGTTGCTGCTTCTTTGATATTAATTGGAAGAGTATTTCCTAATTTTAAAACAGCGTATGCTCCAAGAGGCTTCTTAATTGATTTTTATGATTTTGATTTAGTTAGAGAATTCACATTATTAATTAAAGACTATTTAAAAAAGAAGAAAGTAATATCTCTAAAAATAGATCCTCCAATAGAATATGTAGAAAGAGATATTGAGGGAAAACCATTATTAAATGGTAGAAATAATTTAAATATAATTAATTATCTGGGAAGTTTGGGTTTTGAACATAATGGATTTAACTTATATTTTGAAAACAAACTACCTAGATGGAACTCTATAATATCAGATATAAAAAACCCAAATGATATTACAAAAACATTTGATTTAAAAACAAAAGAGCTTATAAAAGAAGGAAAAAGAAAAGGAGTAATTGTGTTTAAGGGGAAAAAAGAAGATGTAAAAACCTTCTATAATTTAATACCAAAAAACAAAAAATTAAATTATTATTATAAATTAGTGAATATATTTGGTAATTTTAGTATGTTAGATATATTCTTTACGAAAATAAGTGTGGATTTGTTTTTAAAAAATACTAGAAGTTTATATGAAAAAGAACTTATTAAAAATTCATCTATAAATAATGAGATGCAAACAGCAACAAATAGAGCAGAAGTTATAAATAGAAAAATGGAATCAGATAGACTTCTTGGTATATATAAAAACGATGTTGCACAAGCCACAAAATTATTTGATTCACAAAAAGAATTAATACTATCAACGACTTTGGTAATAAAATATGGAGATGAAATTTTCCTCTTTGAGGAAGGTATGGATTCTAACTATAAAGATTTTTATCCAAATTATATAATGAATGAAGTTCTTATAGAAGGGTTTGCTAAGGCTGGATTTAAAAAAATAAATTTAAATGGTATAAGTGGGGACTTTAATCCTAGAAATGAATTTTATAGTTTATTTTCATTTAAAAAGGGATTCAACTCAAACGTTGTTGAATATATAGGAGAATTTGATTTAATATTAAATAGATTAAAATATAAAATATATTTAGCAACACACAAAAGTATAAAAAGATAAACAAAAAACCAAGATTTAATTCTTGATTTTTTATTGCTTAGTCCAATATCCATCTTGTGAAGGCGCAGTATATGTTCCGCCTGATTTATTATTATTTGTTACATATGAGGTATAAAACGATGGAGAAATAGAATAATCTGAAAGCGTTACACTTGAGGGAATGTCAACACTCGTTAGTTGATTTGACCGAAAAGCAGAATTACCTATACTTGTTACACTTGAGGGAATTACAACACTCGTTAGTTGATTATTATCAAACGCATAAAAATCTATACTCGTTACACTTGATGGAATTATTATACTTGTTAGTTGATTATAAGCAAAAGCATTTAGAGCTATACTTGTTACACTTGAGGGAATGACAACACTCGTTAGTTGATTTTGATAAAAAGCACCAGAACCTATACTTGTTACACTTGAGGGAATGACAACACTCGTTAGTTGATTCCGAGAAAAGGCACCAATACCTATACTTGTTACACTTGATGGAATGTCAACACTCGTTAGTTGATTATCATAAAAAGCACTAGCACCTATACTTGTTACACTTGATGGAATGACAACACTCGTTAGTTGATTCCAATAAAAGGCACCAATACCTATACTTGTTACACTTGATGGGATTATTACACTTGTCAGGTGATTATCATAAAAAGCATATTTTCCTATGTCTGTTACGCTATTTGGAATTGTTATACTCGTTAGTTGATTCCCATAAAAAGCCCATTCTCCTATACTTGTTACACTATTTGGTATGCTTACGTTATCTCTTTTTGCTCCTCCATAACTTACTATTGTTGTTTTATCTTCACTTCCGTCAGAATTTCTTTTGTATATAAACGCTTGATTATCTGGTAATTGATTGATGTTGAAAGCAGCAACACCTATATTTGTTACACTTGAGGGAATTACAACACTCGTTAGTTGATTCAGATAAAAAGCATAAGAACCTATACTTGTTACACTTGATGGGATTATTACACTTGTCAGGTGATTATCATAAAAAGCATATTCTCCTATACTTGTTACACTTGAGGGAATTATTACACTTGTTATTTGTTTAGAGTCAAAAGCGCTTGACCCAAGTGTTTTTATGGGTAATCCTTCAAAGCTACTAGGTATTATTACATCTTTATCGCAAGTATTATCATATCCAGTAATAGTTACTTCTGTAGATGTTTTTGTGTATGTAAAACAAGTAACAGGAGTCGTTAAACCACAATATCCTTCATAGTTTGTTACTACTATTTTGTCATCTCTCGATAACTTTTTTGCACAAAATTTATCATCATGTACAGCTATTTCTGTAGTTCCATCTTCACTTATAAATATTGATCCTTCTTTAGGCATATCACCCTTTACATCTAGTTTGTTACTCTCAAATGTTCCGTTTGTTATTATATACTCTTTTTCTAAATTGTCTTTAGCAAATTCCTTTGATGCTTCTTGAATTAATTTATTCGCAGATATCTCAAACGCTTTCTTTCTAGATACGTCTACAGCGTCTAAAATTCTTGGTACTGCTATTATGAGTATTAATGCTAGTACTATTATTACCGCTAGTAATTCTATAAATGTGAATCCTCTTTTATTCATTGTGTTCTCCTTTATTATAGATAAAGTATAACACTTACCAACATACAATGTCAATTTATACTCATACACAAAAAAAGATTGAATAATCAATCTTTTAGTTCTTATTTAATAATTTTAGTTACTAGACCAGCACCAACAGTTCTTCCACCTTCACGAATTGAGAACTTAGTTCCGTTTTCGATTGCAATTGGGTGTATTAATTCTACAGTCATTGATACTTTATCTCCTGGCATAACCATTTCTACACCTGAAGGTAATTCAACAACTCCTGTTACGTCAGTTGTTCTGAAATAGAATTGTGGTCTATAGTTATTCATAAATGGAGTATGACGTCCACCTTCTTCTTTGCTTAAAACATAAACTTCTGCTTCAAACTTAGTATGAGGTGTAACTGTTCCCGGTTTAGCAAGAACTTGTCCTCTTTCAACATCTTCACGAGTAACTCCACGTAGTAATATACCAGCATTATCTCCAGCTTGAGCTGAATCTAATTGCTTACGGAACATTTCAATTCCTGTTACTACTGTTTTCTTAGTGTCTTTTAATCCAACTATTTCAACTTCTTCGTTGATTTTTAATTCACCACGTTCTACACGTCCTGTTACTACTGTTCCACGACCTGTAATAGTAAATACGTCTTCAATTGACATTAAGAATGGTTTAGAGTTATCTCTTTCTGGAGTTGGTATCCATTCATCAACCGATTTCATAAGTTCAAGTATTTTTTCTTCATAAGCAGCATCACCTTCTAATGCTTTTAAAGCCGATCCACGAATTACTGGAGTATTATCCCCATCAAATCCATAAGAACTTAATAGTTCTCTAACTTCCATTTCAACTAAATCTAATAACTCTTCATCATTAACCATATCACATTTGTTCATGAAGACTACCATCTTAGGTACTCCTACTTGACGAGCAAGTAATATGTGTTCACGAGTTTGAGCCATAGGTCCATCTGTAGCTGCTATAACTAATATAGCACCATCCATTTGAGCTGCACCTGTTATCATGTTTTTAACATAGTCAGCATGTCCTGGACAGTCTACGTGAGCATAATGTCTCTTATCTGTTTCATATTCAACGTGTGTAGTACTTATTGTTATACCACGTTCTTTTTCTTCTGGAGCATTGTCTATTTGTGCATAATTCATTGCATGAGCTCCACCATGCTTAGCTAATACTGTTGTAATAGCCGCTGTTAGTGTTGTCTTACCATGGTCAACATGTCCAATTGTACCAATGTTAACATGTGGTTTTGAACGATTAAATTTTTCCTTTGCCATTTTAGTTTCCTCCTTAATTACTATTCTATTTTAACTAATACTTGACTTTTTTTCAAGTACTTTGGCTTATTTAGTTCCGTTTCTTTTTATTATTTCTTCAGATATACTTTTTGGTACTTCTTCATAATGATCAAAGAACATTATGTAGTTTGCCCTTCCTTGTGAGTTAGATCTTAAACTAGTTGCATATCCAAACATTTCTGATAAAGGTACCATTGCATTTAATAATACTGCATTTCCTTTATTTTCTTGAGACATCGGTTTACCTCTTCTAGAAGTAATATCTCCCATTATGTTACCAAAATATTCTTCTGGTGTTGTAACTTCTACTTTCATTATTGGTTCTAACAGTACAGGCTTACACTTGTTTATAGTTTCCTTTAATGCCATAGAAGCAGCGATTTTAAATGCCATTTCTGATGAGTCTACATCGTGATATGAACCATCAAATAGAGTTGCTTTAACATCTACCATAGGGTATCCCGCTAGAACACCACTCTTCATAGCCTCTTGTAATCCTTTATCTGTTACTGGAATATATTCTCTTGGAACTACCCCACCAACAATAGAGTCAACAAATTCATATCCTTTTTCTGGATTTGGTTCGAATTTAATCCAAACGTGTCCATATTGACCTCTACCACCAGACTGTTTAATATATTTCCCTTCACATTCAGCACTTTGAGTAAGTGTTTCTCTATAAGCTACTTGAGGTTTACCAACTGTTGCTTCTACACTGAACTCTCTTCTCATACGATCTACCAATACATCCAAGTGTAATTCTCCCATTCCAGAGATTATCATTTGTCCTGTTTCGGGATCTGATTTTTGAGTAAAAGTAGGGTCTTCTTCTGCTAATTTTGAAAGAGCAGTACCCATTTTTTCTTGATCAGCTTTAGATTTTGGTTCTATTGCTACAGATATTACTGGTTCTGGGAATTTCATTGGGTCTAATATAACTGCTTTTTTCTCATCACAAAGAGTTTCTCCTGTAGTTGTTACTTTAAGACCAACTAATGCCGCTATGTCACCTGTATAAACTTCACTTATTTCAGTTCTTGTATTAGCGTGCATTTGAAGTATTCTTCCAACTCTTTCTTTAGTATCTTTATTTGAGTTAAGTACGTATGAACCACTCTTAAGTACTCCTGAGTACACTCTAATAAATGATAATTTTCCAACGAAAGGATCGGCTGCTATTTTAAATACCATTCCTGAAAAAGGTTCTGAATCAGATGGATGTCTTAGAGTTTCTTCTCCGTTTAATGTTACACATTTAAATGCTTCTACATCAACTGGTGATGGTAAATAATCAACAATTGCATCTAACGCTAACTTAACACCTTTATTATTAAGTGCTGTTCCACACATTACTGGGAAAAACTTAACTTCTAGCACACCTTTTCTTATAGCTTTTTTAATTTCATCTACAGTTATTTCTTCGCCCTCTAGATATTTTTCCATTAATTTATCATCGAATTCAGTAACTGCTTCTATTAAATTAGTTCTATATTCTTCAACTTTATCTTTCATATCAGCTGGAATTTCTATTTCTGTTGTTTTTTCATCTGGATTTCCATCATAATGATACGCTTTTCTAGTAAGTAAATCAATTACCCCTTCAAAGTGATCTTCTGCTCCGATTGGTAACTCTATAGGATACGCTTTAACACCTAGTCTATCTTTTATGCTTTTTACACTTGCATAAAAATCTGCTCCAATTTTATCCATTTTATTTACGAATACTAGTCTTGGAACTTTCATATCTGTTGCTTGTCTCCAAACATTTTCAGTTTGAGGTTCAACTCCAGCATTAGCATCTAGTAGTGCTACAGCACCATCTAATACACGAAGACTTCTTGTTACTTCTATAGTAAAGTCTACGTGTCCAGGAGTATCTATTACATTTAATCTATGATTATTCCAGTAAGCTGTTGTAGCAGCTGAAGTAATAGTTATCCCTCTTTCTTTTTCTTGTTCCATCCAGTCCATTTGAGCAGCACCATCGTGTGTTTCTCCTAATTTGTGGATTTTACCTGTGTGGAATAATATACGTTCTGAAAATGTTGTTTTTCCAGCATCTATATGTGCCATTATTCCTATGTTACGAGTTTTATCTAATGCATATTCACGTGCCATATATATTCCTTTCTACCAACGATAATGTGCGAATGCTTTGTTAGCTTCTGCCATTCTATGGGTATCTTCTTTTTTCTTAACTGCACCACCCGTACCGTTTGATGCATCTATTATTTCGTTTGCAAGTTTATCAGCCATGGTTTTACCACCTCTTAATCTTGCATATTGAACTAACCAACGAAGTCCTAGTGCTTGAGACCTATCATCTCTTACTTCTGTAGGAACTTGATAATTAGCACCACCAACTCTTCTAGATTTTACTTCTAAAGCTGGCTTAATATTATCTAATGCTTTGTTAAAAATCTCTAATGGATCTTGTCCTGTTTGAGTTTTTACCATTTCAAACGCATCATATAAAATAGTTTGTGCTTGTCCTCTTTTACCGTCATACATTATTCTATTTATTAATTTAGTAACCACTTTTGAGTTATATACCGGATCTTGAAGGACATCTCTTTTAACTGCTCTTTTTTTACGCATGTTTTATTCTCCTTTCAATTTTACTTCTTAGGTCTCTTTGAACCATATTTAGAACGACCTTGTTTTCTATTTTGAACTCCAGCTGTATCTAATGTTCCTCTTACTATGTGATAACGTACTCCGATTAAATCTGGTACACGTCCACCACGAATCATTACTACACTGTGTTCTTGAAGGTTATGACCTTCACCAGGTATATAGCAAGTTACTTCCATACCATTAGAAAGACGTACTTTAGCATATTTTCTAAGTGCTGAGTTTGGTTTCTTTGGAGTCATTGTTCCAACTCTAGTACAAACTCCACGCTTTTGAGGCGCTTGTTGCTTTGTTTCTTTTCTTGCTAAAGAGTTATATCCTTTTTCAAGTGCTGGTGCTTTACTTTTTCTTACCTTATTTGTTCTTCTTTTTCTAACCAATTGATTGATTGTAGGCATTGATTTATCTCCTTTCTTTAAGACACACCTCCTGGTGTTTCTTTTCTTCTATAAATATAAGTTTTGAAAATCAAAACTAACGATATTAAATATATCACTTTAAGTATTAACAGTCAATAGTTTTTCTTGTTTTTACTCTTTTATTTTGTGAGTAAATAGAGTGACTAAAAAAGGCATTATAAATACGTAAGGCATTGCATATCTAAAATATGTGTTTGCGGGCCCAACTAAACAAGTTAAAAGCGTTATATATAAAGGAACTAGCGCTATTATATATTTTTTTGTTTTCTTATTTAGTAAGTACACAGTTAATATTAAAAGTGCCCAACCATTAGCTCCAACATTAGACAATAATCCAACTATTGGCAAATATGGGAAAACTTCTCCATATCCTCTTAAGATACTTCTTAAAACTTTTGAACCTTTTAAATTATAGTCTACAATATAATTAATCTCTGGCCAATGATCCGTAACTAAATTACTGTTAGGTATAATTACCTCTCCATTACCTTCCTTTTTAGGGTGATATGAAGCATAAATATACCAGTTAATGCTGTTTGGAGTTAAATAACCATAAGCGTTATTAAAAGTAGATTCAAAATATACATCTGGTCTTTTTAATAATCCTTTATACCAAAGTTTAAAATATGCTTTTAAATCTTCTTTACTAACGTTTTCATTAAAATACTTCTTAACATTATCAGATAAGTTTGGATTATATCTGCTTGCTAATGTGTCATAAATTAATAAATTATCTATTACTTTAATTTCTTCTTTGTTTAAATATCCACCTTCTTTAATGTATCTTGCTGTTTGTTGAAGAGGAATGGATAATAACTCTTGCATTCCACTATCTTTAATTTTAAAGTATGGTAGAAGTATATTTTGAAAAAATAAATAAAAACTAAAAAAACAAAGAAATACAATACTAAGATTTTTTCTACTTTTTTTATTGTACATTATTAAAAACGGAAAAGATAAAATAATTAAGTACGCACCATTATTTCTAAATAGTGAAATCATTACCATAATTAAAAATAAGTATACTAATTTTTTAAAATTTATTTCTTTTGTTTTTATAAAATCTATTATCATAATTATGTATAAGATAATAAAACTTGTATAAAAAGTATCCTTTACTGTACTCACAGCATAAAATAAGTACATTGGAACTAAAGCATAAATAAATAAAACTATTAGTCTTGCTTTTTTACTGACACCATTATTTTTTAAAAATAGGATTGTGTAAGATAAAGTTAAAATTAAAGTCATACTTTGTAAAAAAGAATATATAAATAGTCCAAAATTATCATTTAATATAAATCTACCAATTTCTATACACTTTCCAAGGAATAATGTGTGAAATATTGGATGATGATTAGTTAAAGTAATTCCAAACAATTCATAGTATTCACTATATTGTACATATTTAGTTGGTATTCCAAAGTATTGTAGTATTTGATAGTTTGGATCTGGAGAAAGCACTAATGGATAAAACGCTATAAAATAAATTAAAAGTAGAAAACTTAAAACTATAAAAGTTGATAAAAAGGGTTTTTCATCAAAGAAATTTAAAAATTTATTTTGTTTTTTTTTATCTATATCTTTTGATTTATAATTATAAAAGTAGTTATCTAATAAGACAAACCCTCTTGAAAACAATATGTAATAACCTATAATTGATATAATGGAAATAAAAACCATTAATGCGTTGCCATAAAACAATTTCAAAGAGTTTGTTTCTATAAAACTATTTCCCAAAACTATCATTATTGAGAAAAACATTGACAATATTTTTTTAGACTTATTTATTTTTTTATTTTTAACTTTATCATAAAAATAATACAAGAAAATTGTACAAAATAAAATTACAATAACTTCTACTTTAAATATGTTTTTTATACTAATTTCCTTATATAAAGCAGAAGAATTTATAAAAAAACTCCAAGTCGTAAGTACAGAAAAAATAAAAGTTTTTATGTTTGTTTTTTTCATTATTTCTCCTTTTATTAAGTATATTATATATAAGTTTTAAATAAATATCTATAAAAAAAGATAATTTTATTTATCTTCTTTTGATTCATAACCCTCTAAAGATTTATGTTCTACTAAATAGTCTATTTCTTCTTTTGTTAATGTTTCTTTATCTAACAAAGTGTTTGCTATTAAATCTAATAGAGATTTATTTGTTTTCATTATTTTCGTTGCATTCTCATGACATTCATTTATAATTTTTCTTATTTCTTTATCTATTTCATGAGCTATCTCATTTGAGAAGTTTCTAGATTTAGTATAATCTCTTCCCAAGAAAACTCCTTCATCTTGTTGATCTAAATGAATTAATCCAAGATCGCTCATACCATATTCTGTTACCATAGATCTTGCTATTTTAGTTGCTTTTGATAAGTCGTCTTGAGCACCAGTTGTTACTTCTTTAAATTCTATTTCTTCTGCTACTCTACCACCAAGTAATCCAGTTATTCTTTCTAGAAGTTCACTTTTACTCATAGTAAATCTTTCTTCTTTAGGGCCCATCATAGTATATCCACCAGCATAACCTCTAGGTATTATAGTTACTTTTTGTACTTCGCTTGCTTCACTTAATTTTAATCCCATAACAACGTGTCCTGCTTCGTGATATGCCGTTAGTTTTTTGTCTTTTTCGGTATATTTTCTACTTAATTTAGCAGGACCCATTAAAACTCTATCTGTTGCTTCATCTATTTCAGACATTGTTATAGCATCTTTTCCTCTTCTAACAGTAAGAAGTGCTGCTTCATTAAGTAAGTTTTCTAAATCTGCTCCACTAAATCCTGGCGTTCTTTTTGCTAAATTCTTTAATTTAACACTTGGTGCAAAAGTCTTGTTTTTAGCGTGAACTTCGAGTATTTCTTCTCTTCCTTTTGCATCAGGTAAATTAACTACTATTTGTCTATCAAATCTACCCGGTCTAAGAAGTGCCGGATCTAGTACATCTGGTCTATTTGTTGCTGCTATTATTATAATTCCTTCATTAGCACCAAAACCATCCATTTCAGTAAGTAATTGATTTAGTGTTTGTTCTCTTTCGTCGTGTCCTCCTCCTAGTCCAGTTCCTCTTTGTCTACCTACCGCATCTATTTCATCTATAAATATTAGACATGGTGCATTTTGTTTTGCCTCTTTAAACATATCTCTAACTCTAGAAGCACCTATACCTACAAATAACTCTACAAAGTCAGATCCACTTATAAAATAAAATGGTACATCTGCTTCACCCGCTATTGCTCTAGCAAGAAGTGTTTTACCTGTTCCAGGGGGGCCAACTAATAGTACACCTTTTGGAATTCTTGCTCCCATTTTTTGAAATTTTTTAGGATTCTTTAAGAAGTCTATAAGTTCCCCAACTTCTTCTTTTTCCTCATCTAAACCTGCAACTTCTTTAAATGTTGTTTTATCTGAATCTTTATTTAATTTTGCTTTGCTTTTACCAAAGTCAAAAGATTTATTTCCACCAGCACCTGCAATTTGTCTGGTAAAGAAATAAAATGATGCTCCAACTAATAATAAAAGTGGTAAAACATTTACTAAAAGGGTAAATAATGTTCCAGATTCTGGATCTGGTTTTGCTAATATTTCTAAGTCTGTATTTCTTTCTGTTTTAAGTATTATGTTCATTACTGTTTCAGATAAAGGTGCTTTTACAATGAATGTTTCATTTTCTTTATAATCTTTTAGTCTACCTTTTATCTCATATATTTTAGCTGAATCTCTTGGGGTTATACTTATTTCTTCTATAACACCTTCTTTTAGTGATTCCTCAAATTCATTATAAGTTAATACATTAACTTTATTATTGAATAAATTAGAGAATACCACTAAAAATAATACAAATGCTCCTAATATTACATAAGGCATCATTACTTTTTTTTGTTCTTTTATGTTTTTCATTCTTCCTCCATTTGTACTTAATAGTACTTGATTATTATATCATATAATTCTGTTTTTTCCTTATCATATGTAGATTTTTTTAATCCTGGAATCCATACAATAATATTTTCTGAATCTAACACTATTGGCCAATTATTTCTTTCTTCCATAGGTATTTTTTCATTTATAAATATGTCTTTTACTTTTTTACTACCAAGCATTCCTTTTAATCTAATTTTATCCCCATCTCTTCTATTTCTAACATGAAGGGGCAGTTTAATTTCTTTTGAGTTTAATCTACATATAAAGTTATTGGTTAAATTTGATGTTTCAACTATTTCCAAATTTTTACCATTAGGTAGATTAACATATTTAGATAAATCTATTTCATAATCTCCTTTTAAAACCATCTCTTTTTTAAAAACAACACTATCATAACTTTTAACAACTAAGAAATCATTTGGTAAATGTATTGTTTGATTAGCCTTGTCGCTTGTTATAAGTTTTTGAATTAAGTCTGTATGAATATCTGTTATAAGCATTAAGTCATCGTGATATATATTTTCCAATATTAAGTTTATTATCTTTTTTTGAATTATATCCTCTAACTTTAAATGTTTTTTTATATTTAATGTTTTTTGTACATAGACTTCTTTCATTTGTTTTGTTGCTTCTTTTTCAATATAAGAATTATATTCTAATAATACATTTGAAAATTTTTCAAATTTCTCATGAATCTTTGGATCTTCCTTCTTTAGAAAAGGTAATATATATTTTCTATATCTATTTCTCGTATATGTGTCTTTTTCATTTGATAGATCTGTTACATATTTTATTTTATTATCCTTGTTATACAACAGTATTTCTTCTTTTGTTTTAGATATTAATGGTCTTATTATCTTATAGTTATCCATTTCTACTTCTTTTTGAAAACCACTATAACCCTTTAAAGAAGAACCCCTAGAAATTCTCATAAGTATAGTTTCTATTAAATCATCAGCGTGATGAGCAGTGAATAAATACTTAGAGTTATATTTATTTATAAGTTCTCTAAAAAACTCATATCTTTTAGTTCTTGCTTCGTTTTGAAAATTATCATCGCCATAAGATTCTATTTTCATAACTTCAAATGAAATACTATTAATATTGCAAAAAGTATTTAAGAATTTTTCTTCTTCAGCACTTTCTTTTCTAACATTATGATTTATGTGGGCACAAACTATGTTTAAATCTATTTCTTTTTTTAATTCTAAAAACAAATTTAAAAGAGCCATAGAATCGGGTCCACCAGAAACACCTATAACAACAGAGTCATTATCTTTTAAGTTTAAGTTTTTTAATAAATAATTATATACATCTTTCATATACCCTCTTATCCTATATAAAATCTTATCATTTAATATAGTCTATTACAAGTATAAAAAGAAAAAAACCACAAAGGTGGTTTTATTCGCTTAATTGTTCTTCTAATACATCAAAAGGTTCTTCGTCTTTGAAACTAGATTCTAAGTCTATTTCAACATTTCTATACTTTTTAGCTCCAGTACCAGCAGGAATTAATTTACCAATTATTACATTTTCTTTTAATCCTTCTAGTCTATCTATCTTACCTTTTATAGCAGCATCTGTAAGAATTCTAGTTGTTTCTTGGAATGACGCTGCTGATAAGAACGATTCTGTTTCTAATGATGCTTTTGTTATACCAAGTAATATTGGTCTACCTACAGCAGGACGTTTTCCCTCTAGTATTAGATCTTTATTTACTTCTGTAAACTCTGATAGTGATACCAATCTTCCAAGTATTAAGTGTGAATCTCCTGTATCTACTATTTTTATCTTAGAAATCATTCTTCTTGCCATTATTTCAACGTGTTTATCTGCTATGTCTTCACCTTGGGTTCTATAAACTTTTTGAATTTCTTTTAATATGTATTCCTGAACAGATATTGGGTCAGTTACTGCAAGTAATTCTTTTGGATTTATATTTCCTTCTGTTAATTTATCTCCTGCTTTAACTTTATCTCCAATTGCAACAGATAGTTTAGAACCATATGTTGTAACGTGTTCTTTTGATTCTGCTTCGCTTGTTACAACTACTTTAAATTTACCATTAGCTTGTTCTATACTTGTTATTTCTCCAGGAATTTCTGCTATTGTTGATTTTCCTTTAGGGTTTCTTGCTTCGAAGACTTCTTGAACACGAGGTAGCCCTTGTGTTATATCGTCTCCACCAGCAACTCCTCCCGTATGGAATGTCCTCATGGTTAATTGTGTTCCTGGTTCACCAATAGATTGAGCAGCCATTATTCCGACAGCTTCTCCAACTTCTACCATGTTTCCAGTTGCTAAATTTCTACCATAACATTTAGAGCATACTCCTCCTTGAGTTTTACAAGTAAGTAGTGTTCTAATTTCTACAGCTTCTATTCCTGCTTTTATTATTTTATCTGCAATACTTTCTGTTACTAGTTCATTTTTATCTATTAATACATCTTTTGTTTCTGGATTGATGATTTTTTTGTTAACTACTCTACCAACAATTCTATCTTTTAATCCCTCAACTGTTGAACCTTCTTTTTCATCATAAATTCCTTTTACAACTACTCCAGATATTGTTCCACAATCATCTTCTTTGATTATTACATCTTGTACAACATCTACTAATCTTCTAGTTAAATAACCAGATTCTGCTGTTTTAAGAGCGGTATCTGCACTACCTTTTCTAGCACCGTGAGTTGATGTGAAGAACTCTGATACTGTTAAACCTTCAATAAACGATGATATAACAGGGATTTCAACTGATTCTCCGTTTGGTTTAGCCATAAGACCTCTCATACCCGCAAGTTGAGTAAAGTTACTTATCTTACCACGAGCACCAGAACGCATCATTATGAATAATGGATTGTCTAAATCTTTTTTAGAGTAAACATCCAATTCTTTTTGAATTTTATCTTTTGCATCTGTCCAAACTTCGATTACCTTCTTTAATCTTTCTTCTTCTGTTATTAAACCTCTTTGAAATTGCTTATTAATCTTATCTACTAATTCATTAGATTCTTCAATTATTTTAGGTTTGTTTTTACTTAATACAACATCACTTGCTGCGATAGTTATACCTGCTTTTGTAGAATATTTAAAGCCTAAATCTTTTAATCTATCTAAGAATATTGATGTTTCAGTAGTTTTATATCTTTTAAATACTTGTGCAATAACATTACTTAAATCTCCTTTATTGAAAGGATCTATTAAAGGCATTTCTTTTATTGCTTTTTTGATGTCTGTTCCTTTATCTAGGAAAAATTTTGTTGGAGTTAACTTTTCTATGTTTTCTATAGATGCTTCATTTATATATTGGAAAGTATCTGGTAATATTTCATTGAATTTTATTTTTCCAACAGTAGTTACTAAATACTTATCTTTTTGATTATCTGAAAATAATTTATATTTAAATGAGTTAACTGGTATTACAATTCTCGTATGAAGACTAATTTCATTTCTTTCATAAGCCATTAATGCTTCATTAGAATCTTTAAATACCCTTCCTTCGCCTTCTAATCCTGATTTTTCTATTGTTATATAGTAATTTCCTAAAACCATATCTTGTGTAGGAGTTACTATAGGTTTACCATTTTTAGGTGACAGAATATTGTTTGATCCTAACATTAATATTCTAGCTTCAGCTTGTGCTTCTATTCCGATTGGAACGTGAACAGCCATTTGATCCCCATCAAAGTCAGCGTTAAATCCAGTTGTTACAAGTGGGTGAAGTCTTATTGCTCTTCCATCTACTAATTTAGGTTCAAATGCTTGAATACCTAATCTATGTAGTGTTGGTGCACGATTTAGTAATACTGGATGTTCTTTTATTATTTCTTCAACAACATCCCATACTCTTTCATCTTTTGCTTCTATTATTTTTTTAGCACTCTTTATATTGTGTGCGATTTCTTTTTCTACTAATTTTTTTATTACATGTGGTCTAAATAGTTCTAAAGCCATTTCTTTTGGAAGCCCACATTGATACATCTTTAAATCTGGTCCTACTACTATTACAGATCTTCCAGAGTAGTCAACTCTTTTTCCAAGTAAGTTTTGTCTAAATCTACCTTGTTTTCCCTTTAAAGCACTACTTAGTGATTTTAAAGGTCTATTAGAAGAACCTGTTATATTTCTACCACGTCTTCCGTTATCAAATAAAGCATCTACTGCTTCTTGTAACATTCTTTTTTCGTTTCTTACTATTATAGAAGGAGCACTAAGTTCTATTAATCTTTTTAAACGATTATTTCTGTTTATTACTCTTCTATATAAGTCATTTAAATCACTAGTTGCAAATCTACCACCATCTATTTGTATCATAGGTCTTAATTCTGGTGGTATTACTGGTAAATGTGTTAATATCATCCATTCTGGTTTGTTACCAGACTTATATAATGAATCTAATATTTCAAGTCTTTTTGCTAATCTTATCTTTCTTTGTCCTGTTGCGTTTTCTACTTCTTCATTTATTTTATTTAATTCTTCTTCTAGATTTACTTGTTGAAGTAATTTCATAATAGCTTCTGCACCCATTCCAACTTCGAATCCATCTCCATACTTTTCATAGAATGAATGGTATTCTCTATCAGATAATGTTTGTTTTTTCTCAAGAGGTGCTACTCCAGGATCTAAAACTACATAAGATACAAAGTATAAAACTTCTTCTAAGTCCCTTGGAGACATGTCTAAAACAAGTCCCATTCTAGATGGAGTTCCTTTAAAAAACCATATATGTGAAACGGGAGCAGCTAGTTCTATGTGTCCCATTCTTTCTCTTCTAACTTTTGCTTTTGTTACCTCTACTCCACATTTGTCACATATTATATTTTTATATCTTAATCTTTTGTATTTACCACAAGAACATTCATAGTCTTTAGTTGGTCCGAATATTTTTTCACAAAACAAACCGTCTCTTTCTGGTTTTAAAGTTCTGTAGTTTATTGTTTCTGCTTTTGTTACTTCACCATGCGACCATGCTTTTATATCTTCTGGAGAAGCAACCGATATTTTTAAACCTGCAAATTTATCAGATTCCATCATTATTGATCTCCCCCTTCTTCTATATCACTGAAGTCCATGTCTATGTCTTCTTCTATGACTTCTTGTTCTATTTTTTCTTCTGAATTTTCTTTTGATTCTTCTTCGAATATATTAAGTTCTTCTTTTACATCATCTTTTATTTCTTCTATAGATAAAAGTACATTTTCTCTATTTTCTTCTTCTTCCAACTGTTTTAAATCTACTTCTTCATCTCTTTCATTTATTAAAGAAATATTTAATCCTAATGCTTGGAACTCTTTTATTAATACTCTAAATGATTCTGGAAGTCCTGGTGGTTGTATTGGATTTCCTTTAACTAATGATTCGTAAGTCTTTACTCTTCCTACAACATCATCAGATTTTATAGTGAGTATTTCTTGAAGGATATTTGCAGCCCCATAAGCATAGAGTGCCCAAACTTCCATCTCCCCAAATCTTTGTCCTCCAAATTGTGCTTTACCACCTAATGGTTGTTGAGTTACTAATGAGTATGGTCCTGTACTTCTAGCATGAATCTTATCATCTACCATGTGATGTAATTTTATCATGTACATGACACCAACACTTATTCTATTATCAAACGGCTCTCCAGTTCTACCATCATATAAAACCATCTTTCCATCTTCGTCCATATTAGCTTCTTTCATTATATCGTTTATATCATCTAATGTTGCTCCATCAAATACTGGGGTTGCTGTATATATTCCTAGTTTTTTTGCGGCCATACCCAAGTGTAGTTCTAGTATTTGTCCGATGTTCATACGAGATGGAACCCCTTGTGAGTTAAGTAATATGTCTACTGGTCTACCATCTGCCATATATGGCATATCTTCTTGAGGTAATATTAAAGATACAACACCTTTATTACCGTGACGACCTGCCATTTTATCTCCAACAGATACTTTTCTTTTTTGTATTATAGATACTCTAACTACCATGTTAACGCCACTTGGTAATTCATCAGAATCTTTTTTAGTAGTTATTTTTATATCGTGAACTATTCCGCCTTCTCCGTGAGAAACTCTTAGGGATGTATCTCTAACTTCTCTTGTCTTTTCTCCAAATATTGCATGTAATAGTTTTTCTTCAGAAGTAAGTTCAACCATTCCTTTTGGTGTTACTTTACCAACTAAAATGTCTCCCTCTTTTACTTCTGTTCCTATTCTAATTATTCCACTTGCATCTAAATTTTTTCTATTTTCCTCTGATACGTTTGGAATATCTCTTGTTATTTCTTCTGGACCTAACTTTGTATCTCTACATTGAATTTCATAGTTTTCTATTTTAAGAGATGTATATGCATCGTCTTTTACTATTCTTTCATTTATTACAACAGCATCTTCATAGTTATAACCATCAAATGTCATGAAAGCAACAACTATGTTTTTACCTAATGCTAGTTCTCCTAAGTCTGTACTTGGACCATCTGCAATAACTGTGTCTCTTTTTACTTTGTCTCCGACTCTAACTATTGGTCTTTGATGATAACATGTAGATACGTTAGATCTTTCATAATTTTTTAAATAATAAACATCTTTATCTTCTTTGTTTTTAACGACTATTTTAGTTGCATCAACGTATTCAACAACACCATCAGCCTTAGCAATTACTACAGCCCCACTATCTTTAGCAGCTACGTGTTCTACACCGGTTGCAACAATAGGTGTTTCTATCTTAAGAAGTGGCAATGCTTGACGTTGCATGTTTGCACCCATTAGGGTTCTTGTAGCATCGTCATTATCTAAAAACGGTATACAACTTGCTGTAATAGAAACAATTTGTTGAGGAGAAACATCTATATAATCTACTTCTTCTCTTTTTGCCATTATTGTATCGCCTTTATAACGAACTACAACCATTTTATCTTCTATTAATCCGTCTTTTGATAATTTAACCCCAGATCTAGATACCATATAATCGTTTTCTTCATCTGCAGTTAAATATTCTATTTTATCTTTTAAAACTTTAGAATCTTTTACTTTTGCATATGGAGTCATTATAAATCCATATTCATTAACTTTAGCATAACTTGCTAAAGATGTTATAAGTCCTATATTTTGACCTTCTGGAGATTCTATTGGACATATTCTTCCATAGTGTGATTCATTAACGTCACGAACTTCCATTCCTGCTCTGTCTCTAGATAATCCTCCAGGACCTAAAGCTGATAATCTTCTTTTATTTGTTAATTCCGCTATAGGATTTTGTTGATCCATAAATTGTGATAATTGAGATGAACCAAATAGTTCTTTAATAACAGCAGTAAGTGGTCTTATGTTTACTAAAGTTTTTGGTGTTGCTGTTGCTAAATCTACTGTACTCATCTTATCTCTAATTATTCTTTCTGTTCTAGCAAGTCCTATTCTAAATTGATTTTGTAGTAGTTCTCCAACTTGTCTAACTCTTCTATTAGCTAAGTGGTCTATTTCATCAATATTTCCTATTCCTTGTAATAAATTTAGATAATATGAAACACTAGCATAAACATCAGAGATAGTTAATCTCTTTATTGTTAAGTTTTGATCATTACCAATTATTTCAACTACTTTGTCTGGATCTATTTTAGAATATACTTTTATTGTTTGAACTTTATTAAAAGTATCTAGTTCTTCATTAACCGTTACTTCTTTTAAATTATATCCATCTTTAAATATGGGTCTTATTTCTTCTAATATATCTTTTGTAACAATTGTTCCTTTTTCAACAATTACTTTATTTTTTACCTTTATGGTTTCCGCTAATTTGCAACCTAATAATCTGTCACAAACATCTAATTTTTTGTTAAATTTATATCTTCCAACTTTTGCTAAATCATATTTAAATTCATCAAAAAACTTAGTTATTAAGTGATTTTTGGCACTATCTAATGTTGCGGGTTCTCCTGGTCTTAATTTTTCATAAATTTCAATTAATGCTTGATCTTTATTTTTTGTTGAATCTTTTTCTATTGTATTTTGTAAATATGGATCTTCTCCAAATACTTCTTTTATTTCTTCGTCTGTAGATAATCCAAAAGTTCTAAGTAATGTTGTTATAGGAACTTTTCTAGTTCTGTCTATTCTTACATAAAATACATCTCTAGAGTCCATTTCATATTCTAACCAAGTTCCTCTTGTTGGAATTACTTGACACGCAAAAACCGCTCTACCATTTTTATCTATTTGTTTAGTATAATAAACACTTGGCGAACGTACCAATTGTGATA
>CAZIYD010000008.1:21775-24782 GCA_964543375.1 uncultured Muribaculaceae bacterium
AATTTTTCGAATTTATAAGCCATTATTTCACCCCATAATATTAAATTTTTTCAAAGATCTGTGTAAAAAGAAACACAGCACCAACTTAAGATAATAGCAAAAAAAGTATAACAAGTCAATTGTTTTCTGCAAGTATTATGAAAAAACCCTTAGATTTCTCTAAAATTGTTATATTATAATGTTCTTTTAAACTTTCTATTGTACTTTTTGCGCCTTGATCTTTTCTCATTACAAAGTACAATTTACCATTATCTTTTAAATGTTCTTTTGCACCAATTAAAATTTCATATACTTTTTCTTTTCCTGCTCTAATTGGTGGATTTGTTATTATTACATCATATTTTTTTTGGATATTTTTATAAGCATCACTCTCATAAACAGAAACATCATCTAATTTATATTCTTTTAGATTCATCTTTGTTAAATGTATTGCTCTTTTGTTAATGTCTATCATATCTATATTACAATCATAATTTAACTTTAAATATATTCCTATTACACCATATCCACAACCAACATCTAAAACATCTCCTGATATAGAATCGATTGTTTCTAAAAGTAATTTTGTTCCATAGTCTATTTTTGTGTTTGAAAAAACCCCTTTATCTACAAAAAAAGTATAAGTTTTTTCATTTATAATAGAACTTATTTGGGTTATATTTGATCTTAATTTATTATTTGTAAAGTAGTGATCCATTAATACCTCAAAAACGCAAAAAACCTATCTAATAGGTTTTATGTGTTATTTTAATTCAACTGTTGCGCCAGCTTCTTCTAATTTTGCTTTTAATTCTTCTGCTTCTTCTTTTTTAGCATTTTCTTTGATGTTACCACCAGCTTCTGTTAAGTTTTTAGCTTCTACTAATCCTAAACCTGTTGCTTCTCTTACAACTTTGATAACTGCAATTTTATTTGCTCCCGCAGATGTAAGTACAACATTGAATGATGTCTTTTCTTCTTCTGCTGCAGCTCCTGCTGCTGGTGCAGCTGCTACTGCTACTGCACTTGGGTCTACCCCATAAGCTTCTTTCATTGCGTCTACCAGTTCCATTACTTCTAGTAAACTCATTTCATTTAGTGATTCGATAAAACTTTCTTTTGTTAACTTTGCCATATTATTTTTCCTCCTCTTTTAATTTTTCAGCATATAAATTTAATGATATGCTTAAATCTTTTACTAAACCAATCATTCCGCCCGCTAACATTGTTAGTAGAGCATCTCTTCCTGGTATTGTAGATAGTTTTTTAAGTTCATCCATAGATGCTTTTTTTCCATCTATTATACCGCCTTTTACTGTTAGAATATCATGCTTTTTTGCATAATCGGTTAATGTTTTTATTGCTCCAACTTGATCTTCTCCGAATACTAAAGCACTAGGTCCAACTGTACATTCTTCCATATCTAACTTTAATTCATCTAAAGCTCTTTTGGTAAGAGTGTTCTTATAAACTTTCATTTCAGCGTTTGATTCTCTTAAGTTTCTTCTAAGTTCAAAGATTTGTTCATCTGTAAGTCCTCTGTAATCAAAGAAAATAGTAGATGCAGAATCTTTTATCTTATCTCTTATTTCAGAAACAACGCCTTTTTTAAGTTCTAGAACTCTTTCGTTTGCCATAAATTCACCTCCTATAATATAAAAACTCTCATTATCCATAACGAGAGTTTAAAATAACATAAGTTACTTAAATCCCTCGGTAGGATTTACTTTTTTACCTACTGTCTATGGGTATATTTGCTTTTTCAATTGATATTATATATTAATACTTATTATTTGTCAAAAGAATTTAAATCCAATTTTATTCCTGGTCCCATTGTTGATGATATAGAAATATTCTTTATATATGTTCCTTTTACTGTTGACGGCTTTGATTTTGCTATTACATCTATAAATGCTCTTAGATTTTCTTCTAATGCTTTTTCTTTAAATGATGCTTTACCAACTACTGAGTGAACATTTCCAAAAGAATCTGTTTTATATTCTATCTTACCTTTTTTAACATCTTCTACAGCTTTTGAAACATCTGTTGTTACTGTTCCAACCTTAGGATTTGGCATTAAGCCTTTGGGTCCTAAAATCTTTCCTAATTTACCTAATTGAGGCATCATATCTGGTGTAGATATTATCACATCAAAGTCTATCCAGTTTTCACTTTCAATTTTATGAAGTAATTCTTCATCACCTACATAATCTGCTCCGGCGTCTTTTGCTTCTTTTGCTCTATCTCCTTTTGCAACTACTAAAACTTTTTTAGCTTTACCAGTTCCATTAGGTAGAACTATTGCTCCTCTTAATTGTTGATCTGCTTTCTTAACATCTACATTTAATCTTATTGCCACTTCTATTGTTTCATCAAATTTAGATGTAGAAGTTTCTTTTGCTAATTTTATTGCATCTTCTATAGAATAAGTTTTGCTTCTATCCACTTTAGATGCAGCGTTTAAATATTTCTTTCCTTTCATTATTCCTCCTTATGTGGTTAATACGGTTTTCCTCCCACATAGGTAAAAACCTATATGTTATTCTGTTATTTCTATTCCCATGTTTAATGCTGTACCCGCAATTTGTTTCATTGCTGCTTCTATATCGTAAGCATTTAAGTCCACTTGTTTTATTTCTGCGATTTCTCTTAATTGAGCCTTTGTTATAGATCCTACTTTTTCAGTTTTACCCTTTGCTCCAGCTTTTGATACTTTAGCATATTTCTTTATTAAGAATGCTGCTGGTGGAGTTTTAACTTTAAAGTCGAAAGATCTATCTTCATAAACGTTTATTACAACGGTTACATCGTCTCCCATTTTGTCCTTAGTTTCATCATTGAATCTAGTACAAAATTCTTGAGAGTTAACACCTGCAGGCCCTAACGCAGTTCCAACTGGTGGTCCTGGTGTTGCTCTTCCAGCGGGGACTTTTAGTCTTATTACTTTTACTGCTTCTTTTGCCACGAAAAACACCTCCTATAATATTTTTTCGCGGAGTGGTATTATTGCTAATCCGCTCCCACTCGA
>CAZIYD010000009.1:0-19656 GCA_964543375.1 uncultured Muribaculaceae bacterium
TACCATAGTCATAACTTATAAATTATGTTATAATCTTTTTGGTGATTTTTATGTTAAAAACAAAAGACATATTAGATGAAGTTGATAAAAGACTTAGAACGATTAGTAAAGAAGTCTCTTTTCCACTTACCAAAGAAGATAAAAAACTAATTGAAGATATGATTGAATATCTAACAAATAGTCAAATAGAGGAATTAAGTTTAAAATATGATTTAAGACCTGGTATGGGATTATCTGCTATACAGATGGGTATTCCAAAAAGATACTTTGTAATAGTTGAAGAAACAACTAAAGAAGAGGATAAAGAGCAATCATTTAAAAACTACATTATAGTAAATCCTACTATAGTAAGTCATTCTGAAGAAATGATATATGCAGAATTTGGCGAAGGTTGCTTAAGTGTTAATAGAGAGGTAGATGGAATAATACCTAGATATGCTAGGGTAACAATAGAGGGTTATGATATAGATGGTAATAAGATTACTTTAAGAGGCAGAGAAGAAGTTTCTATTGCTATGCAACATGAAATAGATCATTTAAATGGAATACTTTTTGTAGATAGAATTGATAAGGATGATCCTTATAAATATGAAAATACGATGCGTTCAATATAGCAATCGTATTTTTATATGTCTTTTAATCTTACACTTACTAGTTTAGATACACCTGATTCTTGCATTGTTATACCATATAATGTATCTGTATACTCCATTGTTTTTTTCTTGTGTGTAATAATTATAAATTGAGTTTTATTTTCATATTCTTTTAAGAAGGTCCCAAAGTTATTGACATTTACTTCATCTAGAGGTGCTTCTACTTCATCTAGTAAACAAAAAGGAACTGGTCTTACTCTGAGTATTGAGAATAATAATGCGATTGCTGTTAGTGCTTTTTCTCCTCCGCTTAATAATGATATGTGTTGGAGTTTTTTGCCTGGTGGAAGAGCTGTTATTTCAACACCTGTTTCAAGTATATTTTTAGTATCTGTAAGTTTTAGTTCTGCTGTTCCACCACCAAATAGTTCTTTAAATACTGATTTAAATTCTATTTGTATTTCTTTAAACGTAGATAGGAATGATTCTTTCATTATTTCATCCATTTCGCTTATTATAGAATTCAATGTTTCTTTTGCTTCAAATAAATCTGTTTTTTGATCATTTAAAAATTCATATCTAGTATTTACTCTATCAAATTCATCTATAGCACCCAAATTAACCATACCTAAATCTCTTATTGTGTTTTTTAAAGTATCTACCCTACTTCTTGCTTCATCTTTATCTAAATATAATATGTATTCTCTTTTTGCTTTTTCAAAAGTCATACTATATTCTTCATTTAATGAAATTAACAGTTGTTCTAATTTCATTTCTATTTTAGTTTTTTCTATATCTAATAAATTATTCTCTCTATTAGATTTATTTAATTTAGAATTGTATAGTTTAATATCGTTTTCTAATGTTTCAATGTCTGTTGATAGTTCCTCTAATTTACTATTTGTTTCATCTAAGTTTTTACTTATATTGTCTTTTTTAGACACTGCTTCGTAATATTCTTTTATTATTTCATCTTCTTCTTTTGTAATATTTTCTTTAGTAGATAGTTCTAAATCAATATTTTTAATATTGTCAATATATTCTTCTTTAAGTTCAAACTTTATTTTATTTATTTGTTCTAACGATATTTTTTTATTATTATAAGCATGTAATTTTTCTTTTAATATATAAATTTTATTATCTATTTCTTTAATATTTAAACTTACATTGTTTATATCTTTATTTAAGTTTTCTATTTGTTTTAACTTGTTTTCTAAGTCTAGTTTGTCGTTTATTATAGAACTATTCTTTTTTATAGTCCCACCTGTAATAGAGCCACCAACGTGAAGTAGTTCACCATCTAATGTAACTACTCTATATCTATGATTTATTCTTTTACTTATTATATTAGCGTTATCTATATTGTCTACTACTATTATGTTTCCAAGCTGATTTATTATTGCTTTTTTATATTTTGAATCATATTTAATTAGATTAGATGCAATATCTATAAAACCAAACATATTAGATACAACATTTAATGTATCTTCATCTACATATCTTCCTGAAACTTCAGATAATGGTAAGAATGTAGCCCTTCCTAAATTGTTTTGTTTTAAATATTTTATTGCTTCTTTAGCATCTGAATCACTATCACACACTATAAATTGAGAAGATGAGGATAATGATATATCTATCATTGTTGAGTATTTAGAGTCAAAATCTATTAGTTTACCTAACACTCCATTTATTCCTTTTAATGATTTGTTGTTTAATATGCTTGCTACTGAATAATATAAATCAGAATTATTTTCTATATTTTTCTTTATTGTATTGATTTGATAATCTATATTTATTTTGTCTTTAGTTAAACTATCTAATTTTATATTGTTATTCGTTTTTTCTTTATTTAAAACTATTAGTTTATCATCTAACTCTATAGTACTATTTTCTATATCTACTAATTCTTTTTCTATTTTATCTAAGTCAACATTTAAACTATCTATTTTATTATTTAAATTGTTTTTATTTTCTTTTAATATGAGTATTGAATTGTGTAATTGTACATCATTTGAATCTAACTTTTTAGCATTTGTTATTATAAGTTTTTCACTATTTATTCTTTCTACCTCTTTAACGCTGTTTAAAAGGTCATTATTAAGTTTATTAGATTCTTCTCTTAACTTTATATTATCTAGTTTTTTCTTCTCTAATTCGCTTGATTTAGTATTTAAATCGAATTCTAAATTTAAAGATTCTTGTAATATAGATTCTTTTTTATCTTCGTTTGTTTTTGATTCTATATTTAATTTTTCTATGTCGTATACAATTAAAGATATATCTATATTTTCTAATTCTTCTTTATACTCAATATATTTTTTTGCTGATTCGCTTTGAATTTTTAGAGGCTCTAATTGAGATTCTAGTTCTGTCATTATATCGTTTACTCTATTTATATTATCATTTGTTCTAGATAGTTTTCTTAAAGCTTCTTCTTTTCTTTTCTTATATTTTAATACTCCTGCTGCTGATTCAAATATAATCCTTCTTTCTTCTGGTTTATCAGAAAGCACACTTGCTATATCACCCTGTGAGATAATATTGTATGAGTCCCTTCCTGCCCCACTATCTATAAATAAATCTAATATATCTTTAAGACGACATCTTTCTTTATTTATATAGTATTCATTATCACCATTATTAAAAACTATTCTTTTTATTTCTACTTCTCTATAATCTATATTTAAGTATCTATCAGTATTATCGAATATTAAAGAAACTGATGCATGATTTGCTGGGTTTCTTGTTTTACTCCCAGAAAAAATAACATCTGTCATATTACCACCACCACGAAGTGACTTAACAGATTGTTCTCCAAGCACCCATCTAACAGCATCTACTATATTACTTTTTCCAGAACCATTAGGTCCTACTACCCCTGTAATACCTGGTTCTAAATCTAAAATTGTCTTGTCTGCAAAAGATTTAAAACCTTGTGCTATTATTTGCTTTAAATACATTATTATCACCATAGTAATTATAATATACTTATTGGTTTAGGGCAAGAAAAAACGAGTATTTACTCGTTTGTTTTCTCTACTGAATAGAATTCTAAATTGTCTCCTTTTATATTGTAAGTAAATTTGTATGTACTGAATTTATCTAATTCTTCTTTTTTAATGTTCTTTATATCAAAAGTATCTTCACTTTCACTTACTAATATACTTCTATCTATATCTTTAAATAATTGAGTTATTATAGGTATATGTCCCATTGCTTCTCCATTTTTATAATATATAAATAATACTTTTGTAAAAACTTCTATTTTATCACTATACTCTTTATATCCGACTATAACATTTTCAATAGATTCCAAGGGACCTCCCCTACCTCCACCTATAAACGCACAATATTCATCTATTTTAAATTTATAAATATCTCCATATACCATAAGTTCATCATTAGGACCTAAATCTTTAAATGTTATATCTCTATATTTATTTTTTACTGTGTTGTGTACCGTATCTCTTGATACACACATTTGTTTACCCGCTATTATATCTGTTCTTGCATATGTTTTTAATGCAAAATCGTATAAACCAACATATACTAAAGCAATGTTGCTTATTTTATCAATTTCTACAAAATTCCTTCTATAATAATAACCATACAAATCAAAATTCAAATCTCTAGATCTATTTGCAAGTGGACTATCAAAAGCTTTAATAGTACTATCCAAATAACTTTCTGTTAATTTTGAATTTACATTTTTTAAATCTTCTTTTTTGATTTCTTTATAAACCCCTTCTTCTATTTTAGGCTTTTCATTTATTGGATCTTTTTCTTTTGATTTATCTTTATTAGTTGTTAATGAATAAACTATGTAAACAACTAAAATTATGCTTAGTATAGATAGTAAAATTATAATTATATTTTTTGAATTATTTTCTTTAATCTCTTCCATATTATCCTCCACTTATTACTTTATACTTTTTCCACTGAGTAAAAGTATAAATTATCTTTTGAAATCTTAAACCTAAATTTATATGTATTTGCTTTATCAAACATCTCTTTAGATGGTGAGAGAGAGAACTCTGCTCTACCCAAATAATTTTCAGATGTTTCTATATTTAATGATTTTCTAAATATACATTCTGGTTTTTTTGTTTTCTCGTTATATATTGTCTGACAAAAAGTATATTTTGTATATATGTCTAGATAAACACTTCCTTTACTATATCCTACTATTCTGTGAAATATATTATCTCCAACAGGATCTTTTCCTCCAAGTGGTTTTCCACAATACTTGCCATCCCTATATACAAAGTCACCTGTATCATTAAATATTTCTTCTGTATTATCATTTATTTGTACATTTTTATCTAAAACGGTTTTAGCATATTCTAATATTTCTTTTTTATCTACACAAGTTTCATTGTTTTCTATACCAATTTGTAATAATTTGTTTGCAAAACCTTGTAGTGCTATATTATTTATTACATTTTGTTCCATTTCTTTTACTAACTTTTTATCTTCTTTGAAATAATATCCAAAATATTTTCCAGTATATGCAGTATCAAATAAATGTATTGTGTTTTTTAAAAATTTATCAGATATATTTAGTTCTTGTGGTAATCTTCCATTTGTAACTTCTATATATGGTCCTTCTACATTTACTTGTTCTATTTCTTCTCTTTCTATTGAATCTGGTAATTTAACGTTTGGTTTATCATTATAAGTTCTTTTTGTATTTGAGTAAATTATTAATCCACCCATGACGATACAACCTATAACTAAAAATATTATTATTAATGTTTGCATAATATTATTTCTCATAATACACCTCAAATATATTATAAGTGCTGTGTAAAATTATATCAATAAAATAAAGACAACTTTACATCTGGTTGTCTTTTTGTTTTGAGGTTTTTATTCTTAATGCTTTATTTCTATTATATGTATCTAAGTCTTTTGAATAACTATTTCTATCTACATCATTTATAAGTTCATTTATTTGAGTATATAAAACGCTATCCTCACTATTAAAGTATGTTTTTAATCTTAATAATTCTTGTTTTTCTTCTTTATCAAGTATATTTTCGTTATTATTAACTAAACGCTGTTTTAAAAGATTTCCTTCTACTTTTAAATGTAATTTTAATAGTAATGTAGTATTTAGTTCGAATATTTCTATATTTAATCCAGAGAATATTGCAGATATTGCTAATATTTTGTTTACTTTAATTAGTTCATAAAAATAATTTATAATGTTTTTAGAATCATTATAATTAATGTCTTTAGATATTGTTTCAAATTTATCTAATAAAATCATCATATTATCTTTTGAAAAATTTTTATTTTCTTCTATATTTATTAAGTCTTCTTTAATTTTATTAAATATCTCTGAATGCAGGCTTAATAGACTGTTATTTAAACTAGTTATTCCTAATATGTCATCATCTATATTCATATTAAACAACCTTCTTTTCTAATGCGTTTTTAGCAGCATTTTGTTCTGCTTCTTTTTTACTTTGACCAGCACCTTTTCCATATATAATACCTTCTACTTTTACTACTGAAGTAAATGACTTATCATGAGCGGGTCCACTTTCTTCGGTGATTATGTACTCTATAGATTTATTATCTATTTGAATTTGTTCTTGGAATAGTGATTTATAATCTTTAAAGAATGTTTCTTTTTCTATCATGCTTGATATTATTGTATCATTTACGAATCTTTTTGCTATATTTAAACCTTGATCTAAATAAATTGCACCCACAAAAGATTCAAATGCATCTGCAAGAATAGTCTTTCTAAACTTGCCACCAGAAGATTCTTCTCCTTTACCAAGCTTTATATATTCATTAAAATTAAGAGATAATGCATATTCATATAATGCATTTTCACATACATAAGCTGCTCTAAGTTTTGTCATATCTCCTTCTTCTAAATCCATGTGTCTATATAAGTATTCACTTATTATTAAATCCAATACCTTATCTCCTAAAAACTCTAATCTTTCATAATTAGCGGTTACATTGTTTTCATTAGAATAAGATGTGTGTATAAAAGCTTCCTCATAAATATTAATGTTTTTTGGTATAATGTTAAATTTTTTTAATACTTCCATAAGTCCTCACAATAAATTTATTATAACACAAAAATTATGTTATAATTACACTAGGTGAAAGAAATGAAATGGTTATTACTCAAAATTATTAAAGTTTATCAATTAATTCCAGGACCATGGCATAATTCATGTAGACATATTCCAACATGCTCTAACTACGCTAAAGTTGCAATTGAAAGGTTTGGAGCATATAAAGGATTAAAATTAAGTATAAAAAGAATATTAAGGTGTACTCCATGGGGTACTATGGGAATAGATGAAGTTCCAAGGAAGGAGAATATATGAAAAAGATATTATTAATTTTAGGAGTGTTATTTTTAACTGGTTGTAATGTAACTACAAATTCTGTTGAAAATATTATAATATACACATCTACATATCCGATTGAATATATTACTGATAAATTATATGGTAATCACGCTAGGATATTTAGTATATATCCAAATGAGATAATAGAAATATCTGATACATTGTTAGAAGATTATTCTAAATCTAATATGTTTGTATATAATGGATTATCTAACGAAAAAAACTATGCAGTAAAAATGTTGAATAAAAATAAAAAATTAATGATAATAGATGCTGCTATGGGAATGAAATACAATCATAAAATAGAAGAGTTATGGATAGATCCATCAAACTTCTTAATGCTTACTCAAAATGTCAGAAATGGATTTAAAGAGTATATAAAAGCATCTTATTTATTAGATGAAATAGATAAAAATTATGAATTGTTAAAACTCGCGGTTTCAGAAATAGATGCCGAAATAAAGATTATGGTTGAAAATTCAGAGAACAAAGATTTATTGGTATCAAATAATGCTTTTAATTTTTTTACAAAATATGGAATTAATGTTATATCCTTGGATAAAAAAACAGAGTTATTTGATAAAAGAAAAGCAGATGCAAAAGATTTGATAAAAAGTGGTAAAATAAAGAATATATTAATATTTAAAGATGAAAACCTAGATAAAGACATAGAACAGTTTATAAAAGATAACAAGTTAGAAACAATTGTGTTTGATAGTTTGTCGATAAAACCAGAAGATATGGATTATGTTGAGGCCATGAATAAAAATATTGAGGAATTAAAAAAGGAATTTTATTAATTCCTTTTTAATATCTTTCACAAAGTACTTGATAGAACGCTTGTTCATGAGCACATACTGGACATACTGATGGAGCTGTTGTTCCTTTATGAATATATCCACATTCTCTACATAGCCATTCTGTAGATTCTTCTTTTTCAAACACTTTACCCATAGTAACATTAGAGAATAATTTTCTATATCTTTCTTCATGATGCTTTTCTATTTGTGATATATTATCAAAAAGTTTTGCTATTTCTATAAAACCTTCTTGTTGAGCCACTTCAGCAAACTCTTTATATAAAGTAGTCCACTCTTCGTTTTCTCCTTTAGCAGCAAAATCTAAATTTTCTGCAGTTGTTCCAATATCTCCTGCTGGAAAATCTGCTGTAATTTCTACTTTTCCACCTTCTAATTTTTTATAAAATAATGATGCATGTTCTCTTTCGTTTTCTGCTGTTTCCAAGAATATTTGAGCAATTTGCTCATAACCTTCTTTTCTTGCTTTAGATGCATACATTGTATATCTGTTTCTTGCTTGACTTTCTCCTGCGAATGCCTTTAATAAATTTTTTTCTGTCTTAGAACCTTTTAACATAAATCCTCCTTTAAACATAATTCTAATTTTTCTTTAAGGTAATAAACTTCCTTACAACCCATAAATATTATAACATTATTTTTATAATTTTTTAATGGTTTTACTATATTTAAATTATTTTTGTCTATAAAATTATCAATATTTAAATATTCTGCATTTTCTAATAAATCAATTATTAATTCTGGTCCAACATTAGGATAATCTTCTTTCTTTTCTCTATCACTTAATATATCAGTAACAAATACATGATCAGATAGTTTTAATGCTTCTGCATAATCTTTATAAAACTTTGCGGTTCTAGAATATGTGTTTTCAAAAAATACTGATACAACTTTTTTATTTGGATATTTTTGTTTTACTGAATCTATTACTGTTTTTATTTCAACTGGATTATGTGCGTAATCATCTACTAATATAGTTCCATCGATATCTATTGTTTTAAATCTTCTTTTTGCTCCTTTAAATTCTCCGATATATTTTTTTATGTCTTCTATTTTTATGTTTGATATTAAATGTGTATAAGCAATGGCTGCTGCTGCATTGAGTACCATATGTTTGCCATATAATTCTATTTTAAATTTTCCAAGAAATTTTGAATTGTGATATAAATCAAACTGAGAACCAGTTTCATCTAATATTAAGTTTTTTATTACTACATTATTTGATTCATCAAATCCATATAGTATAGTGTCTTCATCTACAATGCTTCTTACGTTTATATCATCACCACAAGCAATAATATAACCCATCTTATGAGTTAAAAATTCTTTAAATGCCGACTTTATATCTTCAATATCTTTATAGTAGTCTAGATGTTCTAAACCAATATTAGTAAGAATTATATCTGATGGATAGTACTTTAAAAATACCCTTTTGAATTCACAAGCTTCCATTACGAATTTTAAGTTATCTTTATTAGCGTGTCCTGTTCCATCACCTATTAAATAGTTTACACCAATAGTATTATTCATAATATGAGATATTAATGCTGTTGTTGTCGTTTTACCATGAGTACCACAAATAGAAACTGTATCAAAATTAGATACTAATTCCCCAAGCAAATCTGAATAGGTAGTAATATCTACCCCTAATTCTTTTGCTCTTTTTACTTCTACGTTAGTATCATTAAATGCGTTACCAACTATAACAGTATATCCTTCTTTTATGTTTGATTCATCAAAGGGAAGTATAGTAATACCCTTTTTTACTAACTCATCTTCTGTATATAAATGATGAGTTACATCACTACCTTGAACATAAAAACCTAAATCATTTAGTATTTGTGCAAGTGCACTCATTCCAGAACCTTTAATTCCAATAAAATGAAACATCATATCCAAACTCCAAACCCTATTCCAGCCATAGCAAGAAGAAGCCCTACTATCCAGAATAATTTAACTATATCTTGTTCTTCCCACCCCAATTTTTCAAAATGATGATGAAGTGGTGTCATTAGAAATACTTTCTTTTTAAAGTAAACTACAGATATTGTTTGTATTATTACTACTAAGGTTTCTACTACGAATACACCTGCGATTACCAACAAAGTAAGTTCATGATCTGTAAGTATTGCAATAGTAGCAAGTGTTGCTCCTAGTGATAATGAACCAGTATCTCCCATAAACACTTTAGCGGGATATGAATTAAAAAACAAAAACCCAAATACTGCTCCTGTAATTATAAAACAAACTATTGCAAGCCCTTCATATCCTACAACCCAAGTAGAACCCCATGCAATTATTCCAAGAGATAGAAATGCAATTACTGATAATCCAGAAGCTAAACCATCCAATCCATCTGTAATATTCACTGCATTTGATGAACCAAGTAATACAAATAATATAAAAAATCCATATAAATAACCCATATCTATTTTTATATTTAATGTATATATTTCTAAAACGGGTTTACCACCATAATTTAAAAATATAACAAAAAACACTATTGCGATTATTAATTGTAAAAAAAGTTTTTGTAAGTTAGTTAAGCCATTATTAGTTTTTCTTTTTAAACTTAAATAATCATCTAAAAAACCAATTCCAGAATAACCCAGAAATACTAGTAAAACTATTGCCATATTAGATGAAAACTCAACTTTACCAGTAACTAGAAGAACTACTACTGTAATAAAAGTAGACAATATAAATATTATTCCCCCCATTGTTGGAATACCAGATTTTTTATTGTGTCTTTCTTCTAGGTGTCTACTTATATTTTGACCTATATTGTGTCTTTTTAAAACAGGGATAATAAAGTATCCTAATATAATAGAGCCAAAAAAACTAATCATCATTGCTAAAACGGATTTAGTAAGTACTAACATGTATTCACCTCTACTTTATTATACTATAAAATTAACCCCACTTAATATTTTTTGGTTTAATTCTTTTGTTCTTTACATCTTCTACTACTTCTCCACTATTCATCTTAATTATCCTATCTCCAATTGTTGCAATTCCTGGATTATGTGTAATTATTATCATAGTAGTACCTAATTCATTGTTTATATTTACTAACGCTTCTAATACTTTTTTGCCTGTTTCTTCATCTAATGCACCAGTTGGTTCATCACAAAACATTATGTCTGGAGATTTTGCTAAAGCACGAGCAATAGATACTCTTTGTTGTTCTCCTCCACTTAATTCATCCATATTTTTATATTTATGTGGTAGCATATCAACTATTTCTAAAATTTTATCTATATCCACTTTTTTCTTTGATAAAGAAGCACCAATTGCTACGTTTTGTTTTACATTTAAATTTTCAAGTAAATTATATGTTTGAAATATAAAACCCAAATTTTTTCTTCTAAATTTAGTAAGAGCTTTTTCATTATATCTAGATATATAATCCTTATATATTTTTATTCTACCTTTAGTTGGTGTATCTAATCCTGATATACAGTTCAAAAGGGTTGTTTTTCCAGAACCGGATGGCCCTAATATTACTAAAATTTCACCTTTATTTATTATTAAATTAACTTTTCTTAAAGCGTTCGTTTTTACTTTTCCATTAGAATATGTTCTATAAACATTACTTAATTCAATATATTTTTTCATATTTACTCCCTCTTCAAAGATACCGCGAGAGGTATTTTCTTTAATGATCTTTTAGATATAAACATTGCTATATAATATCCTAATAAAAGAATTATTAAGCCTAATAATGCTTTTTCATAAGACAATGTAATTGGAATAGTAAAATCAATGTTTTTTGTTAATATTTCAACTATTTTATTTAATATTTTAATCATAACTGGTATAGAAATTATATACGCTATTATTATAAATGGTGTATACATATTTAATACAATAGAATTTATCTCTTTATTTTTATATCCCAAAACTTTCATCAAAGATATAGTTCTTTTATTTTCTTCAATTACGATATTAGCAATTATTAAAACAATAATAAACACCATAAGAGCAGCAAATATCATTACAACATATAAAGAAATATTATATGTTTCCATAACCATTTCCATATTACCTCTTAAGTCTTTTATACTAAATATGCTAGAGATATTTAAAATCTCTTCTGGAGCAATATTTGAATATTTAGAATAAACACTATTTTTAGAGTAGGTTTTATTATAAGATAGTTTCATTCCCAAACTCTTACTAAGTTCTTCTCTATCTACATACGCTGTAAATCCAGAATATGATTCTACTATATCCGATACAACATATTTTTTGTCCAAACCATTAAATATTATTTTATCTCCAAGTTCTATTCCATAAAAATTAGATGTATTAGTATTTATAATTATTTTGGATTCTTTTAAATTTGGATTTATTTCATTATTTTTTTTATTAATAAACTTTATATAATGAAGTTCAGAGTCTATACCTTCTAAAGTAATTCCAAAATCAATTTCCTTATTTATTTTCTTTAATTCTTTAGCCTTATCATTTTTGTCATATAATTTTGAAATCTTTAAATCTCTAGTTAATACAAGATCATCTACTAAATTAGCAGTTGTAATGGGTTTATTATAACTAACAATGTAGTCGTAATTTAAACCACTAAAACTCTTGTTAATCATATAATTAAATAAATCATATGATATTAGCATCAACACTATTAAAAGACCTGTTAAAAAGGCTGAAATAGAAACAATAAATAATTTTCCAATAGATCTATTAGCAATTGCAATTCTTAAACGACTCTTAAAAGGCAAGAAAGATGTTATTCTAGTGATAAATCTACTTATAAAGTTTACTTTTATATTACTACCGTCTCTAAGTAAATATAGTGCTTTATGTCTTAACATAAATACAAATATAAAGAATGTAAGAATAGATAATACTAAAGTTGGTACAAGTACGCTCTTTAATAAATATCCCAAATCGATACTTGTTTTTAAAACAGGAATATTAAAATAACTAATAAATAAGTCAGTTATCGTTGGATGCATGAAATAACCAAATATGAAACCTAATGTTCCTCCCACTAAACCACCTATTATAGGGTAAACTAAATAAGATAATGCAATCTTAGAATTGCTATAACCCAATGCTTTAAGTACTCCTATTTGTAATCTTTCATCTTCTATTCTTTTTTTAGCAATAACTAAAATTATGATTGCGGATACTCCAAGTAATAAATATAAGAAGCTTTCAGCAAATACTCTATCGTTTTTAAATTCAGACTCAGGCATTTCTATTCTTACTTTTCTTATAATATCATTAATTCCACGACTAACCCTAGTTTCTTTTTCTAATAGTTCTTTTTCCATATTGTCTTTTTTAAACTTTATACTATTACTGATCTCTTCAACTCCAGAAAAAGCCTTATAATCGTCTTTAGTCATAAAAACAATATTATTTTTTTCTTCATTAAACATAGGAGAGGTTATATTTATAATTGGAAACATATAATCAGAAGCATAGGCATAACCTGTTATTTTATATGATTTGTTTCCAAGTGTTAAAGAATCATTAATTTTAAGATTGTTCTTACTTGCAAATCTATCTAATACAGTTATTTCTCCATTATTTTTAGGATAATCTCCTTTTAATAGGAAGGGTTTGTTTATTTTTTTATCAGATATATATGGCATTACTCTATATAAGTATCTATCATCTTGTGCTACTTTACTATATGTAGACTCATAATCAAATCTATACTTTCTAGATACTTCTTTTAATATGTTTTCTTTTTTCTCTTGATTTAAATTGTACTTTTCAAAAATTATATCTACTTTTTTTAAAAAATCATCTGTACAATTTCTATAACTTTGACATACTAAATACAAATTTATTATAAATTCCTCTTCTTCATTAAAATCCATAGTTCCTTTTATATTTAAAATGTCTGAATATGTATAACTACTTTTATAATCTATATTTACATTTAAACTCAAATCTTCTACATTTTGATCTTTCTTATATTTTTTATACCCATCTTCCATTTTATCTACGGATAAGTTCATCATTGTATAAATTGAAGTAGATAAAAAAACCAATAGAATTATTCCTATTATTTGAAGTTTTTTCTTCATTAAACTAGATAAAGAATTAATAAATAATAATCTCATTATGCCCACCCTATTTCATTAGCTTTCTTTGTTTTTACATTTTTATGTGTTTCTACTATTTGACCACTTTTCATCTTTAAAACAGTATTAGCTATATCTCCAATACTAGGATTATGCGTTACAATAATAACTGTTGTTTTATACTTTTTATTTATTTTTTGTATTAATGTGAGTATTCTTTTACCCATTTTTTCATCTAATGCACCAGTTGGTTCATCACAAAATAATACTTTTGGATTTCTAACTACCGCTCTTGCTATAGATACCCTTTGCATCATTCCACCACTTAACTCGTATGGAAACTTATTTTTATGATCATATAAACCTACCAATTTTAGTATTTCATCTACTTCAAGTGGGTTTGTAGAAACGTGAGCAGATAATTCAACATTTTCTTTAACTGTTAAATTGGGTATTAAATTATATGATTGAAATATAAAACCAGGAACACTTCTTACAAAATCTATTCTTTTTTCTTCATTAAATAAACATATATTAGTATCTTTATAGTAAATCTCTCCAATTGAAACATTATCAATTGCGGACATTACATTAAGTAATGTTGATTTACCACTACCAGAGGGTCCTAATACTACTATTAATTCACCTTCTTCTATTTCTAAGTCGACATTATCTAATGCTCTTGTCTCAAAACCATTTTTATTATATATTTTAGAAACATTTTTAAGTTTATAAATAGTAGACATAAGTACCTCCTAAAACATATATATTATATCACAAAAAGATATTAAAAAAAGGCATTAATTACCTTTTTTGATATCAGTTTTTATTAATTTTTTAACATCTTGTTTTCTTTTTAATTTTATATTATAATTAATTTGTTAGCGTACGCTAACCGGAGGAATTATGTTAGAGATAAAGAATTTAAAGGTTAAAACTAATAATAAAGAGATATTAAGTAATATTAATTTAAATATAAAAGATAAAGAAATTCATGCAATAATGGGTAAAAACGGAATCGGTAAATCCACTTTAGCAAACGTTATTATGGGAGACTCTAGATATGAAATAGTAAGTGGTTCTATAACTTTTTTAAATGAAGATTTACTAAAAATGAAAGTAGATGAAAGAGCAAGAAAAGGTATTTTTTTATCAATGCAATACCCAAATGAATTAGATGGAATTTCTAATGTTGATTTTATAAAAAACGCATTAAATTCAAGGAGTGATCAAAAAGTTAAACCACTTGATGTTTTTAAACTTATAGAAGATGCTAAAGATAAACTACTTTTAAAAGAAGACTATTCAAGAAGAGATGTAAATGTTGGATTTAGTGGTGGAGAAAAGAAAAAAAATGAAGTAGCACAAATTTTAATGTTTAAACCCAAATTAGTAATCTTAGATGAAATAGATTCGGGACTAGATGTTGATGCTGTAAAAATTGTAGGTAAAACATTAAAAGAATATTACGATAATAATGATGTATCTTTTTTGATTATTACTCATCATACAAACATATTAAAGTATTTAAAACCAACTCATGTACACGTAATAGATAATGGGAAAATAATAAAGTCTGGTAATAGTTCTCTTGCTGAAAAAATAGAAAAAGATGGTTATAAATTATGATAGAAATAAATGAAAATAATATTCTAAATATAACTAAAGTGCTAGATGAAGATATAAACATAAGTAAAGACATAGATTTAAAAATAAACATATCTAAATATTTGAATTTAAACTTAAATATAACTATATTAAAGGATTCTAAGCCTAATATATATATTATTACTAAAGAAAATACTAAATTTAATTTAAATATAACATTAGAAGAAAACTCTAGTTTAAACTTATTTATAGCTTTGTTTGGAAAGAAAAATAATGACGATATTAAAATAAATTTAATAGGTAAAAACAGTAATATTAATATGTCATTAATAAGTATATCAAATAGTGGTTCTAGTACATATAACACTTTAATAAATCATATAAATGAAAACACTAATTCAATAATTACTAATAGTGCTATTCTTACAAATAAAGCTGAAGTGTTTATGAATATAAAAAGCAACATAAAAAAAGATTCAACACATTCAAACTCTAAGCAAAGTATAGAAGGATTAATATTAGATAAAGATTCTAAAATAGAAATGATTCCTACTTTATTAATAGATGAAAATAATATATTTGCAAATCATTCATCTAGAATATATAGAATAAATGAAAATGATTTATATTACATAATGAGTAAAGGAATATCAAAAGAAAATGCTAATAAAATGTATGCTAATAATTTTTTATTAAAATATACTAAAGAAAATTATAAAGAAGAAATAAAAAAATTAATAGAGAGGTCAATATGAATAGAAATGATTTTCCAATGTTAAAGGAAAAATATATATACTTTAATAATGCATCTACTACATTTAAACCATACCCTGTTTTAGAAGAAACTAAAAGTTTTTATCTTCATCACAATAGCAATTTAAATAGAGGGATAGATAGTTTATCTTACTATGCTACTGATATGTTTGAAAAATCTAGAATTAAAGTTGCTAATTTTATAAATGCAAATAAAAATGAGATTTTATTTACAAGAGGAACTACTGATTCAATTAATATGGTAGCAAATTCACTAGAAGAAACAATTAATGAAGATGATGAAATAATAGTATCTATTATAGAACATCACTCTAACTTTGTTCCGTGGCAAAAACTAGCGAAAAGGAAAAACGCTAAATTAATAGTTTTAAATGTTGATAATAATGGAATTATAAATTTAGAAGAATTAAATAATAAGCTTACAAATAAAACTAAAATAGTTGCTATAAATCATGTATCTAATACTATGGGCGGGAGAAACAACTTAAAAGAAATATCTAAATTAGTCCATAAATATAATGCTTTATTTTTAGTGGATGGTGCACAAGGAATAATAAATGAAAAAGTTGATGTAAAAGATATGGATATAGATTTTTATGCTTTTTCATCTCATAAAATACACGGTCCTATGGGAGTTGGTGTTTTATATGGTAAAAAAGAAATATTAGATAAAATGGAACCTACTACTTATGGTGGCGAAATGGTTGATTCTGTATCTATAGAAGACACCACATATAAAGAATCTCCATATAAATTTGAAGCTGGAACTATGATGATTCCTGGTGTTATAGGTCTTGGAGCGGCCATAGATTATATAAACAATATTGGATTTGATAACATTCATAACTATATAAAAGACTTAAGAGGTTATTTAATAAGTAAATTAAAAGAAATAGATAATATTATTATATATAATGAGTTTAATTTAGATAGTTCTATAGTGCTTTTTAATATAAAAGGTATTCATTCTCACGATATAGGAAGTTTATTAGATAAATATAATATAATCGTTAGAGCGGGTCATCACTGTGCGGAACCATTTATGAATTATTTAAATGTAGATTCAACTGTTAGAATAAGTTTATCTTTTTATAATACCAAAGAAGAAATAGATAAATTAATAGACGTCCTAATGAAAGCAGGTGACTTTATAGATGAGTTATTCTAAAGAATTAAGTAGAGAAATTATATTGGATCATGTAGAAAACCCAAGAAATAAAAAGAAAATAGATGAATCTATTTACTTAAAGTCATATTTAAAAAATCCCTCATGTGGAGATGATGTTTTTGTATATGTCCTTTTAGATAATAATATAATTAAAGATATCGCTTATGATGTAAATGGATGTTCTATATGTAGAGCATCTACTTCTATAATGAGTGAACTTCTTATTAATAAAACCAAAGAAGAAGGAGATATTATTATAAATAATATTAACAATATGCTTTTAGATAAAGAATACGATAGTAAAACAATAATGGAAGCAGTAGTTTTTGAAAATATTAAGAATCTACCTCCCAGAATAAAGTGTGCCCTACTTCCATATAAAGCATATAAGAAAGCAATTGGTGATGAGTATGGATTATAAATTTGGATTTAAAGACACAGATACATCAAAAATAAGAATAGAAAAAGGATTAAATGAAGAAAAGATAAAATATATATCTAAAATAAAAGAAGAACCAGAATGGATGTTAAATTATAGATTAAAAGCATATAAAAAGTTTGTTGATTTAAAACTACCTAACTGGGAAAAGTTTGAAACAATAGATTTAGATTTTGATGAAATACATTATTATGTTAAACCAGATGGTTCTATAACGGATTCTTGGGAAAAAGTCCCAGAAAAAATAAAAGATACATTTGATAGATTAGGTATAAAAGAAGCAGAAGAAAAGTATTTAAGTGGGGTTGCTACTCAATATGAATCAGAAATGGTATATCATAATTTAGAAGATGAGTTAAATAAATTAGGAGTAATATTTTTAGATACGGATACGGCATTAAAAAAGTATCCAGAACTGTTTCAAGAATATTTTGGTAAATTAGTTCCATATTCTGACAATAAATTTGCAGCATTAAATTCAGCAGTTTGGTCGGGTGGTTCATTTATATATATACCAAAAGGTGTTAAGTTAAATAAACCATTACAATCATATTTTAGAATGAATTCTAATAAATTCGGACAATTTGAAAGAACTTTAATAATAGTAGATGAAGGGGCATCTATGCACTATATAGAGGGTTGTACTGCTCCAGTAGATTCTGATAATTCACTCCATGCATCAGTAGTAGAAATATTTGTAAAAAAAGATGCTTATTGTAGATATACAGCAATACAAAATTGGTCTAATAATGTTTATAATTTAGTAACAAAAAGAGCAATAACAGAAGAAAATGCAGTCATGGAATGGATAGATGGCAATTTAGGTTCTAAATACAATATGAAGTATCCATCTATTATATTAAAAGGAGAAAACTCAAAAGGAACTACTATATCTATTGCAATTGCAAATAATACCGTTCAGGATGCAGGGGCTAAAATGATACATCTAGCACCTAATACCTCATCTAAAATAATATCCAAAGCAATATCTAAAAACGGTGGTATAAATAATTATAGAGGTTATGTGGTGCATAATAAAGATGCTATAAATGCTAAAACAGATGTGGAGTGTGATACCCTTCTTTTAGATAACAACTCTATTTCTAACACAATACCCTACTCTAAAATAGAAAATAATACAACCAACTTTAAACACGAAGCAAAAGTATCAAAAATAGATGAAGAAAAACTATTTTATATGATGAGTAAAGGAATACCACAAGAACTAGCAAACGATATGCTCATATTAGGTTTTATAGACCCATTTACTAAAGAACTACCTATGGAATATGCTATAGAATTAAATGAACTACTTAAAATGAGTATGGAGGGATCTATAGGATGATAGAACTTACACCCTCTCAAATAGAGTATTTAAAAGCAATATATGAAGTATCTAAAGAAAAGGATATTACAATAACCAATATATCAAAACATTTAAACTATAGTAAACCAAGCGTAGTTAGAGCACTTAAAACATTAGATAAATTAAAGTTAATATCTTATAAAGACAATATAACATTAACTAAATTAGGAACTACCTATATTAATAATATAATAAGAAAAGATAGTATACTTAAAATATTCTTTACAGATGTACTTAAAATAGATGAAGATCTAGCAGTTAAAGATGCAGAAAACATTAAAAACTCAGTATCATGCTATACAATAACAAAGTTAGAAGAATATTTAAAAGATAAGTTCAATATTAATATAGAAATAGATAACTATTGTCTATGTAATGATTGTGAAAAAAAACAGGAATAATCCTGGTTTTATTGTTTAGTCCATACACCCTTTTGTGAGGGTGATGTATA
>CAZIYD010000010.1:0-17494 GCA_964543375.1 uncultured Muribaculaceae bacterium
TAATAGTAGTACTAATTCTATTAAGGTTATTTGTATTTAACGATAATAACAATAATAATAACAACAATAATAATTCAAAAGAGTTCAAGGAAGAATATGATAAGGTAAGTACCAATAATAAGTTTGTATATAAGAATATAAACGAAGTTATAAAAACATTAAAAAGTGGTACTGGAATAGTATACTTTGGATTTCCAGAATGTCCTTGGTGTCAATCATACTCTGAATATTTAGATAGTGTTGCTAATGAATCTAATATAAAAGAAGTTATCTATTTTAATATTCTAAATGCAAGAAAAGAAAATACTAAAGAGTATCAAGAAATAACTAAAATATTGAAAGAATATTTAAATAAAGATGATAATGATAATCCAAGAGTGTTTGTACCACATGTTGTTGCAGTAAAGAATGGTAAAGTATTAGGAAATAACAATGAAACGGCTACTATTACAGAAGAAGTATTACCAGTTGATTATTGGACTGAAGATAGAGTTGCTAATTTAAAAGTTGAATTAAAAAAATTATTTGACTCAGTAACATCTAATATATGTACAACAGATTGTAATTAAAAAAGAACTAAAAGTTCTTTTTTCTATTATTGGCGTCCCTGATTGGAATCGAACCAACGACCTATCCCTTAGGAGGGGATTGCTCTTCCTACTGAGCTACAAGGACATAATTAAATTATACAATAAAAACACATTAAATTCTATTTTAATGTGTTTATTCCTAATATAAATACTGGTAATGCTTTTGCTAGTACTTTGAAGTTAACTAATGACTTAAACTTTAATAAAAACTCTATAAATCCTATTATCTTATCAAAGATAGCAACTACTAAAGATTCTTTATACCTTGGTATAGTAATCATCATAGGAAACATATGCTTTACTATTATATCTTTTTCTAAATCATTCAATTTAAACGATTTAGATGCGTTTTTAAGTGCTATTTCATTATGACTAAAGGTTAATTTAAGCGAATCTTTTGTAAGACTTCTACCACCTGTGTTAGAATAATAAAAATCATGAAGTATTCCACCTCTAGCTACTGATACGTAATCCATATTATATTTTTTAGCAAAATTATAAGAATAATATGCTACTCTTATAGAATGATCTAACTTGTTTTGACCATGGTGTATAGTTGATTGTGTTTTTCTAAAATATTTATTTTTTAATATAGGTTCTAATATATTCATAAAATCTATATCATTGTATATATGTTCCATAAATCTTCTCTTTCCAATTTTAATCGACATTTTAAATAATAGCACATTTTATTGAAAATGTCTATATCGAGATTTTAATATGTAAACTATTTAGATATTATTAAAGATGTAGTGTTATTTGTATTTAAACTATTAAACATTTTATTTAAATCATTAAAATTATAATTTAATATATCGGCATATATGTTTTCAATTGTTTTATCATAACTAATTATATAGTCTTCTATTAAATCATTAACTGTAAAGTGATTTTCAAAAGCATATATTGTACTACTAATAAGATTTTTCTTTTGTCTTTCAAAAAAAATTTCTGTTATATTTAAATTGTTTAGTTTTTGATTTATACTTTCTATTAATTTTTTTGGTTCTTTAGATTTATAATTGAATATAACTAATATATAATCTTCTATTTGAATTGTTGCTTTAGAAAAACCACCAGATATAATTTCATCTTCTAAGTTTTTTATATAGAAGTCTGACTTTTTTCCAAAGTTCTCATCAATTATTGTATTTATATATACATCTATCTCTTCTTTAGATAAATTTACACTTATAGGTATTTTAATACCAAAAGACACCATAGGCATATCAACATTCATAGTTATATTCTCGTGTTTTAAACTTACTTCTTTATCTTCTTTAACCTTATTTAATTTAAACTCTCTATTTAATATTTTTTTATTATTTTGATTGTTTTCTATTAGTTTTAAAGTTTTATTTATATCAATATTACCAGTTACCACTATTGTCATATTATTAGGTGAATAAAAGGTATTATAACAATCATATAGCATATCTTTATTTATCTTATTTATTTCTTCTACTGTACCACCTATATTGTACTTTATATTATGTTTATTCATTAAGTTATATAATATTTTATAAAAAGAAACAAAATCATAATTATCATTATACATTTGTAATTCTTGTTCTATTATTCCTTTTTCTTTTTCTACATTTTCATTAGTAAAATAAGGTTCTTGAACAAAATCTAGTAAATAATTTAAATTATCTTCAAAGTTATCGCTTCCTTCTATATAGTAACACGTTTGAAAAAAGGAAGTGTAAGCATTAGAAGAGGTTCCTGATTTTGCAAAGTATTCCATTGGTTCTTCTTTTGTTTCAGATTCAAATAATTTATGTTCTAAAAAGTGAGCAATTCCAAGAGGAACTTTTTTAAAATCTTTATCCCCTTTTATTTTGAAATCATTATGAATACTCCCATATTTGGTAAAGAAAGAGGCCTTATACTCATTAGTATTATTGGCTTTATACATATATACATTAATACCATTATCTAACACTTTATGATATATATGTTCATCTATTTTTTTTATATCTATTTTATTCATTTTTATCACCATATAACAATATAGTATCTATGTTTACTTTCTTATTAAATTCTTTTATATTATTTAATGAAACAGAGTTTATTTCTTCTATTAAATCTAATACAGTTTTAGATTCTTGTAATAATTCGTTAGATAAGTAAAAGTTTATAATGTTGTTTTGATAGTACTCTATACTTTCTAAAGAAGTAATTAATGTTTTTTTTGCGGTATTTAAATCTTCTAAAGATATATTATCCATATCTTTTAAACATTCTTTTATCAAAGATAATGTTTTATCATAATTTTTTATATCTATACCAGAATCCAAGACCGATATTTGTAAGTCTTCTTTATAAAGAGAAGTAAAGTATGCGAGTGAATGTTTTTCTCTTATTACTCTAAAAAGTTTAGATGAAGGACCAATTCCCAATATATTTCCGTATACTCTATTTATTGGTCTATCTTTATTAAAATCAAAGTTTACTGTTTTTAAAGCAACAAGTAATCTTGCTTGATTAGTATCTTTTTCCTCTTCATAAAAGAACTTCTCTTCTATCTTTTTATATTCTTTATATACTTTTTTAGTATATCTATTGTTTGTTTTAAACATATCTTTAAAGAAGTCTATATAGAAATTGACATCTATATCCCCTACTACAAAAATATCTACTTGATCGTTTGATATTATGTCTTTATAGTAATTATTTAACTTAATTTCATCTATGTCATCAAGTTCATCTATATATCCAAATTTATTAGGAAAATCTTTATTTAATAAACTACTCATTATATTTCTAGAGTTTATTTTTTTATCTTCTTTATCAGATATTATTTTTGTTTTTAATATTTCTTTTATATTCTTATTAGTAATAGAATCATTAAATATTGGATTAAAAATTACTTCTTTAAGTAAGTTTAAACTATCTGTTTCATTTGTTACTTCTGTATATTTAGGATGTAAAAAGGTTAAATGAATCGAGTTATTCTTATAAAGATCACTTTCATAATCTATATTTGAGTATAACATAGCAGCATATAAGTCTTCTTTTTTTTCTATTAAAGACTTATAGTCATATTTTTTTGTTCTATAAGTTAATAACAAAAAAAGATAAGCATTTATAGTTGCTTCTTCTTTTTTTAATTTTCTTCTAAAATTTATCATTACTTTTATACTTTTAAAGTTATTAGTCTTTATTGTATGAAGTACAAAATTATTTATATTTGTTTTAGTATATTTCATATTTCTCCTATAATTTTAAAGTTGAATTAAGTGCTAGAGTAATCATATTATCAAGTGATTTTTCTCTTTCTTCACTAGTTAAGTTTAAGTCGTGATTAATAGAATCTGATACTGTAATAATAGCTGATGCGTGTTTATTTAAGTATTTAGCATTGTAAAATAGTGCGAATGTTTCCATTTCTACACCTAGAAGATTGTGTTTATTTATAAAATCATAATTTATACTTTCTTTATAAAAAACATCACTACAATGAATATTACCCTTTACTATATTTATACTATTTTCATTAGCAGTTTCCTCTATTTTAGTGGTTAAATAGTTTGATGATTCTACTATATCTGATTCATAATTATTTAGTACTTTACCAAATGTAGATTCACTACAACTATTATTTACTAGTATTACATCCATTAAGTTTAAATCTTTATATGATCCACATGTTCCTATTCTAATTATGTAATCTACATCATAAAATTTAAACAATTCATATGAATATATGCCCATAGATGGGTTACCCATTCCTGAACCTATTACAGACACTCTTTTACCTTTATAATATCCTGTATAGCCAAGCATATTTCTAACATCATTTATCTCTTTATAGTCTTCTAAATAGTTAATGGCAATATGTTTTGCTCTAAGTGGATCTCCGGGCATTAATACTATATTTGATACATCTTCTTTACTAAATTCTAAGTGTGGTGTCATAAATCCTCCATACATATATATTATCATTTATAAAAAAAGAATACAAATTATTTATTACTTGTAAACACTAATTTGTATACATCTTTGTATTCTTTTACTAAATTATATTTTATGTTCTTTTTTAAGTATTCTGGAAGTTCATCTAAGTCTTTTTCATTAGAATATGGAATTATTACTTCTTTTATCCCCATTCTATTAGCGGCTAAACTCTTTTCTTTTAACCCACCAATAGCAAGTACGTTTCCTCTCAATGTTATTTCTCCAGTCATCGCTATGTTTTTTGAAACTGGTTTGTTTGTAAATGCACTTATTAATGCTGTTGTTAATGTAATTCCAGCGCTTGGTCCTTCTTTTGGAATAGATCCTTCTGGAACATGTATATGAATATCGCTATTAGATAGTAATTTATCATCTATTTTTAGTTCTTTATGATGACTTTTTATATAACTAAGTGCTATTTGAGCTGATTCTTTCATTACGTTGCCTAAAGATCCTGTAAGAACTAAATTTCCTTTACCCTCATAGTAAGTTATTTCAATCGGAAGAACATCTCCTCCAAAATCTGTATATGCAAGTCCTATTGCAACTCCTACTTCTTTTTTGGTATCTTTTTCGCCATATGTATATTTCTTTTTGCCTAAATATTTTTCTATTTCTTTTGAGGTAATATTTTTTTTCTTTGTTTTTGATTCTAATATTTCGGTTGCTACTTTTCTAAGTATTGTTGCAATGCTTCTTTCTAAATTTCTTACCCCTGCTTCTCTAGTGTAATTTCTTATTATATCTAATATAGATTTACTATCAAATGTTACTTTATCAGTTAGTCCATGTTCTTCTAATTCTCTAGGTATTAAATGTTTTTTTGCTATATCTTGTTTTTCAAATTCTGTATACCCAGATAAATTTATTATTTCAAGCCTATCTCTAAGTGGTTCTGGTATATCGTATAGATAGTTTGCTGTTAATATGAAAAACACATTTGATAAGTCATATTCTTCATCTAAATAGTTATCATAAAAGTATTTGTTTTGTTCTTTATCTAACACTTCTAAAAGAGCACTAGCAGGATCTCCTCTATAGTCTTTTGTCATTTTATCTATCTCATCAATTAAGAATACAGGATTTGATGTTTTTGCTTTTTTCATTGCTGATATTATTCTACCTGGATTTGAACCAATATATGTTCTTCTATGTCCTATAATGTCAGCCTCATCTCTAATACCACCTACAGATATTTTTACAAAGTTTCTATCTATTGCATCTGCGATTGATTTTGCTAAAGTAGTCTTTCCTACACCAGGAGGACCAACTAAACAAATAATAGGAGTTTTTAAATCTTTGCTCATTTGTTTTACAGCGAGAAATTCTATTATTCTAAGTTTTACGTTATCTAATCCAGCGTGAGTATTATCTAATGATTTTCTTACCTTTTTTAAATCTGTTTCTTCTTTTGAATACTTATTCCAAGGTAAGGATAACATCCAATCTATATAATCTTTAGTCATTCCCATCTCAGGTGAATTTACATTCATTAAATCGTATCTAGTTAATTCATTATTTAATCTCTCTTTTATTTTAGATGGAGCATTTAATTCTTTTATTTTTTCTCTTAAACGCTCTATTTCATCATCTTTAATGTTTTTATCTCCAAGTTCTTCTTTTATTATTCTTATTTTTTCTCTAAGTATAAATTCCTTTTGAGATTGATCTAATACTTCGTTTAATTTAACTTCAATTTTTTGTTCTATTTCTAGTATTTCTTCTTCTTTTCTTATGTCTTCTAATATCATTATAGTTCTAGTATATGGGTTTGGTGTTATTAAATATTCTAACTTTCTCTCAAGAGATATGGGTAAATAATTAGCAACTAAATCCCCAATTTTAGATATACTTGTTTCACTATTTATAATACCAAGTATGCTATTACTCAAATAAGGCGCTTTAGAAAGATAATTATCTAAATCTACATATATCTTTCTAATTAAAGCTTTTTCATCTTTAGGAGATAGTGCGAATTGTGTAGTAGGTCTTGTATCTGCGAGTAAGAAGTTACCTTCTTTTCTATATTTTTCTACACTTACTCTTTTTATTCCTTCTATTACTATTCTTGTTGTTGTTTCGTTTATTGCTACATTTATTTTTATTTTACCTACAGTTGCTATGTTTGGTAAATTTTTAAAATCAATGGCTTCTTCTAGAGGATCTATTGGAGATACAATAAGAATTTCACTATTATGATTTTCTTCTGCATATTTTATTAAATTTCTATCTATATCAGATTTTATATCTATTCTAACTTCACAATGAGGAAGTAGTATTTCACCTTTAAATATTATAACTGGTAAAAAATTCATAGTTCCTCCTTTAAAAGATTTATGTGTTATTATAAAAGAAAAAGTATCATTTGTCTATCTAAAATGATACTTTTATTTATTAATTATTTTCTTTTAAAAATTCTATTACTTTTTTGTACCTAAGTTCACCTTCTAAGTATTCTTCTCCTCCTATTGCTTGAGTTATATCTTCAACAGGCATTTGATACATTTCAGCCATTTTATCTAATTCTTCGTGTATTTCTTCATGTGTTACTTTTAAATCTTCTTTTGTTATTATTTCATTTAAGAATAATCTATATCTAACAGACTTTTCTGCTTCTTTAGTTAAGTCTTCTCTTAATTTATCCATAGTTATTTTGGTAAATTCTAAGTATTGTTCTAACGATATTCCTTGCATTTTAAGTCTATCTTCATAACTGTGAATCATTTTGTTTATTTCATCTTCTATTAAGTCTTTTGGAACTTCAACAGTTACGCCTTTATTTATTTCTTCTAATATTTGTTCCACTCTTTTGTTTTCTAAATCTAGTTCCTTTTTCTCTGTTAAATTCTTTTTAACTCTTTCTTTAAGTTCTTCTTCTGTCTTAACACCTTCCATTGCTAAATCTAATATAAAATCTTCATTTAATTCTGGAACTTTTCTTGTTTTAATCTCATGTACATGAACTTTAAATACCACTTCAGAACCTTTTAAATTATCTGCTGGGTAATCTTCTGGGAAAGTAACTTTTATATCTTTTTTACTATTTGATTTCATTCCTATTAATTGTTCTTCAAATCCTGGGATAAAGGTTTTGCTTCCAATTTCTAAAGGAAAGTTTTCTCCTTTTCCACCTTCAAATGGAACATCATCTTTAAATCCTTCGAAATCTATTACAGCAGTATCACCATTTTCAATCTTACCATCTTTGATAATTATTTCTGCATATTGTTTTCTTAAGTTTTCTATTTCAGTTTCTACTTCTTCTTTAGTAACTGTTGCTTTTTCTTTTTTAACCTTTAAATCTTTGTATTTTTTTATTTTTATTTCTGGTGCTTCAGTTATAGTAAATACAAGTTCAAGATATTTTTCATCTACATGTTTTATATCTACTTTAGGTTGAATTATAGGTTTTAAACCTTTCTTTTCTACTTCTTCGTAAGCTTCTGGTATTGCTTCATTTACTGCATCCATGAATAAAGATTCTATTCCATATTTCTTTAAATAAATGTTTTTAGGAACACTACCTTTTCTAAAACCATCCATTTTTATTTCTTTTATATTGTGTTTGAATGATTTATCTAGTGCTTCTTCCCATTTTTTACCTTCTATTTTTACTATTACTTCGTGTATATTTTTCATATATTTCCTCCTTATAATGAAAAGACTATTATTATTTTAATAATAGTTATTTGATTGCTAATATTTCTACATCATATTTGCCGTTTGGACTATCTACAGTTGCTACCATACCAGCTTTTTTACCAATTATAGCTTTTGCTATTGGTGATTCATTTGAAATTTTATTTTCAAATGGATCTGCCTCTATAGAACCAACTATTTTAAATGTATCAGTATCTTCTTCTTCAATATATTTTATTTCTACTGTAGAACCTATTCTTATTTTATCTGTTACTTTTTCTTCTATAATTGTTGCATTATTAACCATATACTCTAATTCTTTAATTCTAGATTCTAGTATACCTTGTTCTTCTCTTGCTGCATGATATTCTGCATTTTCAGATAAATCTCCAAGTTCTTTTGCTTCTTTAATTGCTTTTATAACTTCTGGACGTTTTTCTTGCTTCAATATATTTAATTCTTCTTTTATTTCTTCTAGTCCTTCTTTAGTTAAAAATATTTCTTTGTTGTTTGTCATTTCATTCCTCTTTCGTTTCATAATTCTTATACATATTACTATGTTTTTTATTTGTTGTCAACATGAAAGTTTACTCTCATAATATCGTATTTATTCACATGTTTATCACACTTGATTTTTACTATTTGAAGTGGATGATTAGCAACTTCTATATAGTTATCATCCTCTTTTATGTGTTCTATTTTTAAGTTGAATCTTTTGGTATTTGGTCCAAAAAATGTTACTTCATCTCCTACTTTAAAATAGTTTCTTTGTTCTAACGTTATTTCTTTACCATCGTAATCTAATACTATTGCTAAAAAGTCTTTATTAGACATTTCATTTCTTTCTAAATAATATTGACCCTCTATACCTGGTTTTTCTTTAAAATATTGTGGTATTGATTCCCTATTAGATGCTCTATATAGTTCATATTCTTCTTCCTCTATATTATCATCTAATTTACCTAAATAATAATCATCTATTATCTTTCTATATATATTTAAGACAGTTGCAATATAATAAACTGAACGCATTCTTCCTTCTATCTTAAAAGATGATACTCCTAAATCTATTAAATCTTTTATATGTTTTACCATAGATAAATCTTTTACTGCCATAGAAAATGGTTGTTTAGATACTAAGGTTTTATTTTTATCATATAAATCAAAGTCCCATCTACATATCTGACTGCACCCTCCTCTGTTTGAATCTCTATTAGTTAAATAATTAGATAATACACATCTTCCGCTGTAACCTACACACATAGCTCCATGTATAAATGTTTCAAGTTCTATATTTGATTCATTTTTTATCTTTTTCATATCTATTTCACTAGTTTCTCTTGCAAGAACTATTCTAGATACTCCGAGATCCTCCCAAACTTTAAATGCTTCATGATTAAGTGTGGATTGTTGGGTACTTAGATGTATTTCTAAGTCTAATTTCAACTCTTTTACTATGTCTATTATTAAAGGATCAGATATTATTATTGCATCTACTTTGGCATTATTTAATTCTATTAAGTATTCTTTTAATCCTTCTATATCTTCATTATGAAATACTATATTTACTGTAACATATATTCTTTTATTATTAATATGTACGAATTCTGCTGCCTCTTTTATTTCTTCTATAGATAAGTTTTTTGCATTAGCCCTTAGACTGTAGTCTCTACCACCTAAGTAAACAGCATCTGCTCCATACATTATAGCCCATTTTACTTTTTCTAAGTCTCCCGCTGGCGCGAGTAATTCTACGCGTTTCATGATTTCACCTTGTATATGGTTTCTTTATATAAAAATCCCTTATTATTAGATTTTCTAATTCTACCATCTATGTAACTTTTTACTATATCTAAAAATGTATCATTATCATGTAACAATCCATTTAATATTACATAATCTATGTTATTTTCTTTTATAATATTATATTCTTCTATACCATCTATTAAGTCTTCAAGGACATATGTATTATTATATTTTTCATATATTTTATAATATTTATTTCTTTCTTTTTCATATAAATAGTATAGATCGTTTTCTTTAGTTTTATTTATATATTTAAAATAATTAGTAAGTAATTCTCTGGATGATTCGAACATTGGCAAGTACCCGTATAAATATATAAATATATCTGTATTAGTATTTTTCTTTATATTTATAAAATCATCTAACATTAATTCTGTAGATAAAACAGATCCTTTTATACCTCTTTTAGACCAAAAATTAATAGTATTACTATTTGTAATATGGTGCATTTGATTCCATATTAAATTTAAGTCTAAATCTTTAGCAATATTTATTATTCCGATATCGTCAAACATAATGCCATTTATCTTTAAAGTACTTAATTCTTTTAATATTGGTTTTAATAGTTCTATTTCATTTGTGTAAAGAGGTTTGTTAATTGATATGTAAAGTTCTTTCTTTATTTTATTTGATAATTCTTTAATTGAATCTAAATCTAAATCATAACTTGTATATACACTATAGTCTTTTAGTCCAACTATAAAACCATCTACATCTAACTCATTTAAGTTATATAGATTGTCTTTGTCTATTGGCATAACTATTATTTTAGTCATTTTTTCTTTTTGATACGGAGAGTCCGTCTCCAACTTTATAAAATTTAGTATCAAATTCTTTATGTGATTTTATAAATTCTATATAGTTTTTGATTTTGACTACCAAACTTCTAAGTCTTTTCTTTTCTATTTTTTCTTTAGATTCAATTAAACCATGAAATGAGATATTATCTGTAATTATTGTTCCACCTCTATTTAATTTTGAGGCATATTTTTCAAAGAACTCTTTATATTTACCCTTAGCAGCATCTATGAATATTAAATCAAATTTACCTTCTATATCTGCGTTTAAAGCGTCCGCAAGAAGTAAGGTTATTCTATCCTCTAATTCAAAAGCTTTAATATTTTTTAAAGCTTCTAAATATCTCGTGTTATCTTTTTCTATAGTAACTATGTTTACATCTTCTTTTACTAATGCCATATTAATAGCGGAATATCCTATTGCAGATCCTATTTCTAAAATTGATTTTACATTGTTTTCTAATATATACTTAGTTATAAAATTTAAACTAGCTTTTTCTATTATAGGTACATTATATTCTTCTGCATATTTTTCTAGTTCTTTCATTTCTTTATTCATATTTCTCCTTTTGTTATTATAAGACGAGTAATTACTCGTCTTTATTGAATTTATTTATAAGTTCTTCTAAAGTTTTTAATTCTCTTTCATCCTTAATTTGATATATTTTTCCTGCTTTATCATATATTGCTACATAAGCATTTATATTGTTATCTTTATCTTTTTTATTATCAGTGTATACTATATAATCTTTTTTTGTTTCATCTGATGATAAAGTAAATAAGACATCATATTTTTTTAATTCTTTAGATTTAGTTTCTATTTCAATTGTTGTTTTTTTCATTTGCTCTCCTATCTAAATAACTTTGTAATATAAAAGAAGCTGCTAGTTTATCTACTACTTTCTTTCTTTTTTTTCTACTTAAATCTGCTTCTATTAATATCTTTGTTGCTTCTTTAGTGGTAAGTCTTTCATCTTCTAATATTATATTTATATTTAAATATTCTTCTAATTTATCTTTAAATATTAATGTTTCCTCAGCACGTTTCCCTATTGTACTGTCCATATTTATTGGATACCCCAATATTACTTCATCTACATTTTGTTCTTTTATTATACTTTCTATTTCCTTAATTAAAGGAAGATAATCAGATTCATATCTTAAAACTTTAAATGAAGATGCAATCATTTTTGTATTATCACTTATAGATATTCCAATAGTCTTAGTACCAAAGTCTAGTCCTAATGCTCTCATTTAGATAAATACTTTCTAAGTAATAATTCAACTACTAAATTTCTATCTAATTTCATTATCTTTTTTCTAGAATTATTGTGACTTGATATATAGCCAGGATCTCCACTCATTAAGTAACCTACTATTTGATTTATTGGATTATATCCAATTTCTTTTAAACTATTCATTACTTCATTTAATGTTTCTTCAATTAGTTTATCATTTAAACTATTAACATCAAAAACTATAGTGTCTTCCATAACATCACCACCAATTAAATTATATCATTTTTAAATCTTATTTTCAATATTGCTTAATATTTCATCTAGGAGATTTATATCGGTTCCTCCACCTTGACCAAATGTTTTAGAACCCCCTCCATTACCTTTAGATTTTGTAGATGCCTCTTTTATTAAGGCACCAGAATCTATATCTACATTTGATTTTGATATGAAGTTTACATTGTTATTTTTTACATTTGCTATAAATATAAATCCATTTCCCATTTGATTTAATACATTATCTACTATTGATTTTAGGACGTTTATGTCATAGTTTTCCACCTTTTTTATTAAATATTTAAATTTAGATTCTTTTATATCTTTAGTAAATAAACTTATATCTTCTAATGCTTTTTGTTCTTTTTCTATATTGTATATTTTTTCTAAATTTTTAACTCTTTCTTTTATATATTCTAATTCTTTTCTATTATAAACAACATCTTTATATGATTTTGGTGATTTATTATCTATATTTATGTAAAACTCTAAATTTATACCTTCTTCTTTTGCATCATTTAATATTTTCTTGCTTTTTTCTAAAAGTTTGATCATTTCCTCATTATATGGTTTTATTTGTGTATATAGTTCATTTTCTATGTTCTTATCAGTAGCAGCGAAAACTCTATATGTATTTGCGCCTATTGTTTCAACTTTAGCAATTGCAAACTTATTTATAGAACTAGTATTTTTAACGTGCGTTCCTCCACATAATTCCATAGATGTATCCATAGTAATAACTCTTACTATATCATCGTATTTGTCTTTAAAGAGGGCTACTGCTCCATCTTTTATTGCCTCTTCTAAGTCTTTTGTTTCTTCTTTAGTATTAGAGGAATTATTAATCATTTTATTTACTTCTTCTTCTACTTTAATTATATCTTCATCATTCATTTTGTTTTCATATATAAAATCGAATCTTATTTCATATTCATCTATTCTAGATCCAGCTTGGTCTATATTTGAATTAAGTATATCTTTTAATGCTTTATGCATTAAATGAGTTGCACTATGATTTTTTTCAATTGATTCTCTTCTTAGAACATTGATTTTAGCATTTACTTTGTCATTTAACTTTATAGTACCATTTAATATATTAACCATATGTAAATGCTGATGATTAGGCGCTTCTAAAGTATCAATTACTTCTATAGATAAGTCTTTATTAAAGATTATACCGGTGTCTCCTACTTGTCCGCCTTTTTCTGCATAAAACGGAGTTTCATTTAAAACAACAAAACCAACATCATTTAATTCTGTTACTTTTTTATTATCTTTAAATAAACCTATTACTTTTGTTTCTACTTCATAAGTATCATAACCAACAAATTTAGATTCTTCTTTAAAATTGAGTAAGTCTGGATTTTGTAAATTCATACTTTCTTCTATTTTTCTTGATTTTCTAGCAAGATCTCTTTGTCTATTCATACATATATCAAATTCTTCTTTTGAAGTATTAAAACCTTTTTCTAATAGACACTCTAGTGTAAGTTCAAATGGAAAACCATATGTATCATATAATTTAAAAGTTAAATCTCCACTTATTTCTTTTGTTTTGGATTCATTCATTATTTCTTCTAGTTTTCTTTCCCCAGATTCTAAAGTTTTATCAAACAATATTTCTTCTCTATGAATTAAATCTTTTATATAATCTTTTTTAGATAATAAGTTAGGATAAACATCACCCATTATAAAAATAACATCATCAACTAACTTATATAAGAAAGATCCATCTATATCTAATTTTTTACCGCATCTATATGCTCTTCTAAGTAATCTTCTAAGTACGTATCCTCTTCCCTCATTTGAAAAAGTAGCTCCATCTGATATTGCAAATACTATAGTTCTAATATGATCGGCTATTATTCTAAAATTAGAGTTATTTAAATATGGTTTATTGGATAACTTTGAAATAGACTCTATTATTGGTACAAATAAGTCTGTATCATAACTAGATGTTTTATCTTGAAGTATACAAGTCATTCTCTCTAACCCCATGCCTGTATCTATATTTTTACTAGGTAATTCTTCATAATCCTCTCTTTTTACTCCATCTTTAGCGTTATACATACTAAAAACATTGTTCCATATTTCAACATATCTACTATTTGGAATATCATCAATAAGTAGTTTTATTCCCATATTATTAGGATCAAACTCTACTCCTCTATCATAAAATATTTCAGAACAAGGTCCACAAGGTCCCTCACCTATATACCAAAAGTTAGAATCTAATTCTATGATATGTGATTCTTTTATCCCTAGATTTAACCAAATATCTTTAGTTTCTAAATCCCCAGTATAAATAGTAAAGTATAATTTTTCTTTATCAAACTTGAAATGATTAATAAGTAAATCTAATGCCATATCTAGTGCTTCTTTTTTAAAGTAATCTCCTACTGAGAAATTACCTAACATTTCAAAGAACGTATGATGTGTTTCATCACCAACTGATTCTATATCGTTTGTTCTAATACACTTTTGACTTGATGCCATTTTTTTATTTTTGGGAACTAAAGTGCCATCAAAAAACTTCTTTAATGGTGTTACTCCAGCATTATTCCAAAGTAAAGAGGGATCATCTTCTGGTATTAATGGAGCTGAATCTATAATGTCGTGATTATGATCTTTAAAGTAATTTAAAAAAGTGCTTCTTATTTCATTACTACTCATCATTTTCAACCTCAAAATTATCGAAAGTTCCAGATTCATTTAATATTTTAGTTATAGTTTCTTCTGCTTTATTTAGTTTATCACTACATTCTTTTGCTAACTTCATAGCCTTACCATATTTATCTATAGCTGAATCTAATTTTACTTCTCCGCTTTCTAATTCATTTACAATTTTCTCTAATTCTTCTAATTTTTCTTCAAAAGATTTTTCTTTCATATTTCCTCCACTTCTAATACACTTGCTTTTATATTTCCGTCCATTAATTTTATATTTATTAAGTCTGTTTTAACTATATCTTTTACACTACTTATATATGTATTATCTTTTTTTAAGACTGAATATCCTCTTTTTAGTGAGTTCATTGGGTCTAGTAACGTTAATTTTTCTATTGTCTTATCTAAGTTGCTTTTATAATTTAAATATAATCTATTGGGATTTTTCAGTATATGACTATTTTTTAATATATTTAAATCTGTTTTATAATCTTTTATTAACATTCCAATTATTGTGTTTAATCTACTTTTTGTATTCTTTAAATTATTCTTTTTTACTTCATACATATTCATTGGATTTTTTAGTACATAACTTGTCTTATATTTATTTAATTTGTTTTTATAATTTATAATTATATTTTCTATTAAATTACTTGCTTTATTAATGTTAGCATCTATATATATATTTAAATCATTTATATTGGGTGTCGCTAGTTCAGCAGCTGCAGTTGGTGTTGCTGCTCTTAAGTCTGCTACAAAATCTGATATTGTAAAGTCTATTTCATGACCAACAGCACTTATTACTGGTATTTTAGAGTTATATATTGCATATATAACTTCTGGTTCATTAAATGCCCACAAGTCTTCTATAGAACCTCCACCACGCCCAACAATTAATGTATCTAGAGGGTAAGTGTTTGCTAACTCTATATTCTTTGCAATATCTTCTTTCGCTCCAGATCCTTGAACTAAACTTGGAAAGACATATATTTCAGCAATTGGATATCTTCTTTTTATTGTTGTTATTATATCTCTTACAGCAGCTCCAGTTGATGCGGTTACTACTCCTATTTTATTTGGAAATTTAGGTATTTCTTTTTTAATATCGTTTCTAAATAAACCTTCTTTTTCTAATTTATCTTTTAGTTCTAAATATTTTTTAAATAGATCCCCCGCCCCATCTAATTCCATAGTATCTACATATAATTGATAATTACCATTTGCTTCATAAACAGAAATTTTCCCAGTAATTAATACAGAGTCTCCATCTTTAGGTTCAAACTTTAGTCTAGATGCTTTACCATTAAACATAACAGTATTCATTCTACTATCTTTATCCTTAATAGTAAAATAACAATGACCAGACGGTAATTGTTTTTTAAAATTTGATATTTCTCCCTTTACATAAACTCTATTAAAATATGGATCCGATTCGAATACATTTTTTATGATTTTATTTAGTTCAAAAACACTTAAGTATTTTTTATCCATAAATATTCACCTATGAAAATTATAACATAAAATATAGCGTTTATCTATTTTTTAAGGTTTCTTTTTTTGGTGAATTTTTGATAATTTTTTATCTACAGATTCCCTATCGTATTTTAATTGATCTATACCTGTATTTGGAATCGCTTCTTTAAATCTTTCTAAAAGCATTCTTTTTTCATTCAGGGTTTCTAGTGTTTCTAATTTTTTATCTAAAAATTCAAACAGTCTACACCCCAAAGAATCAGTAACTGATATTTTTTCCATATAATTTAAGTCTTCTCTAATTAAATTTAACATTTTAAAGAAAAACTCTACATCTTTTAATTTATTACCTTGCTTTATAAGTTCATCTTTTAATGGTTCTGTTCCAAGGTTATTAAAATATGCTTCTTTCATTATATCCATACCTACAATTAATGAAAGTTGGGCAACATATGAATCTTCCAAATTTCTATATTTAAAATTTTTGTCCCCAATTGGAACACAAAGTAAATTTGTAAAACCTTCATCCAAAGAAGTATTATTCTCATTATATGTTTTTTCTTTTTTTCTTAAATGTGTTTTGCTAAAACCGGATAATACAATTAGTCTATCCATATCTAATTCAGTACTAAATGCATGATATAATTCATGTTTTAATACGTACTCATTATAGTCTCTTTGACTGCTAAATGGAATATCAGAATGCATTTTTTCTATATTTAAAGCAATTCTATTAGAACCACCATTATATGAACCAATACTTTTTAATTTACTAGATTTATATATAGTTAAAGTATCTATATTTCTGTTATAGTTATCTCTACAATTTTCTGGAATATTTGAAAGCACTTTGTTTATTATTCCTTTTAATGTGTTTGAATCTTTTACATACATAGTAACCCCCTAAAACTTAAACTATACTACAACAAAAAAGAAAAAAAAGAAACCCCTTTTTAAGATTTCTTTTCTTTTTGTAATATATTATCTAATACAGCATTTATCATATCTTTTACTTTATCATCAGAGTATTTTTTTGATAGTTCAATTGCTT
>CAZIYD010000011.1:0-15236 GCA_964543375.1 uncultured Muribaculaceae bacterium
CACTACTAATATAACACTTGTTTTAACTTGTTGTCAATACAAAAAGTTACTTTTGGCTTATTTGTTCTAGTTTGTTTACAATAAATTTTTTTAAATTTTCTTCTAATAATTTAAATCCACTGCCAACTTCTTTTATTAACTTTCTTTCTTTTTTTGGTTTTACTTTATAATTAACACCTTTTATAGATAATTTAATATGATTTTGTGCTTCATCTACCTCTATAACTTTAGTATATATTATATCTCCAACTTTGCCATAATCGTTTACATCTTTTACAAAAAAATCAGATATTTCTGAGATATGTATTAAACCACTATAATAATTATCTAAATCTACAAATATTCCGTATTTTTGGATTCCAGTTATAGTTCCTTTTACTATCTTTCCTACTTTATAATCTGACATAAACACCTCTTTAACATTATAACATCTTATTGCTCTTTTTATAATTAAAATGTATAATTTTATATAGAGGTATGTATGGAAAAGAAAATTATAAATGTTATTGAAAATTTAAAGCCATATTTAAATAGTGATGGTGGTGATTTAGAATTCGTAGAATTAAAAGATAATAAGGTATATGTAAAAGTAACTGGTAATTGTGTGAACTGTCATATGTTAGAATATACTATGAAAGAAATGGTTGAAGTTGCTATTAAAGCAGAAGTTCCAGAAATAACTGAAGTTATAAACGTGGAGGATTAATGTTAAGAGATATTGCTATAAAAAAATTAAAAGATAGAGGAATATCTATAGATGATATTGCGGAAATAACTATGTTCTTACAGGAAAAATATATAGATAATTTAACAATTGAAAAATGTAAGGAATATGTTTTAGATGTGATTAATAAAAGAGAAAGTATAAATGCTATATTAACTGGCATTGCAATTGATGAGGCAACTGAAAAAGGATTGTTAGATAAAGAAATTAGTGAACTTATTATAAGTGATAATGGTTTATATGGAATAGATGAAATACTAGCTTTAAGTATAGTAAATGTTCATGGATCTATCGCTTTAACTAATTTTGGATATGCTGATAAGTTAAAACCAGGAGTTATAAAACTAATAGATGCTAAAGGTAAACAAAAAATTGAATGTCATACTTTCTTAGATGATATTGTGGCTGCTATTGCTGCTGCTGCAGCAAGTAGGATTGCTCATTATGAAAACAAAGGAGATCAATAATTGATCTCCTTTTATTTAGCTTCTTCTATAGCTCTTGTTTCTCTTATTACTGTAACTTTAACAGTTCCTGGATATTGCATTTCTTCTTCTATTCTTGTTTTTATGTCTCTTGCAATCTTATAACTCTTTAAATCATCTACTTTATCAGGTTTAACTATTACTCTAAGTTCTCTACCCGCTTGCATTGCAAATGATTTTTCTATTCCTTCAAAACTATTTGCTATTGATTCTAATTGTTCTAAACGTTTAACGTAGTTTTCTAAAGAATCATTTCTAGCGCCAGGTCTAGATGCTGATAGAGCATCTGCTATTGCTACTAAAACAGATATTACAGATTTAGCTTCTTTTTCACCATGATGTGATTCTATTGCATTTAATACAACTTTATCCTCATTATATTTTTTTGCTAATTCTAAACCAATCTCTACGTGACTTCCTTCAACTTCAAAATCTATTGCTTTTCCTATATCGTGCATTATTGCTGCTCTTTTAGCAAGTATTGCATTTTCTCCAATTTCATTTGCCATTATACCCGCAAGGTGGGCAACCTCTATAGAGTGTTGTAAAGCGTTTTGACCATAACTTGTTCTAAAATGTAATTTACCAATTACTTCTACAATAGCAGGATCTACTTTAGTTAATCCCAACTCTAATACTGCATTATTACCATATTCCATTATTTTAGAATTCATATCTTTACATACTTTATCATATAGTTCTTCAATTCTAGCTGGATGTATTCTTCCATCTTTTATTAAAGTTTCTAAAGTTATTTTTGCGATTTCTCTTCTAAGTGGATCGAAAGATGAAATTACTATAGCCTCTGGCGTATCATCTATTATTAAATCTACCCCAGTTACAGCTTCTATAGTTCTTATATTTCTTCCTTCTCTACCTATAATTCTTCCTTTCATCTCATCGTTTGGAAGATTTATTACAGATACTGTTTGCTCATTTACTACGTCTGATGCATATCTTTGCATAGATAGTACTAGCAAATCTTTTGATCTTTTGTCTACTTCTAATTTTGCTTCTTGTTCTTTTTCTTTTATTAGAGTTGCAATTTCTAAATCCATATTTTCTTCTACTTTTTTTATTAACATATCGTGTGCTGATTCTTTACTGAATTTTGAAATTTTTTCTAATAACTCTATTTGTTCTTTCTTTATGCCTTCCACTTCATCTTCTCGTTTTTGGATTTCTTTTTGCTTTTGAGATAAAGATAAATCACGTTCTTCCAAAGATCTATCTCTATTTTGTAACATTTCATCTCTTTTGTCTATGCTTTTTTCCCTTTGAAAAAGTCTATCTTCTAAATCTTTTATTTCAGACCTTCTATCTTTAGTTTCTTTTTCGTTTTCAAGCTTTAATTTGTGTATCTCTTCTTTTGCTTCTAAAACAGAATCTCTTTTTACTTTTTCAGATTCTCTTTTTGCTTTTTCTAAAATCTCTTCAGCTTTTTTTGTTGCATTACTACCTTTTCTCTTATTATATACAAAAACGGTGCCTGCACCTATTCCCAATCCAAATACAGAGGCTAAAATGGATGCTTCTAATATTCCCATGTATCCTCCATTAGAACTAAATCTTTTTATTTAATTCTATTTATATTGTAAATTTTATTCTAGATAAAGTCAAGTAAAAAGGTCCTTAACTTAGGACCTATTTTTTAAACTCTTCTACACTGTATGATGTTGCTTCTTTTGTTTTAGTATAAGAACCAATTATATTTTCATATTTTTCTTTATTATCTTCCTTACCTAAATAAGTAACAACAACTTTATTATCTGTTTTTTCTATTTTTAATATTTCGTTAGTTTCTTCTTTATATAACATTGTGTTTGCATTTATTTCTAATGATTTAAGTTGAATTGGATATGATAAACTTTTTACTCCGGCAACATCAACTTCTTCTGCAAAAATCAAAGATCCTTCTTTTTCACTATTTTGAAAAAGTAATATTTGATCCTCACCATCATCTTTTTTATATATTCCATTTAATTGTTCAGGAACAACTTCTTTTTCTTGGTCTTTATTGTCACCTTTTTCCAAAACTTGAGCATCATCTTTATCTACAGGTTTTGCAAAATATTCTTTATAAACGTAATAACCACCAGACATTATAGCAAGAATAAGTAGAATCATTAGTATTACTTTTAAAACAGATGATTTTTTTTCTGGCTCTGGTGTTGTTTGAGGTGATTGATTAATTTCTTCTGTAGGCATTACTGGAGTTGGTGTTACCTCTGGAGTTGGTACCACTTCTTGTGATGTTACTTCTGCTGTAGGCATTACTACTGGCGCTGGTGCTACTTCTGGAAATGCGGTTGTTTGTGATGCTTCTGGCGCCGCTTCAGTTACTACTGGTGTTGGTAACACTTCTTGTGATATTACTTCTTCTGTAGGCATTACTACTGGTGCTACTTCCGGAAATGCTGTTTGTTGGGATATTTCTGGCGCTGCTTCAGCTACTACTGGTGTTGGCACCACTTCTTGTGATGTTACTTCTTCTGTAGGAACTACTGGTACTGGTACCGCTTCTTGTGATATTACTTCTTCTGTAGGCATTACTACTGGGATTGGTCCTACTTCTGGAAATGTTGTTTGTTCTGATATTGATGTTACCTCTTGAGTTACTACCTCTTCTATAGGTTTAACTTCTGTGGTTGGTATAATTCCAGGAACTATTAATGGTTCTGGATTTGATACTGGCATAGGATTAGATGATATTCCCATATCAGTTGTTAATATTTCTTCGTTATTATTTTTAGTTTCTTCCATCTTTTTATCCTCCTAGTAATAGGATAACATAAAGTTTTATATATTTCAATTATTTTTTAAAAGGACCTTATAAAAAAGTAAAAGACATAAATGTCTTTTATTTTTTTGGTGCTACTTTCTTTGTAACCGTTTTTGATGAAGTCTTTGCAGTTGATTTAGGTTTAGTTGCAGCTTTTGTTTCAACCTTTTTTGTTTTTGCTTCTGCCTTTACCTCTTTTTTAATTTCGGTTTTTTCTTTTACAACCTCTTTCTTTTCTGAGGTTTTTGATTCTTCAATCTTTGTATCAACTTTTTTAGGTGCATATTTTTTTCCTTCTAATGCACTTTTTGAAATTTCAACTAAATCCTTAAATGTATCAGGATTTGAAATTGCAATTTCTGATAACATTTTTCTATTTACTGATAGTTCAGCTTTTGTTAAACCATTCATAAATTTTGAATAACTTATATTATTTTCTCTACATGCTGCATTTATTCTTGTAATCCATAATTTTCTAAAGTCTCTCTTTTTTCTCTTTCTATCTCTATATGCATATGTTCCAGAATGTAATAATTGTTCTTTAGCTGTTTTATATAATCTATGTTTACTTCCAAAGTAACCTTTTGCTGCTTTTAAAGTTTTCTTTCTTCTTGTTCTAGCGACTGTGCCGCCTTTTACTCTTGCCATTTTTTCCTCCTAATATACTACTGTTTTTAATCTTTTTGCGTCAGACTTACTTAAAGTAGATCCTTTTCTGTTTTTTCTGTTTGCTTTTGAAGTTTTCTTTCCTGTGTTATGTCTACTTCCAGGCATTCCTATTTTTGCTGGCCCAGCAGCTCTTTTATGTATTTTTTTAGATGTTGCTTTATGTGTTTTTAATTTTGGCATTCTTTCCTCCTACTTCTTTTTTGGTGCTAACAATATTGACATGGTTCTAAACTCAAATTTTGGTTTTTGTTCTATTTCAGATATTTCTTCTAATGATTTTGCAAATCTAAGGAGTACATCTTCACCTAGTTCTGTATGTGCTAATTGTCTTCCTTTAAATCTTATAGAAGCTTTTATTTTATTACCTTTTTCTAGGTATTTTTGGGCGTTTTTTACCCTCGTATTAAAGTCATGAATATCAATAGTTACAGATAGTCTATACTCTTTTGTTTCTAGATTTGTTTCTCTTTGTTTCTTTTGACTTTCTTTTTGCTTCTTCTTTTTTTCATATTTGAATTTTTTGTAATCCATTAATTTTGCTACTGGTGGATTTGAGTTTGGATTTATTAAAACCAAATCAAAACCAGCATATTCCGCTAAAACTAATGCATCTTCTTTTGTTTTAACTCCAAGTTGTTCTCCTTTTGGACCAATAACCATAAATTGTTTTGCGTTTATTTGATCATTAACCATCAAATCTTGTTCTTTAATTGCTATAGAGCACCTCCCAATAAAAAAGGTAAATATTTATCATATCCACCTTAAAAAATCATAAACTAATGAATTATTTATAGGCATTTACCCAAAACATTTTGTAATCGGGTGAGATATGAATCTTCTTTCCTCTTTAAATTTGATTTAATTATATATCATTTGTTTATATGTGTCAATTGTTTTATTTTATAATGTTTTGAAAATTGCAAAATATATTAAAGTTGCTATCAATATTATTAACGCTATTGTTCCGCTTGTTCTTTCGCTTTTTGATGATTTTGTTTTTAATCCCGTTGCATAAGAAACTAAGAAACCACCCACTAATCCTCCTATATGTGCAGCATTATTTATTCCTTGAGACATAAATCCAATAAGTAAATTTATTATAATAATAGGTAATAATTGTCTTAATATTACATTACCAAAATATGCTCTATAGTTATAACCAAAGTATAGGAGTGCTCCAAATAAACCAAATATTGCCCCACTTGCCCCTGCTGATATTATCCCAATAGGTGTAATTACTAAAGATAATAAAGATGAAATTAATATTGAAACAAAATATATTATTAGATATTTCTTTTTACCAAAGTAATTTTCTACTTGAGTTCCAATTGCATTTAACGCATACATATTAAATAATAAGTGGAGAAAACCTATGTGTAAAAAAGCAGATGTAAATATTCTATAATATTCATTATTTATTATTATATGTGGCTTTGATAATGCTCCAAACTTTAATAAAGTTCCAATATTTTCACTACCAGCACCAAATATATACATAAGCAAAAATACTAATAAATTCATACCAATTAATATGTATGTTATTATAGGTTTATTGCTTTTAAATAAAGCCTCTGCTTCTTTTGCTCTTTTTTTATTAGCGTTATTTAAATCAGAAGTAATTTTAGAAAAAAGTTCTATATCTGGTTCTTCTTTTGCTATTTTTTTATCTATATCTGAAAATGCATCTTTTATTGCTTTAGAATCGATAATATCGGTTTCTTCTTTCACTATTACACAATCTATATTATCTTCTTTTTTTAATTCGACATACTCACTAAGGTCTGTAAATATTGACAATGTTTTGATTTTAAAAGAAAGTGTCTTTAATTTTATTTGATGTAGTATTCTTTTTGTTTTAAAAATATCGGTTTCATACTGTGTGTTATTGTGGATATATCCAGTCATTATTCTAACAATTCTGTATGGACCATCCATGTTTTCTAACCATATTTCGTTTTCAACACCACGAAGTATTATCGGATTATAACCTTTTTCAGTGATAAAATAATGCAATAACTTCATTACAATCATATCTTTATCTCTAAAAGTTAGTTGTTCTTTCATTTTGCCTCCTTAACTATGTTCCTTCCAACATGTACACCATTTGAATTAGCTTGTATTATTCCTCTTGTAATTCCAGCGCCATCTCCAAGTGCATAAAGGTTTTTAAAGTTAGTTTGAAAATTTTCATCTACTATTACTTTATTGTTATAAAATTTTACTTCAACTCCGTAAAGCAATGTTTCTGATGAATTAAATCCGGGTGCTACTCCATTTAGTGCTTCTATCATTTCCTCTATAGATTTTATTATTCTATATGGTAGAACTAAAGATAAATCACCAGGTACAGCATCTTTTAAGGTTGGGACAATATTTCCTCTTTGTAGTCTCTCTTCAGTTGTTCTTCTACCTCTTTTTAAATCACCATATCTTTGAACTAATACTGAGCCATCTGCTAATTTATTAGCAAGACGCGCTATTGACTTTGCATAACCGATTGAATCTTTAAATGGTTGAGTAAAACTTTTAGAAACTAAAAGAGCCAAGTTTGTATTTTTAGATTTAGCATCTTTATATGAGTGTCCATTAACTGTTATCAAACCATCTTCATAACGTTCAATAGTAACTTCTCCTGATGGGTTTTGACAAAAGGTTCTAACGGTGTCATCAAAAGTTGGAGCATTGTAAATAAATTTACCTTCATAAAGGTACTTATTTATATTTTCCATAACTTCATTTTTTACTTCCACTCTAACTCCAAGATCAACAACAGAGGGAACAGAGTTTATATTGTGTTTATCACACATGTTTTTTAGCCATTCAGAGCCTTCTCTACCCACTGATAATATTACGTGCTTAGCTTCAAATATACTCTCTTTTGTTACAACGCCTTTTACTTGGTTTTGTTCTATTATAAGGTCATCTACCATTGTTTTAAACATAAAATCTACACCTTTTGCTTTTAAATAATCTTCTATTTTAGAGTATATTTCGTAACTCTTTTCTGTTCCTAGATGTCTAAGTGGATATATTATAAGCTTTAGATCGTTTTTTATTGCATCTAATTCTATTTTTTTTATTTCATCCATGTGATCATTACCATATATCTTATTATCTGCGCCAAAAGACAAATAAATAGAATCCACGTAATCTATCAATTCTTGAGTTTTATCATAACCTAAATAATTAGGAAGTGTTCCTCCAACATCTGGAGATAACGTTAATTTTCCATCACTAAAAGCACCGGCTCCAGAAAAACCTGTTGTAATATTACAAGGATTACAATCTACACATTTTCCAGTTTTTCTTTTAGGACATATTCTTTTTTTTATAGAATTTCCTTTTTCTATCATTAAAACTTTAAGATTACTATTTTGTACTATTTCATATGCTGCAAATATCCCAGCACAACCTGCTCCAACTATTATTACATCATATTTTTTCACGATTCCTCCTCGTAAGTTTTTAATATATTTTTAAATTCTTCTTCTGGTTCTACTTCAAATTCCATATATTTTTTGGTTTTTGGATGAATAAAACCCAATTTACTAGCATATAGCATTTGACCATATTCTGATCCTTTTTTTCCATAAACAGGATCGTTTACTATTGAATGCTTTATATAATTCATATGAACTCTTATTTGATGTGTTCTTCCTGTTTCTAATTTACACTCTATTAAGGTTGTATTTTTAAATCTTTTTAATACTTTAAAATGGGTAATTGCGTCCTTGCTATTAATTTCTGTTACAGTCATTTTTTGTCTATTATCAAGGTCCCTACCAATTGGAGCATCTATTGTTCCTGTATCGTGAAGTATTACTCCACTAACTAATGCCCTATATATTCTAGTTATATTTCTTTTTTTTAGTTCTTCACTTAAATATAATAAAGTTTCCTCATCTTTTGCAACTAAAAGTAAGCCACTCGTATCTTTATCAAGTCTATGAACTATGCCTGCTCTATTTTCGGTTTCTTTTAAATTCAAATAATACATTATTCCATTTACTAATGTATCGTTGTAATGACCACTTGCAGGATGAACTACTAAACCACTTGGTTTATTTATTACCATTAAATAATCATCTTCATATACTATATTTAAATCCATTTTTACAGGTATTATATCAACTTGTTCTTTTACTATATCTTCTATCTTTATTTCATCATCTGTTCTAACTATGTAACTATTCTTTACTACTTGGTCATTTACTAAAATCTTTTTGTTTTTTATTAAGTGTTGTATTTTTGTTCTACTTAAATCTAAAACCTCTATTAAATATTTATCTATTCTTATATCAGAGTTATCCTCTACGTTTAATAACTTCATGATGTTCTCCCTTTATAAAAAGATTTATTAATATTACTAAAAAACCAACAACTATCAATATATCCGCAAAATTAAAAACAGGAAAATTATATCCAAATATATAAAAATCTAAATAATCTATTACATATCCCATGAATAATCTATCAGATAAATTTCCTAATATTCCTCCGAATACTAAAGCGTATGATATTGCTTCTATTTTGGTTATATTTTTATCAGTTATTACATATTTAACAAGTCCTATGAGTGCTACAAAGGAAAGTATTATTAATATAATTCCCGCACTATTAAACATTCCAAATGCTGCTCCACTATTCTTTATATAAGTAATATAAAAGAAATTAGTTATTACTTTTATGCTCTCTGTAACTACTAATTTTGTTATCACAAAATATTTTAATAATTGATCTATAATTGCAAGTAGAAATCCATAACCTAAAACTTTCTTATACATAAAATCACCATAATAATTGTATCAAAAAAAACAAAAAAGGACAATATTTAGTCCTCTATAGGATTAAAGTCCTTTACTAAATCATTATCGTAAATTTTCATCTTAATACTATAATTGTCTTTTTCTACTGTAATAATATCTAAATCTTTGTTCATATCAAAAGTTAAATGTGTTCTAACGTTTCCTATTTTGTTATATAATGTTAAAGAATTTATACTTCTTTCTTCTTCTACTGCACTACCTAATAGAGAGCTCAAATAATCTAAATCTAGTAGTTTTAAATCAATATTGTCAACTATTTTTCCGTCATGTATTTTAAATTTTGTTTCATCTTTTATATAGAGAAGTTTACCATCTGTATAATATTCTTTTTCTATATCGTTTTCTTTCGTTATAATCAAACTTTTTTTACCATAAACTTGACCATCTAAATCTATTACTTTACTTTCTTTACCATATTCATCTTTAAATGTTATTGTATCTTTAAATTTATAGTTTTTTACTATTAAAGTATTACGTATTTTATCCCCTTCTCCACTTATATTTTTTAATATTGTTTCTCTATTTGAAATAAGCATATACGCTAAATATATAAATAAAGCAGAATAAAAGACTATATACAATATTTTTTTGTTCTTATCACTAAGTTTCATACTCACCTCAATATTTTTCCTATTAAATTTCTACCATTTATAAATTCTTTATAATTCATCTTTCTTTTTCCTTCTAACTGAAGTGATTTTATAACTATAGAACCATTATTGACCTTTACATGTATACCGGAATCCAACTTTACAATTTCACCATTCTCTCCATTTGTTTTTTCTTCAGATACTTGAGATTCCCAAATCTTTAATATTTTGTCATCCAATAATGAATAACTTCCAGGAAAAGGATTTAAACCCCTTATTTGATTGTGTATTTTTTCTTTTGTTTCATTCCAATCAATCTTCTCGTCTATTCTTTTTATATTATATGCGTAAGTAGCTTCTTCATTTTTTTGTTGAATTCTATTTACATTATCATTTACAATAATTGGCAAAGTTTTTATAAACAAATCTCTTCCTAATATCTTTAATCTATCATGAAGAGAACCAACCGTTTCATTATCTCCTATAGTTATACTTTCCATAGATATAATATCACCAGTATCCATTGATTCGTCCATATACATAATAGTAATACCTGTTTCTTTATAACCGTCTAAAATAGCCCTATGTATAGGCGCACCGCCTCTTAATTTTGGAAGCAAAGATGCATGGATATTTATACAACCCAATTTAGGATAATCTAATACATCTTTTGGAATTATTTGACCATATGCACAGGTTACAATTATATCTGGTTTTAAATTTAATATCTCATCGTATTCCGTACGTATCTTACTTGGTTGAAAAACTTTTATTTGATTTACTAAAGCAAGTTTTTTTACTGGAGGTATGTTTCCTTTATCTGGTTGAGTTACAATACCAACTACATTAGTATTATCTATCAACGCCGCTAAAACAGGTACCGAGAATTCTGGAGTACCCATAAAAACCACTTTTATATTTTTCATTTAAATCCACCTAGTTATTGGTTTTACTCTTTTATTAGGATTATATTCTTTAAAAAATGAAATTAAAAAATCAATAAATGCTTCTAAATAAGTATCATCATCTTTAACTATTGCTTCAACATTTATTTTAGATTGTAATTCTATAGAAAAATGATAATCTCTAATATAGTTAAACATTGCTTTATCTAGTGCCTTTGCTTTTTTTATAGACTCTTCAGAACTTGGTTCAAATGAAGACACATAAGTTTTATAGTAGTGAACTAACTTTCTACTAAAATTATCATCTTCTAAAAAATCGCAATCTACTATATCTTTATAATTGTTAAAAATGTTATTCATAATTATCTACCCAACCTTCCTATATCATTAATTGTTACTACTAACATAAGTATTAGTAATAATATTAGTCCAATTGCATTTATTGTGTTTTCTACTTTTATAGATAATGGTTTTTTTCTAACTTTTTCTATTAATAAGAATAATATTCTCCCACCATCAAAGGCTGGGAACGGAATAAGATTAATAAAACCTATATTTATTCCAAGCAATATTATTAGTGATAATACCGATTCAAATCCAGATTTTACACTTGCTTCAACTGTCGTAAATATTCCAACTGGTCCCGCAAGATTGTTTATGCCTAACTTACCAGCAAATAAATTTCCTATTATTTTAATCATTGTTCTAATGTTGTTATAAAATTCTACGAATGGATATTTTATAATATCTACAATATTACTGCTTTTTTTATTTGCTATTCCAAACCCAAAAACATATCTTTCTTCTTGATCTTTGGTTTCTTTATTTGGTATAACGAATACTTCTTTTATATTTTTAGACTCATCTTCAACTTTAAAAGTAACCCCATCTTTTATAAATTTATTATCGTGAAGGATTAACAATAAATCTTCTTTACTTTTAGTTTTTTTGTTGTTTATAGATATTATTCTATCTCCTTCTTTTAATTCTGTCTTAATTGCGGGATAATCTTCTATCAATGTACCTATATAAGGGTTAGGATTTGATGCCCCGTATATAACACCTACTAAAAATAATAAAACAAAAGACAATAAAAAATTAAACATTGCTCCAGATGACATAACTATTAATCTTTGTAAAAATGTTTTATTTTGTAATTTTTTTGATTTAGGAACAGATTTATCATCTTCAATTTCTTCACCAGCAAGTTTTACATACCCACCAATTGGAAGTAATCTAATAAAGTACTCTGTTTCATCATTTTTTCTTCTAAAACTATATATTTTGGGTCCCATACCAATCGAAAACTCATATACATGAACTCCAAACTTCTTTGAAAATATAAAGTGTCCAAACTCATGTATAAATACAATTATTCCAAGTATAAGTATAAATATTAATATGTTTAATATAGTCATTCTTCACCTACAACACTGATATAAAAAATATATATCCAATTAAAACAAACAATAAACTGTCGAATCTATCCAGTACTCCACCATGTCCAAAGACTAATGATGAGAAATCTTTTCTATTGTAATATCTTTTTATAGAACTAAAAATCAAATCCCCAAGTTGACTTAACAACGCTAAAAATAAAGTTGCTCCAATTAATAACCATATATTTAATGTATAATCTATTGATACATAATAGAAAGTAGAGGCTATTATTGTCGAAAATATTATTCCAAATATAAAACCTATAATACTTTTTTTAGGAGATATTTTAGGTGCTAATTTTTCTCTGCCCGATAAATTCCCTGCTATATAAGCAAAAGTATCACAAGATACAGATATCACAATAATATATATTAATCTTTTTAAATCATATTCTCTCATAAAAATAGCCAAGTTAAATACAAAACCTAAAAATAGTACTATTCCTATCAAATAAACGGCATCTATTATATTGTATTTATCTAAATCGCTATATATTATAAGTGGCATCATAAACAAAACAAACATACCTGATAAAACTCTATAATCTATATAAAGAGAATAGTTATTAACACTAAACTTACTAAGTATAATAAATAAAAATGAAATGAAAGCCAAAAGTTTAACAAATGATGGGGTTTTCTTTTTTGTTTCTTTTAAATCCAAAACCTCTTTTAACGCTAAAAATCCTATTAAAGATATTGCTATCTTGTAATAGTCTCCACCCAAATAAATAATTGGTATAAACAATAACAGCATAAATACTATTCCAATTATTCTGTTCTTCATATCATCACCATATTAATTATATTATATTTGAACAATTATATCAAGTTGTAAAATAAGTATTTATATGATAAAATTATTCCTATTATTTAGGAGGAATTATGGATTATAGTAAAGATTTTACTTTTTACTTATTACCTGCCGGATCAATATTTCTCGAATATATTAGAAATAACAATGTTGAATATTATACTAAAAAGGATTTTGAACCCATTATAGATGTCGCTTTAAAGTATGATTTATTTACAGAATCAAATACATACCTTATAAAAGAAAAATTAAAAGAGTTATTAGAAGAAGAAAATAAAATAGATTATATTGAAAAATTAGATAAAATATATAACTCTCATATGGGTGCTAGACTTATATTTGATCTTTATAATTTTAACTTTATACCAAAGATGAAAAAAAATGCTGAAGAATCAAAAGTACAAAGCACAATAGACTTAAATAATCTTCCTATGAAAGAAAAATATTCAGATAAAGAATTAAAAAAGCTTAAGAAACCTTAAGCTTTTTTTGACATTATATATAACAATTGATCGAAATCATCATCCTTTGCGATTATATTTTTTTTCTGTTTTCCACATTTACTACATCTATATATTATTTTATAAGTGTCTTTATATTTTTCAACATCTATTGGTACTAGAATTCCAAAACAATTAGAAGCTCTATCTCCTGGATTTATATCTAAATGCTTTGAATATAAGCAGTATTTACAATGGTCTCTAGATGAATATATTAATTTATCTACTTTTTTATTACAATTATCACATATAAATTCTTCATCTATTTCATTAAATTTTTTCATTTAATATCACTTTTAAATATGTTTTTTTACCTTTTTGAACAACAATTTCTTTTTCTATAATAACATGATTGATATCTTCTATTTTATTACCATTTATTGTTATTCCTCCTTGTTCAACAAGTCTCTTTGCTTCTGATTTAGATGAGGCGAGATTTGATTTAACAAGTAAATCTAATATATTTATATTAATCTCATTTAAAGTTAATGATGGCATATTTAAAGAAGATGAACCACTAAATATTTCCTTTGATGTTTTTTCTACTTCATCAGCAGATGCTTTTCCATGAACTAATTTTGTTACTTCATAAGCCATTATTCTTTTTGCTTTTATAATATCTTCATCTACTATCTTTTTTATTTCGTCTACTCTATAATCACTAAAGAAACATAAAAGTCTCTCCACATCCTCATCATAAGCATTTATAAACATTTGATAAAAATCATATACTGTAGTTTTATCTCTAGTTATCCATAAAGTCCCACTTGCAGTTTTTCCCATCTTTTCACCATCTGCTTTTACAAGTAAAGGACAAGTTAAAGCTTGTAGTTCTCTATCTTTTCTTGAATCTAAATTATCTATTTTACGTGCTAAATCTACCCCAGATACCATATTAGCCCATTGATCAGATCCTCCTACTTGTAAAACACAATTAAACTTATCACTTAAGTGTACAAAGTCGTATGATTGCATAAGCATATATCCCATCTCTAAGAAAGTAAGACCACCTTCCTCTAAACGCTTCTTATATGCATCTGTTGCAAGCATTCTATTTACATTAAAATGAACACCTACTTTTCTCATAAAATCAATATAATTATCATTCATCCAATCGTAGTTGTCTACAATCAAAGCAGGATTATCTCCATCAAAACTAACAAACCTTTTTACTAAATCTTTTACTTCATTTTTATTGTGTTCTACTTGTTCTTTTGTTAAGGTTTTTCTAAGATCGCTTCTACCAGATGGATCCCCAATTAATGCAGTTGCTCCTCCAATTAAAATTATTGGTTTATGACCCATCTTTTGAAGCCTTCTAACCAAAGTAAGAGCAAAAAAATGACCTATATGAAGACTGTCTGCAGTAGGATCTATTCCCAAATAAAAAGTAATCTTATTATTATCTATCATGTCCCTTACTCTATCTTCATTAGTAGATTGGTAAACATAACCTCTTTCTTTTAATTCATTAAACATATTTCCTCCTATAAAAAAAACAC
>CAZIYD010000012.1:0-14466 GCA_964543375.1 uncultured Muribaculaceae bacterium
TTAGTTTTTGATTAGTTATACTATTAGATTCTTTTTCATTACTAAATTCTTCTTTGGACAAACGAAGATATGCTGCCACCTTATAACTCATTAATCTACCTCTTTATAAAACTCAGAAAAAACATTCACATTAATATTTGTAACTAATATTTGAATTATTCTTCTACAATTCCTGTTCCTATTTCTATATTTGGATATTTAATTTTAATTTCTTTTTCTATTTCATCACAAGATAAATGGTCTATTCTTATATATTTATTGTTCTTAAGTTCTAAACACATAAACTGTATTGATTTATTAGAAATCTCATCACTTATTTTAACTATTTCACTTGTTTTTACAAACTTTGGATACAATGAATCTATGAAAACAAACCATGTTTCTGTTATAAGTAATCCATGTCCATTTTCATCATAGTATTTTATCGTGCTTTCATTATTAATTTCTTTATTAATTGTATCTATAAAATCATTTAAATAACCCTTTTTTGCTAATTTCTTATACAGCTTTGTTTTATTAAATTTCACTTTTTTAAGATTAAACAGTATCTTCCCTAATCTTGTTCCCAAAAGGAACCCTATAGTTGGCATCAAAAAAGCTCCTAAAAATAACATTAACCCTAACAATTTTGAACCATTAAAAAATATAATAACAATAGGAAACATACCGAAAAAAAATACTCCGGCCAATATAGTACCAACAACAGTTGATTTATCATCTTTTTTGCACTTTGCTAAAACTTCTTCTATATATTCCATACATCCATCTCCTTAAATATAATTTTAAAAGTTTTCCATAAGTCGTTATTACCCCCTATTTTCTTTAAAATTTTATTATTTTTCGCCTATAAAATGTAAAAAGAAATAAGAATAAAAGTCTTTATTTATAAGGCTTTCTAGGGAGTTTTCCATAAGTCGTTATTTCCCAGTTAATGTTTGTTTTACTGTCCATAAAGTACTCCTTTTTGTTTTATATATTATAACATGATAGTTAATAATCTTGAATTATATTATTCTTTTAATAAATTTAAAAATGACCATTGGGTCATTTTTAAACTATAAAATATTTGTACCTTTAAGTTCATTTAATGTTTGTGTCTCCCAAGAAGATGCTTGAATTTCTGCTATATGTTTTTTTCCTAAAATAAGCATAATTAATCTTGAGGAACCAATACCACCACCAATAGTATATGGTAGGTCTTTTGCTATAATTTTTTTGTGATATGGCAAGCTTATTCTCTCCATTTTATCTGCTTTGGTTAGTTGTTTTATTAAAGATTTTTCATCTACTCTAATTCCCATTGAAGATATCTCAACTTCTTTATCTAATATGTCATCAAAGATTAATAAATCTCCATTTAATTTCCAATCATCATAATCAGGACTTCTAAGGTCATGTTCAATTCCAGACTTTAATTTGTCTCCTATTCCAATAATAAAAACAGCTTTCTTCTTTTTGGTAATAAGTCTTTCTCTGGTTTTTGGTGTTTCGTTTGGATATAGATCTTCTAGTTCTTGACTGGTTATAAAGTATATTGATTCTGGTAAAGTAATAAAATAATATGGATATTTTGATTTTAATTCTGTTACGGTTTCTTTTATTGCTTCGTATATAGATTTTACTATACTTTTTAAATATTCAATTTTTCTATCTTCTTTTGATATTATTTTTTCCCAATCATATTGTTCAACATATAAAGAGTGTATATCATCTACAATTTCATCTTTTCTAATTGCTTTCATATCTGTACATAAACCCTTATACATTGGAAATTCATATCTTCCAAGAGACTCTCTTTTCCATTTTGCTAAGGAATGAACTATTTCAAAATGTTCATCTGATTTTATGAATCCAACAGCTTTTTCTATTCCTGTAAGTCCATCTTGCAATCCACTAGATGTTTTAACAAATAAAGGACAAGGAACTTTTATTAGATCTAATCTTTTTTCTAATTCTCTTTCAAATATTTTTTTAACTTCACTAATTAAAGTTAAAGTTTCTATATAACTTGTTTCTTTTTTAATTTTTTCCCTTCTTTCCTATTGTTTTATAAATAAAATAGTATTTGTAGGTTTTATCTATTTTATTTAAATAATTAGCATAAAATAGATATTAAAATGAAAATTAATACTATTTTATATTATTAGATATAATTTTTATTATTATTTATCATATAATTATCTCCTTTTACAAAAAAATACCCGTATCATCCTACAATAAGGACGAATACGGGTATCCGCGGTGCCACCTTAATTTTACTATCAAAAAAACCACTACTTTTATATAATAATGGTTTGCTTTTTAATAATCTCTTACTTAAGTTCAAACAAACCTAGCAACATGATAACGGGTTGCATACCGAACTAGCCTAATAAGAATAAATCTTTTCGGTAGTTTGCTCTTGGGTGTTCTTTCGCCAGATATTTATTATTAGTTCACACTATACCTAATTCACTTGAATAAATATTTTGGTTACTTTTCCCTGTCAACGCAAATTAATGTTAACACATATCAAATACATTTGTCAAATATCTTAACTAATTCTATAGTGCCCTATTACTTTGTTGTTACTTTCTAATATGTCCTCTTCATAAGATACTTGTAAAGGATTAGCGTGATGTATGACAAGCGCTACTCCATTTTTGTTCCTTTTATCTGAGACTATTCCAATATGCTTTTCAAATAATACTATATCTCCACCCTGCCACTCTTTTATGTCTTTTATATCAGTAGTTAAAGAAATTGAATTATTATCAAAATAAACCTTTAAATTTCTTACTCTTCTAAAATCTATATTTTTATCTACTTTATTTATATTATATTTGTTTCTATTTTTAATTATATCATCATTAACAAGTTCCATAAGATCGTATCCAGCACCAATTAAACCAAAAGCAACAACATCTGTACACACTCCATATTCATCATTTGGATAACCTGTTTCATAATATTTGCTTTTATATTTTGGTTTTTTTGATATATATTGTTTTACATTGTTTAATATATCAGTTTGATCATCTATATTATCGTTGTCTTTATCAATTTTGCTAATATATGTTTCTATATTAAAATCTTTATTCGTATATACTTTTTTAGGCATAAAATTAAAATAGTAAATAACAAACAAAATTAATAAAAACAAAATTAATATTACTTTCTTTTTCATATTTTTATCCTTATATTTTTATAGTATTAGATGTTCACATAGTTCATAATCATAAGATATAAAAGTAATTATAAAATTATGTTCCTTTATTTATCTCTTTTTTTAACATTTTTATATATATTGTTTTTTTTAATCTAAGTATTACATATGTTTTGGGTATTGATTTTAATATTAGTTTGTTTTGTTTTATAGAACTTTTTAGATATTCATAAAATATTTTATCTTTATTTTTAATTAAATATGGTCCTAATATTAGCTCTTTGTTAGAGTATTTTCTTTTTCCTTTAACAAAAACTATGTTTGTATAGAATATGTTATTTTCTTTTATTATAGATTCTTCTTTTATAACATAGTTTAAACTATTTATATATTTTCTTATTTCATAATCTTTTGAATTAGTTTGTATTATTATTTTCTTTATATTATTTAAATTGGCTTTATTTAATATTTCTCTTATTTTAAAATATCCCATACCAGAGATTAATATAGTATCTATTTTATCTTCTTTTGTTATAACATCTAAACCGTTTCCTAATCTAATGTCTAAGTTTTCTTTATATTTAATAGAATTTTCTTTAGCTCCTTTAATTGCAGTTTCTATTATGTCACTAGATATTACCCTTTTTACTAATTTGTTTTTTTGTAAATATATACCAAGTAGTGCGTGATCACAACCTATATCTATTAAACAATCTTCTTTTGATATGTATTTTATTAAAGATTCTAATCTATTAGAAAGTTTAATCATTTAAGAAATCCTTCAATTTTTTAGATCTAGATGGATGCTTTAATTTTCTGAGTGCCTTTGCTTCTATTTGTCTAATTCTTTCCCTAGTAACACCAAATATATTACCAACTTCTTCAAGTGTTCTACTTGTTCCATCTTCTAAACCAAATCTTAATTTTAATACTTCTTTTTCTCTATCTGTTAAGGTATTTAATGCATCTGATATTATATCTTTTAGTACTTCATTTATAGCATATTCTTCTGGGCTTAATGTAGATTCATCTTTTATAAAGTCTGCTACCGTAGAATCTTCATCTTCTCTAGTTGGTTTTTCTAAAGATATAGGATCTACATCTATCTTTATTATTTCTCTTACCTTATCAGGTGTTAGTTCTATTTTTTCTGCTAATTCTTCTATAGTCGGTTCTCTATTTAATTCTAAAGTCATTTGTCTTTGAAAACGTTTTAATTTGTTTATTGTTTCTACCATATGAACAGGTATTCTTATTGTTTTTGCTTGGTCTGCTATAGCTCTTGTTATTGCTTGTCTAATCCACCATGTAGCATATGTAGAAAATTTAAAGCCTTTACTAGAATCAAATTTTTCCACTGCTTTCATAAGGCCCATATTACCTTCTTGAATTAAATCTAAAAATGATAACTTTCTTCCAACATATCTTTTAGCTATACTTACTACAAGACGAAGGTTTGCTTCTGCTAATCTATTTTTCGCTTCTTGATCTCCTCTATCTACTCTTTCTGAAAGTTCTAATTCTTCTTCTACTGTTAAAAGACTTATTCTACCTATTTCTTTTAAATACATTCTAACCGGATCGTTTATACTTATTGTTTTGGGTATTGCTAATTCTTCTGAAGTATCTTCCTCTTCTTCTGTTTGTTCTTTAGTGGATTCATCTGCTACTACTTCTATTCCATAATCGTGAAAAGAATTATATAATTCATCTAAATTATCGGCATCTAAATCTAATCCTTTTAACTCTTCTGCTAATTCTTCAAAGGTTATATATCCTCTATCATTACCTTTTTTTATTAAATACTTTTTTCTTTGTTCAAATGTTTTAATTTCACCCATATTAATTACCTACCTTTAACTTTGTTATTTCATTTATTATTTCTATTTTTTTATCTTCATCTACTTCGTTTTTTACTAAGTTGTTCAATCTTTTAATTTCTAACTCTCTTCCATAATCATTAAGTAAATCTATATAATTTTGTATAGCTTCTATACTGTAATTTTCTGGAATATTTAGATTTTCTACTTCTTTTAGAGCGTTTATTAATTCATCTTTTCCGTTTAAAAATGTTAAAAAGTCTGCGATATCTAGTCTATCATACTTTCTATAAAAGTAAATAAGTTCATTTGATAAGAATCTAAATGATTGATTAGGAAAAAAACATCTATTTCTTTCGAATATTTTTAAGACTTCTTCATACCTAACCATATAGTACATTAATTCTCTTTCTGCCTTACCATACTTATCTAATTTTATAGTTTGTTTTTTAACTACTGGCTTTTTTTCTTTTACACTTTGCTTTTTTATCAGATTATTGATAGTGTTTACACTTAAACCTGTATCTTGGGATAAGTTTTTTATAGTTAATTCTCTTATTAATTTGTCATCTTCATTTTCTAACTCTTTTACTACATCTTTTATATATTTTGATACTTCTTCTGTATTATCAAAGTTAGTATTTTTCTTATAATAGTCTATCTTGTAGTCTAAATAGTTATATGCATTTTCTAATGTTTCATTAAATTTATCTACTCCATATTTATCTATATATTCTTCTGGATCTAGATTATCTGGAAGTCTTACTATATTTGGTTTAACACCAGAATTTATAAACTCATCAGCACATGATATAGTAGCAATTTCTCCAGCATTATCTCCATCAAAACATATTATTATATTATTTGACATCTTTTTTATTATAGATATTTGCTTTGATGTTACCGCAGTACCCATGGTTGCAATTACGTTTTTTATACCATATCTATAAAGTCCTATTACGTCCATAAAGCCTTCTGTTATTATTATACTTTTCTTTTTCTTTGCTTCATCTTTTGCTAGTTTATAGTTATATATGAGTTCTCCTTTTTTAAATATATCGCTTTCTTTTGAATTCATATATTTTGCTTGATTGGAGTCATCATATATTCTTCCTGAAAAACCTACTACTTTGTTATCTAAATCATATAAAGGAAACATTATTCTATTTAAGAAGGTATCATATATATTTCCGTTTGATTCGTTTGATATTCCAGATTTAATAAGTAAATCTTTATTATATTTTTTATTTAATGATTCATATAGTTTGCTAGATGTAGATAGTCCTATTCCAAATTCTTTTATTATATTTTCATCTATTTTTCTTTGCTTTAAATATTCTAAAGCTTTTACTCCGTCTTTTGTTAACAAGTTGTTTTGATAAAACTTATTAGCAATATCATATATTTCAAATAACTCATTAAATTTAGATTCTTTTTTAGGTTTATACTCATCTATATCTATCGGTATATTTACTTTATTTGCTATTATTCTAACGGCTTCTATAAAGGGTATATTTTCATAATCCATAAGAAAAGTAAATACATTCCCAGATGCACCACATACAAAGCATTTATATATTTGTTTTTCTTTTGATACGCTCATAGATGGGTTATGATCATCATGAAAAGGACATAATGCGAAATAATTTTTCCCCTTTTGTTCTAATGGAATGTATTCACTAATTACATCGACTATGTCTGATTTTTGTCTTATTTCTATAATTTTTTCTTGAGATATTGCCATAAAACACCCTATGATTATTATATTCTACATAAAATCAATATTTCCCCCTTTTTTTAATAAAAATAACTAAAAGTTGTATCTTTTAGCTATTTTGTTACTCTTTTACTTAATATTTTGGCTTTTCCGTTTGTTATTCCGTATTCTGTTCCCCAATCGTTAAGTATTACATCATCTTTCCCAAAATTCATATAGTCAAATGATATATATTCTATCTCACCATTTTCGTTATGATAAGCATTTACAAAAGTCGAACTTATAATATTAGAAAGATTATTTTTTACAGAAAATTGACCACTGTCTGTCATACATCCAACTTGAGCCCCAAATACGTTTCTATATAGGAAATCATATGGTTTATGATAATGGGCATCTATCAATATTTTGGGTTTTGTATTTGATTCTAAGTTTTCTATTTGACTTTGTAGTTTATAAGATCTTGATTTTGCAGATCCTCCGCCCGGATGATTACCCGTTACTACAACTGCAGCTTTTCTATCTTTTGATTTAGAATTGAAATCATAACAATAACCATTCTTTATAGATTCTTCTAAGTTTTCTCTTTCCATGTAATTTAATTCTTTTACTTTTGGATTAACATATACTTTTTCTCCATTTATTCCAAAGGTTATTATGTCTTGGCCTAAATACATTATGTCATCTCTTTCTCTTGCTAAATGATAACCTAAAGAAGCACCACCATTCTTTTTATGGGTCTCGTCGTGACTTCCTGCAGACATAAACCATAAAAAATTATCTCTTTTATCTATTGTTTTATTAAGATTGTAGTATTGTTCATCGAATCCTCTATCTATTAGAGCATATTGTTCTTCTGGTCTTATTTTTACATAATCCCCTTGAACCAAATCACCTAATAAAAACCCTCTTGTTATTCCTCTTTCTTGTGCTTCATCTATAACTCTTCTAACTAGTCTTGGTTGTTGAACCTTGCCACCTAAATGTAAGTCTCCCATAACTAAGAAAGATGACAAATATAGATCTTCTTTTGATAACTTCTTCTCTTTTTTTGGCATTTTACTGCTTTTTTGTACAAATGTTTTTCCATCTTCTAGTTTATATGTGGATACCTTTAATCCATACATTTTAAATATATTTAATAGTCCTTTTACTTCTTCTGTACTTTTAGATAATGTTTTCGCTATATCATCTATTGACATATGACTTCTTATTTTTGAATAATATCCTTGAATCTCTTTTTGTAAATCTGTTTTTTCCATTTTAGGTGCTGCTTGTCTGTTTATGACATCACTTGTTCCTTTTAATGGTTTTGCTGTTAAATAGTCATCTTTGTGTGTTTTAAAGTAAGGCACCCTATATGATTGTAACTTATCTAAAGACCCATCTTTTTTAAACGATAATTCAAGTTGCCAAGCACCAACTGTATTTGACCAAGATTTATCTGTCATCTCTTGTGTTGTTGCCACCAATGACGGAACTGAAAACCCTTCTATTTCTCTATAGTTAGGTAAGTGTTCCATTTGAAGTAATCCCCCGTTTAATACTATATCGGGTTTGTCCTCACTTCTAAGTGAATTTATAAATTGTTCTAAGCGATATGAAGTTGTATATGTTTTTTTTGCACTATCGCTTTTTACTAATATATCTACATCATTTATTTTTAATCTTCCGTTTTTATTTCCCAAGAAATACATATCATCTCTTATACCTTCTAAAATCAAACCCACTGGTTTTTCAAACCTTTTAGTAAGAGTTTTATCTTTTTCTCCTGTTATAAAGTAAGTTCTCATTCCTTCTAAATAAGGATACATATTTATAAAGTGTGATAATTGTGCTTGTCTATCTTTTAAAAATAAACTATTATAATATTCACTTCTTTTTGTATTTCCTGTCGCGGGATAAAGTCCTTCAAATAAATTACCACATATTATTACATTTCTATATCCTTCTTTATAAGAAATTTGAATTAACTCTTGTAATATTGTTGGTTGTTCATAAATAGAACCCATTCTAAGATCTGATATTACTAAAGCTTTAAAAGGTTCATTATCCTTTGTTTTTATATTTATTTCATTTAGCTTTAAATCCTCTGCTTTTGAATAGTTTAAATATAGTTCCCCTTCTCTTTGATTTTGAGCAAGTGGGTATCCCTCATCTTTTAATTCTTCTAGTAGTTTTGATAATTCTAATATTGAAATATTTGTTACTTCAGATAGATCATTTATTGAAATTTCTGTTGTTTTAGATCCTCTAATGTGACCCAACAATAATTTCTTTTTTTTGTCTAACTTTTCTAAACCTGTCATTTTATTCCTCCTCCACAAAAAAAGTAATAGATGGCGAAAATCTATCACTTTTATTTTAAAATTTAAACTCCATTTCAACCATAGCAACCTCCCTATTATGTATTCAATTACTATAAATTAATTATACTTTAAGAATTTGTTTTTTAAAAGGTTTTTTTAAGATTTTGAATAAATATTACAAAACTAAACAAATCATTTTCGTTTGTTTACATATTTAATATATTTTTTTCTTATGTGATATAATAAAAACAAATATGGAGGACTTATGTATACTAAAGATGGAATTTATATGGGTTTATCTGATGATAAAAAAATAATGATGAATCTAAAAATGTGCAATAGACACGGTCTAATTGCGGGTGCTTCTGGGACTGGTAAAACTATAACAATGAAAGTTATGGCAGAATCATTCTCGGATGCTGGTGTTCCTGTATTCTTATGTGATGTTAAAGGTGATGTTTCGGGACTTTGTGTTCCTGGTGAAAAAACAGAAGGAATGGAAAAAAGAATAGATAAATTTAAAATAAGAGATACTTTTGAATATAGAGGATTTCCAGTTGCCTTTTGGGATATTTATGAAGATGGAGGACACTCTGTAAGAGCGACTATATCTGATATGGGACCAAATTTACTTTCCAAAATATTAAATTTATCAGACGCACAAGAAGGTGTATTAAACATAATATTTAAAATTGCAGATGACAAAGGTTTGTTGTTATACGATTTAAAGGACTTAAGGGCACTTATAGATTATGTAGCAGAACATATGAATGAGTACACTACTGTTTATGGTAATGTCACTAAACAATCGATAGGAACTATTATAAGAGCACTTATTCCTCTTGAAGAACAAGGTGGTAATTTGTTTTTTGGTGAACCTGAATTAGACATTAATGACTTAATAAAAACGGATTCTAATGGAAAGGGTATTATAAATATATTAGATAGTACTAAATTAATACAAAATCCTAAACTATATGCTACATTTGTACTGTGGATGATGGCAGAATTATTTGAAGATTTACCTGAAGTTGGTGATTTAGAAAAACCAAAATTAGTATTTTTCTTTGATGAAGCACACTTTTTATTTAGTGATGCCGAACCTATAATGCTTCAAAAGATAGAACAAGTAGTTAAATTAATTAGATCTAAAGGTGTAGGTATATACTTTGTAACACAAAGTCCTAGTGATATACCAGATTCTGTTTTAGCACAACTTAGCAATAGAGTTCAACATGCACTTAGAGCATATACTCCTAAAGAACAAAAAGCAGTTAAGGTAGCAGCTCAAACATTTAGAGCAAATCCAAAATTTAAAACAGAGGATGCTATTATGGAACTCGGAACAGGAGAAGCTTTAGTATCTTTCTTAGATGAAACAGGAGCACCTTCTATAGTAGAAAGAGCATCTATAATATGTCCTGAAAGTTTAATGGCACAAGCACCAATAGAAAAAATAAGAAGTATTATATCATCTAGTCCAATGACAAAGTATGATACAGCATTTGATAGAGAAACTGCTTATGAAGTATTAGAAAAAGAAAAAGCAAAAGATGAAGAAAGAAAAAAATTAGAAGAAGAAAAACTTGCTTTTGAAAAAGAAAAGTTAGAATATGAAAAACAAAAACAAAAATTAGAAGAAAAAGAACAAAAGAGAATAGAAAAAGAAATAGAAAGAAGAAGAGTTTTAGAAGAAAGAAAAGCAGAAAGAAGAAAATCTAGAATTGAAGGAGAAATAATAAGAACAGGAACTCAACTACTTAAAAGAGGTTTATTTGGAATATTAAAAAAATAATTAAAAAGACATATGTTCATAATATGTCTTTTATATTAATCACTTATTTATTTCTAAAAAGTTACCTTCTAATTTTGTGTTTAGATTTATAGTTTTTATTGTGTTTCCATTTAATATATAAAAATAATCATCTATATATAGTCCTCTAGAGTTACCGTAGTAATTAGTTTTAAAATCTATATCAATAATCTTATCAAAACCTACATTGTCTGTAAATTTATAAACTACATATTTAGAATCTAATGGAAAACCTATCAAGTTTCTTTCTTTAGATATTATAATTGCTTTATGATTATGTGATGCCTCAGACCAATCGTTTTTTGCCACTAATTCTTTATAGTTTTCTGTAACATTAGTCTTATCTTCTATGTTAAACATAGATATCTTTAAGCCTGTTACTCTACCATCTAAATCTGCTTCTTTACCTAGTCCAAATAAATATTTATCATCATATACATGTAAGTATTCAGAGAAACCTGGTATTTTTAATTCCGTTTTTATAATTGGTTCTTTAGGATTTGAAACATCAACTACAAATAAAGGGTCTACTTGCTTAAATGTTACAAAGTAACTTATATCCTCATCAAATCTAACAGAATATATTCTCTCCCCTTTTGCTAAACCCTCTATTTGACCCACCTTATTTAAATTACTGTCTAAAATATATAAATTATTCGTAGTTGTTTCAGTATCATCTGGTCTTAATATTTGATCTATTATAAATCTATTGAAGTCATTATGCGTAGTTACTATTCTAAAATAACCATTATACTCATCCATAGAAAATTGATTTAATATATTTCCTTTTACCTCACCTGTTGCATCTAAATTTAACTTACCGTTTTTCATAGAAAATTTTAATATATTTGTTTTTTCATTTGAACTAAAATTTCGATACGAATTCGATATTACATATATATTATTTATATCAGCATATATATTACTAGATGCTCCTAGTACAGCTTTTGAAGATATGTGATTATTAGAATTATTTATATCTATTCCCGTTAAAATAATATAAGAGTTATATTCTGTTTGGGGTACAATTAATAAATCTTCTGGTAACATAAGTTTTGAGCTTTCAACTCTTAACCTAGGTACAAAAGTATCGGTTTCACTTCTTATTATATCTCCATAAATATAATGATTAGTTACCAAATATAGGTAATTGTCTATTAATCTAGAAGATACATATCTTCCACTTTGTGATAGTTCATTTATTTTAATAGGATTTGATTTATCTGTTATATCGAATATAACAGCAGATGTCTCAGTATTTTCTATATAATCTATACGAATCATATCCCTATATATTCTATTGCTATCATTGTTTTTTATTACTATTAATTTATTGTCGTAAATATATATTTCACTATAACTAGAATAACTATCATTGCTTTGTGAAGTTGCTTTTATTTTTGATTTTATATTCATGACATCATCTTTTACTTCAATAATATTCAAATAATCATTCGCCAAATAATATATGTAGTTTCCATCAGTTTTTACTATATCAGCCTCATCTATTCCAGAAACTTGAACATTTGTTTTTGAGTATTCTTTTTCTATTGATGAAGTAGTAAAAGCACCAAAACTCTCATCTTTGAACAAGTTGTTTTTTGAACTAAAAGTTTTTCTTTTCAAAAGACTATATAGTTCATCATATGAGTGTGGGGTGGTAATTTTTGTAATATTTAGCATGTCTCTTCCATTAAAAGAATGTATTCCATATGCTCCGATAAAAAAGATAAGAACTAATACTGCAAGTAAAATAGTAATTAGATTTCTTTTTTTCATATTTCCTCCAAATTATATGTTTATTATACTACCAATTGGAAAAAGTAACAATTATTTTATTTAAAAATTCTCGTATTTAATGAAGATGAGTTAAAAATATAGTAGAAAGGATTAACAACTTATAACTTTTAAAACAATTCATAGGTAATTCATAGGTAAACGCATTTGAGCATAATAAAACCCTTATAAATAAAGGGTTTGTTTTTTCATGGTCGGGAAAACAGGACCATTAAGATTAATATTTATAAACTACACTACCCCATACTATTTCCTCCCATCTTAAGTATAACAAAAGCATATGATTACTCATACGCTTCTTTTTTACTTGTGTCCATTTTTAGGAAATAGTCTCTAATACCTTTTTTTATTTAATTAATCTTTTTGATAATTCTCTACAATTCCAATCCATTACTACAAAATCTCCAAAGTCAGTTATATCATACTTAATTTTATTCTCATTAAGTACTATTAGGGGCTTATTTAAATAATAAGCAACACCTAAGTCAAACATACTACCTTTACTAGATTGATCATAAAACATTCTTATTTCAGATGAGGTCGCTATACCAAACGCATTTTGTCTACATATAGCATATCCTCCAAACATATCTTTTTGAACTGTATCACCATTTGGATTATGTACTATAAATCCATTATTTATAGCGTTATCTGCGTATTCATTCATTTCCACCTTTTGTTCTTCTGAAGCATTTCTTACCGGACATATTAAAAAGAATTTATTTTCTATTGGTTCATTTTCTATAGGTTTAAGATTCATTCTCTTAACATTCTCTATTAATTCATCAAAAGGTGTTATAACATTTGAAAAATCTTTCTTAGGAAACTCATCATCAAATAACTTCTCCCATACATAAGTCATTACAATAAAAGACTTACCAAAACTACTTAAATCTTCATATACTTTATTTTTAAAATCTAGTTCTTCTTTATTCATTATATTAATCTTTTTATTAGCCGCAAATAACATACCCATTAAAAATAATTGAGCCTTTATCAGTTGTAGTAACATTAATATTAACTACTTCAGCCTCATTTATCTTCTTAATTTCATCTAGAATATTTAATCCGTTAAAATTTTCATAAGTTAATTCCATATATCAAAACCTCCCTGTTTTATATATTACTTTTCTAAAAATGGTTCCATCTTAGTAACATCATCAATTGTTAAATCAATTTGAAAATTATCACCCGTTAAATCAAAATCTTTAGTTGGCATTTCTATTTCATAATCTTTATAAAAAGTCTTATTATCATTAGTAATTAGTTCTAATCTAAATCCTAAAGTAAGCGCTACAGAATCCCTAGTAATACCCAAATCTGAATATACAACACTTAAAGCAGGAAGATCTCCTAAATACTTATTAGCGTCTAAAAGTGCTATTTTATTTACAAATACTGCAATAGAAGTTTGCACCCCACTTGTTGAGGAGCATCATATACAGTCTCAAATCTATTATTAGTTCCAAGTAATGCATCTCCCATATCATATAAAGTATAATTTCTATATAATTCATCAGCTATTCCCATTTTAGGCCCTTTTATAACTCTTATATTACTAACAACTTTCTTCTTAATATTATATCCTGCATCAGGATCAAATATATTAGTAGAAACATAATCAGTTATTACATTGTATCCAATCTTAATATATCCTTTATTATAGTTTTCTAATTCATCTCCAAGTTTTTCAATATCTCTAAATACATTAATTATGTAACCATTATCTAAGTACTTCTTAGATTCTTCAGTAACCTTACCAGAATAATTTGTACTTGTAGTTCCACATCCTGTAATAAATAGAATAAACAACAACAATACAATCTTTTTCATATCTCTCCTATATAATTAAATTATATCATAAA
>CAZIYD010000013.1:0-3718 GCA_964543375.1 uncultured Muribaculaceae bacterium
TTAAAATGATTATAATAAAATCCGAAAGAGAAATAGAGTTAATTACTATATCTTGTAGTAAAGCTCTAGAAACTCTAGAGTATTTAGAGGAGTTTATTAAACCAGGTATTACTACAAAAGAGTTAGACACTCTAGCAGAAAAATATATCACAAAGATTGGTTGTATACCTGCTTTAAAAAACTACGAGGGTTATCCAGCAACTATATGTGCATCGGTAAACGATACAGTAGTTCATGGTATTCCTAACGATTACTCGTTAAAAGAAGGAGATATAATATCTATAGATTTATCTGTTTCATACAAAGGTTATTATAGCGATACTGCTAAAACATATCCTGTAGGAGAAATATCAGATGATAAAAAATACTTACTTGAACATACCGAAAAAAGTTTATATCTTGGAATAAACCAAGTAAAACCAGGTAATAGAGTCGGTGATATAGGAAGTACTATAGAAAATTATGCAAAAAAACATAATTTAGGAATAGTGAGAGAACTAGTAGGTCATGGTGTAGGAATAAAAATACACGAAGATCCTAATATCCCAAATTATGGTAAAAAAGGAACTGGTCCTTTGTTAAAACCAGGAATGATAATAGCGATAGAACCAATGTTAAACTTAGGCGGCGAAGAAATATATTTAGAGGACGATGATTGGACAATAAATACAATGGACTCTAGTCCTTCGGCCCACTTCGAACATACAGTCCTAGTTACAGACAGTGGTTATAAAATACTGACAAAGAGGTGATTAAATGGTAAATAAAGATTCTATAGAAATGAATGGAAAAGTATTAGAACTACTTCCATCTGGTCAATTTAAAGTAGAACTAGAAAATGGTCATGTTGTTACTGCTTATGTAGGTGGTAAAATGCGTATGCACTTTATACGTATTCAAAAAGGAGACAACGTTAAATTGGAACTATCTCCATTTGATCTGACTCATGGTCGTATAGTATTTAGGAATTAGAAGGAGAAATAATTATGAAAGTAAAACCATCAGTAAAAAAGATGTGCCCAAAATGCAAAATAGTAAGAAGAAAAGGCGTGGTTACGGTTATATGTGATAACCCTAAACATAAGCAAAGACAAGGTTAATAGGAGGAAATATGGTACGTATAAAAGGTGTAGATATACCTAATGATAAAAGAGTTGAAATAGCTTTAACATATATATATGGAATAGGTAGATCTTTATCAAAGGAAATACTTACAAAAGTAAAAGTAGATCCAAATAAGAGATCAAAAGATTTAACTGAAGAAGAAATAGTAGCTATTCGTGATGAAATGTCTAAACATTTAACCGAAGGAGATTTACGTAGAGAAATAAGTATGAACGTTAAAACTAAAATGGAAATAGGTTCATATCAAGGAGTTCGTCATCGTAAAGGTCTTCCTGTTAGAGGTCAAAGAACAAATAGAAACGCTCGTACACGTAAAGGTCGTGGAAAAGTAGTTGCTAATAAGAAGAAAGCTTAAAGGAGGTTAGATTATGGCATATAAAGCAAGAAAAAGAAAAGTAAAGAAAAATATACCAGAAGGTATAGCAAACATAAGAGTTTCATACAATAATACTATTGTAACCATAACTGATAAAGAAGGCAATGCAGTAAGTTGGGCTTCTTCAGGCGCTTTAGGTTATAAAGGCTCAAAGAAGAAAACACCATATGCAGCAGGACTTGCAGCAGAAAGTGCAGCAAAAGCAGCATATGATCTTGGAATGAGAAGTGTAGAAGTAAATATAAATGGTGTCGCACCATCTAGAGATACAGCATTACGTTCATTAATATCAGGAGGACTAGAAATAACAGCACTAAGTGATGTTACACCAGTTCCTCATAACGGATGTCGTCCACCAAAACGTCCACGTGGATAAAAGAAAAGGAGTATTATTATGGCTAAAAAGAAAGATGTAACAATTGAAGAACAAGTAGAAGATACAGCGTTTGAATTTTATACAGAGTTAAAATATGGTGTAGATAACAATGCTCACCTAGTATTTGAAAAACCAGAATATAAAATGACAGAATATATATCAAAAAACAATTATGGTAAGTTTGAATTAGAACCTCTAGAACAAGGATTTGGAAGAACATTAGGGAATGCACTTAGAAGAGTACTATTATCATCACTTCCAGGAGATGCAATTACAAGTGTTAAAATAGATGGTGTAATGCATGAATTTCAAACAATAAAAGGTGTAATAGAAGATGTTACAACAATAGTATTAAATTTAAAAAATGTTGTTGTAAAGAAAAATACAGAAGAACAAGTAACTATAAAGATATCTGTAAAAGGAGAAGGTCCTGTTAAGGCTTCTATGTTAGAAAAATCGCCTTCTATAGAAATTGGTAATCCAGACTTTGTAATTTGCAACCTAGCAAAAGGTGGAAAATTAGATATGGAATTAACTGTAGGTCGTGGAAAAGGTTACGTAGTAGCTGAAGAAGTAAAAAGAATACTAGATACAAGCGAAGTTGGAGTAATTGCTATAGATGCAATATATTCACCTATAGAAAGAGTTAACTACGATGTAGAAAAAGCTCGTGTAGGACACGACAACAACTTTGATAAACTAATTATGGAAATATGGACAAAAGGTTCAGTAACTCCACAAGAAGCATTATCACAAGCAGCAAGTATATTGATGGTTCAATTAGATTATATAGATAACCCAGAATTCACTGAATCTGTAAAAGGTTTAATGAAACAAAAAACAGAAGATCCAAAACAAAAATTATTAAAGACTTCAATAGATGATTTAGAACTATCTGTTCGTGCATACAATTGTTTAAAAAGATCAAATATGTATACAGTAGCAGACTTAGTTTCTAATACAGAACAAGAAATGAGTAAGATTAGAAATTTAGGAAAGAAATCTCTAAAAGAAGTTATGGATAAAGTAAAAGAAATGGGTCTTACTTTTAAAAATGAAGAATAGGAGAATAATATGGCATATAGAAAATTAGGTGTTAAAACTAAACATAGAAAATCTATGCTTTCTAATTTAACTATGGATTTAGTAATGAATGAAAGTATAAAAACCACTGAAACTAGAGCAAAAGAAGTTCGTAAGTTTTTAGATAAGATGGTTACTTATGCTAAAAAAGATACATTAATAGGAAGAAGAAAAATACTAGCCTTCTTTAAAAACAATAACGAAGCAACAAAGAAAGTATTTGAACTTGCTAAACGTTATGAATCTAGAAATGGTGGTTATACTTCAATATTAAAACTAGAAGAAAGAAGAGGAGATGATGCTTTAATGGTAGTCATCAAATTGGTATAAACGACTTATGTCGTTTTTTCTTTACAATTTTTAAAAATTCGCTATAATATTCATTGTTTATAAAAAAGGGGGATTATTATAATGGATAATAAAACAATAGAAGAAAAAATATATGAAGCTATGGGTATAAAAACATTTAAAAAACTTGTTTTAAATATGCAACAAAAATTAAGAAAAGTATTAAAGGTTGATGATGAAAAAGTATCTGGGGATAATTATTTTATCGAAAGTCAAAATTTAGAAGGATATAATAAATTTAAAAGACAGGGGTTACTTTATAATTTTAGTGTCCATTTTCCGGCAATGATTATTGGAGGGTTATTAATTATTAATACAATAACATCTAATAATATAAATATAGGATTATTAGCAAGAGATGGTTTTTGTTTTTTGCTTAATACCTATTGTTGTATGCTACAAAGATATAA
>CAZIYD010000013.1:3818-13697 GCA_964543375.1 uncultured Muribaculaceae bacterium
TAAATAATTTTCAAAAAATAAAAACTCTATAAATTATAGAGTTTTTTAATACATAATGATATAATTTCTATAGGTGATAATATGAAACAAATACTACCAATAATGTTAGGATCAGATATAAATGCCTATTCAATGGCAAGATTATTTCATGAAGCATATAATGTTAAATCTTTAGTTTTAACTACTGAAGTGTTTAATGCTACTAAAAATACTAATATATTAGATGTTAAAGTAATTAATAATTTCCATAAAAAAGAAGTGTTTTTAAATGAATTAAATAAAATATATAAAAAGAATAAAAACAAAAAAATAATATTAATAAGTTGCGGGGAAACATACTCTAATCTTTTATGTGATAATAAAAAAGAATTATCTAAATTTATTGTGCCATACTTTACTAATAAAGAAATGATGAATAGACTTATTAATAAAGAAGAATTTTACAAAGTTTGTGAAGAATATGGTTTAAGTTATCCTAAAACTTATATATATTCTAAAGGAGATAAATTAAAAGTTCCCTTTTCTTATCCTGTTGTTTTAAAACCAGATTCCTCTGTTTATTATCAAATGGTTAATTTTGAAGGCAAGAAAAAAGTGTTTATTATTAAAGAAGAAAAGGAATTAAAAGAGGCATTAAATAAAATATATAAAGCTAATTACAAGGGTAATATGATAATACAAGAATATATCCCTGGTAAAGACACCAATATGTTTGTTTTAAACTGTTATTCTGATAGATTTGGTAAAGTAAAAATGATGAGTTTAGGAAATATACTTTTAGAAGAAAAAGCACCATTATACATAGGTAATTATGCTGCTATAACAGATGCATATAATGAAAATATGTTTAAACAAGTAAAAGAATTTTTAGAAAAAATTAAATATGTAGGAATATCTAACTTCGATATAAAGTATGATGAAAGAGATAAAAAGTATAAATTTTTTGAAATAAATCTAAGACAAGGAAGAAGCAGCTTTTATGTATATGGAAGTGGTATTAACTTTGCAAAATTGATAGTAGATGATTATGTTTACTCAAAAGATTTAAAATTAATTTATGCGAAGAAAGAGTTCTTATATTTAAACTTATATAAATATTTTGCTTTCAAATTTATAGATAAAGATATAATAAAGAGTATAAAACATAAAAAAGTATACAATCCTTATATATATGATAAAGATAAAAGTTTAAAAAGAAGCTATGCATATTTTAAATTACAATTAAGACAATACAAAGTTTTAAAAAAATACAATAAATAGGAGTACTTATGTGTGGGTTTGTAGGTTTCATTGGAAATAAAAAAAATAAAGAAAAAATAATTAAAAATATGACAGATAAAATTATCCATAGAGGACCAGATAGCGAAGGTTATTTTAATGATGACTTCGTGTCATTTGGATTTAGAAGATTATCTATATTAGACTTAAAAGATAGGGCATCACAACCTATGGAGTCAAGTGACAATAACTATGTAATAGTATTTAATGGTGAGATATATAACCATTTAGAAATAAAAGAAAAATTATTAAAAAAAGGATATAAGTTTAAAACAACCTCAGATACTGAAGTTCTTTTATATGGTTATATAGAGTATAAAGAAAAGATATTAAAAGAACTTAGAGGAATGTTTGCGTTTACAATTTATGATAAAAAAAACAAATTAATATTCGGAGCAAGAGATATATTTGGAATAAAACCTTATTACTATTACAAAGATAATGAAGAGTTTATGTTTGCATCTGAATTAAAAGCTTTTTTACCCAATCCAGACTTTAAAAAAGAATTTAATTCATCTATGCTTCCCGAATATTTAACATTTGAATATATACCAAACAATGAGACATTCTTTAAAAATGCATATAAGTTAAATCCTGGACATTATTATATATATAAGGATAATAAAATAAATATATTTAAGTATAATGAAATAAAATATAATATAGATGAATCCAAATCTTTAGAATATTTTAAAGAAGAACTTATGAAAAGACTAACTGAATCTGTAAAAGCACACATGATATCAGATGTAGAAGTTGGTTCCTTCTTGTCTAGTGGAATAGATTCTAGTTATGTATTAAACGAAGTATCAAAAATAACAAAAGTAAAAAGTTTTTCTGTTGGTTTTGATAATGAAAAGATAAACGAAATACCACATGCAAAGAAGTTTGCAGACAGTATTGGTGTTACAAACTATAGTAAAACAATTACATCGGATGAATTCTTTGAAGTATTACCTAAATGTCAATATTATATGGATGAACCACTTTCAAATGTATCTGCAATACCTTTATACTTTGTTTCAAAAGAAGCATCTAAAAAGGTTAAAGTAGTGTTAAGTGGAGAGGGTGCTGATGAACTATTCGGAGGATATCATACATATTTTGAACCATTTGAAATAGAAAAATATAAATTTATACCATTTAAAAAACTATTAAAAAGCATTGTAATTAACTTAAATGATTTTCATGGAAAAAATCTTTTAATAAAACTTGGAACTCCTCTTGAAAAAAGATATATAGGAATGTCTTATGTAATGAATAAAAAAGAAATAAATAAAGTTTTAAAAGAAAAACAAGATATTAAAGAACCCTACTTTTATACAAAAAACATATATAAAAGAGTAGAAAAAGAAGATGATATAACAAAGATGCAATATTTAGATATGCATATGTGGATGTTACAAGATATATTATTAAAAGCAGATAGAATGACTATGGCTAATTCTATAGAAGGAAGAGTCCCATTCTTAGATAAAGAAATATTAGATCTTGCATTAAAGATACCATCAAAATATAGAGTATCAAAAACTAATAATAAAATAGTTTTAAGAGAAGCAACAAAAGAAAAACTTGGAGAATTTTTATCTAACAGACCAAAGCTTTCTTTTCCCGTACCAGTTGGAGATTGGATAAAAGAGGATAAATATTATAAAGATATTAAAGAAAAGTTTAATTCTAATATAGCTTATAAATACTTTAATATAGATTATATAAATAAATTATTAGATAATCATAAAAATAAAAACAAAAGAAATACAAAAAAAATAATGACTATATATTGTTTTATACTTTGGTATAAAGAATATTTTGGAGTAAATAATGCGTAGAGTAGGAATATTAGGAGGCGTTGGTCCCCTAGCGTCTTGTTACTTGTATGAAAGAATAATAAAGAACACTAAAGCGAGTATTGATCAAGAACATGTTAATTTAATAATAAATAGTCATGCTGAGATACCTAATAGAACAGATTATTTGTTAGATAATAGTAACAAAAGTCCAATACCATATATAGAAAGAGATTTAAAAGAACTAGAATCCCTAGGTGTTGATTTTATAGTTATGAACTGTAATACCGCCCATAACTTCTATGATTATTTATCTAAAACAATATCTGTTCCTCTTCTTAATTTAATATCTCTTACTGTAAATAGTATTGATAAAAGCAATAAAAAAATTGGTATTATGGCTACACATGGCACTAATAAAGGAGAACTTTATCAACAAGAGTTAATAAAAAATGGTTTTATTCCAATAACTCCGCCAAAAGACATTCAATCAAAAATAATGAACATAATAGATGAAGTTAAAGAAGGAAAAGAAATAGACATAGAATACTTCTTAAATATAATAAAATATTTTAAAGATAATGATTGCGATAATGTAATCTTGGGTTGTACAGAGTTATCAATACTTAGAGATAAGTTTAATTTAAATGAATATTATGTAGACCCAGTAGAGGTTGTATCAAGAGAAATAATACTAAGAAGTGGAAAAGAGGTAATATGAAAGCTTTAATAACTGGTGCTTCTTCTGGAATTGGAAAAGAAATAGCAATATTATTATCAAAAAAAGGTTATGATTTAATTCTTGTTTCAAGAAATATAGAAGGAATGGAGTTTAATGAAATAAAGACTGAATATAAATTAATAGATTCGGATTTATCAAAAAAAGAAGATGTTTTAAACTTATATGAAAAAGTAAAGAAAGAAAAGATAGATATACTTGTTAATAATGCTGGATTTGGACTTTTTGGAGAATTTAGTGAACTTGATTTAAAAGAAGAACTAGATATGATTAATTTAAACATAATAGGACTTCATATTTTAACAAAACTATTTTTGAATGACTTTATAAAGAAAGATTCTGGTTATATAATGAATGTTGCCTCATCAGCAGCATTTCAACCTGGCCCTCTTATGGCAACATATTATGCTACTAAAGCTTATGTTTTAAGATTAACAACTTCAATACACGAAGAACTTAGAAGATCTAATTCAAATGTTAAAATATCTGTATTATGTCCAGGACCAGTAGATACTAACTTTAATAAAAGAGCAAATGTAAAATTCAAAATAAAATCAACAAACGCCAAATACGTTGCAAACTATGCAGTTAAAAAAATGTTTAAAGGAAAATTAATAATAATACCCACCTTATATATGAAAGTTTTAATTTTTTCAAACAGATTTGTAACAACAAAGTTAGCTTCAAAAATATCTTATAAAATTCAATCTAAAAAGAGATAAATGGTAGTAAATTTATCTTTTTTTATGTATAATATATTATTATCAATGGGGGGATATTGATGAATACTATTATTTCTATTAACAATCTTTCTTACTCATATAATAAAAGAAAAATATTTTCTAATTTTAATTTGGAAATTGAAGAAGGTTCTTGGATTACAATATCAGGTCCTAACGCTTCTGGGAAGACAACTTTAGTAAAGATAATATCAGGATTAATAAAAAATAATAGCGTACATTATAAATTAAAGGAAATTAAAAAAGAAATATCCGTTCTTTTTGAAAACGAAGAAGAAAATTTTATGTCTGAAACCGTTAAAGATGAATTGATGCTTTCTTTAAATCCTAAAAATTTGACTCAAAAAGAAATAGTAGAAAAGTTTGAAGATATAACAGACCTTCTAAATATAACAGATTTATTAGATAAAAATTTGAGAAGTTTAAGTTCTAATGAGCTAAAAAGAGTTTTAATCGCAGCCTCATTACTATATAATCCCAAAATATTAATATTAGATAATTTTTTATCTAATTTTAGTACAAAAGAAAAAGAAGACATATTAAAAGTAATAAGGAGATATAAAAAAGATAATAATATAACAATAATAAACTTTACCACAAATTTAGAAGAATCTTTTGCAACAAATAGATTAATAATACTAAACAAAGGTAAGGTTCTATTAGATGGTAAACCACTTGAGGTAATGGAAAAAGATACTTTATTAAATAGAATTGGTTTAGAACTTCCATTTATAATTGATTTATCTAGTAAATTAAAATTATATGGTTTAATAGATGATTTATATGTTGATATAGATAAGTTGGTGTTTGATATATGGAAATAATAAAGTTTAAAGAAGTAGAGTGTAGATTAAATATAGAAAAACCGATATTAAAAGATTTAAATATAGATATATTGGATGGTTTTATTTATGGAATTATAGGTAATTCCGGGTCTGGAAAAACTAGTTTTTTAGAATTGATAAATAAAACTAAACCTATAACCAAAGGTGAAATTATATTAAATACTAAAAAGATTGCTTTTGTTAACTACAAAGAAGACTTTTTAATGGATACTATAGAAAAGGAACTAAAAGAAGTACTAGTAGAAAAAAACATAAAAAATAACTCTTTAATTCTTAAATCATTAAATATGGTTGGATTGAATAAGTATTATCTCGCTTTAAATCCAAACAAAATTAGTTTAAGTGAAAAAAGATTATTATCCATATCTAAAGCATTAATAACTTCTCCTAAAGTACTCTTATTAGATGATATTACCTCAGGATTAGATAGAAATTCAAAAAAAGAACTTTTAAGACTATTAAAAGATATAAATAAAAAATACAACGTTACCATATTAATTGCTAGTAATGATATAAATTTTATAAACTTAATATCTACACATTTGATCGTACTAGATAATGGTAAAGTTATAGTAGAAGGATTAAAAGAAAATGTATTTAACAAAGATGCATTATTAAACAAAAGAAAAATAAATTTACCAGACATATTAGAGTTTATAAATAAAGTTGAAGATGAAAATAAAATAAAGTTGGGCATATATGATGACGTTAAAGATTTAATTAAGGCGGTGTATAGAAATGTTTAATTATATAAATATAAATTCTGATATACATAAAATTGGTCCAACATACAAAATACTATCTCTATTTATCTTCTTTATACTGTTTCTTGTTGTTCAAAATATTTCATTTTCATTAATTATGCTTTTATTCTCTATTATAATATCTATTTTATCTAAAGTTAATTATAAGTATTATATTTATAGATTAATACCCGCATATATAATAACTTGTATACTTCTATTATTGGGCTTAATATTTAATATCTCTGTTTATAATTCAATTATAAAAGTAGTATCTTTTTCTCTATATTATTCTACTTATATTTTTACGACTAAATTTGTAGAAACCAATAAGGGTTTATTTGATATTTTAAATTTATTTGAAATAAAAAATTACAAGGCTTCTTTATATATTACTATTTTAGTTCATTTGATTTCTATAATATATCAAGAATACTTTTTGATTAAAAAGGTCAACGTTTTATATAGATTATATTACTCTATAGATCGGGTTATAATTAGAATAAAGCAAATAATTAATTTAAACAAAGTAAAAAAATATAACTTTAAATATAAATACAAAAGAAAAAACATAGTTGGAATATTATCTTTAGCATCCCACACATTACTTTTTATACTATATTTCTTAGGTAAAATGTAGTATAATCTTTTTGGGTGATAAATATGGCTAAGAAAAAAGAATTATTAAAAGAAGAAAAGAAAAGAAAAAAGGAACTTAAAAGTTCTATAGAGTTTGAACAATCTACTAAAAGTACAATTATAACTTTATTTGTGGTTGTAGTTATATTCATACTCTTTTACTTTTTAACTAGTGTAATATTAGAAAAGTCTAGAAAGTTAAATTATAAAAAACCAGAAGTAAAAGAAGTTAATATAAATTATCAAGAACTATTGTATAGTCAGGTTTTTGATCAACTTGGAGAATATTATGTTTTGTTTTATGACTTTAAAGGAAATGATGCCTCGTACTATAATCAACTAATAAAAGATGAAAGCAAAAAAATATATACAGTGGATTTAGGAAATTTCTTTAATAAGTCTATAGTTTCAGAACAAACAAATAAAAACGTTCAACAATCAAAAGACTTAAAAGTAAAAGAAGCAACACTTATGAAAATAAACAATGGAAGAAATGTATTTTACTTTGAAGGAAGTTTACTATATATTGCGGATAATATAAAATAGTACATAAATATGTACTATTTTTTTTGTTTTTGTGTTATCATTATCTATGATAAGAAGGTGTTTTATGACAAATAAAGAAAAAAGAAATAGATTAATTGAATTAATGTTTGTTATATTGGTATCTACTATAGTTGGTATGATAAGCGGTGGCGCGGCAATATTTACAATGTTAGATGTTAAAGATAAAAGTTATAGTTTTGAAAGCAAGAACAACGATCTATCAGAGGTTAACTCGGTTTATGAAGATATAGTTAAAAAGTATTACAAGAATATAAATAAAGAAGAACTTATAAAGGGTGCAATAGACGGAATGATGTCTGTGCTTGGAGATCCTAATTCATCTTACTTTGACGATAAAGAAGCATCATCTTTTAACGACAGATTAAATGGAAGATATGATGGTGTAGGCTTAGAGATACTCTCTGATGGTATGGGAGGAATTTTAGTTGTTGGGATATTCGAAGGATCCCCAGCCTCAAAGAGTTCTATTAAAGAAGGAGACTTTATATTAATGGTAAATGGAGTTTCTGTTAAGGACAAAAAAGCAGAAGAGGTAGCTAGAGAAATAAAAGATAGCGCTAAAAGCAAAGTAACTCTAACATTAGAAAGAGATGGTAAAGAATACACAGAAACTTTATCTTTGGGATCTATAGTTATTAAATCTGTAGAATCTAATATATTTTACAAAGGAAAAGATAAAGTTGGTTATATAAAGATTAGTATGTTTGCAGCAAACACAGGAGAACAATTTAAAAAATCACTTAGTGACTTGGAAAATCAAAATATAACGTCTTTAATATTAGATGTTAGAAACAATTCAGGTGGACACTTGGTAACAGTTACAGAAATGTTAGAAAAGTTTTTACCTAAAAACACTATAATTTATAAAACAAAAGGTTCTGATGGTTCTAAAGAAAGATTAGACACTACAGACGAAAAAAGAACTTATGGAGTTGTTGTTCTTGTCAACAATACAAGTGCATCTGCATCAGAAATACTTGCAGTATCCTTAAAAGAACAATATGGAGCGAAAGTAGTTGGTAAAAAGACATATGGAAAAGGAACGGTTCAACAAGTAATAGATACATCATCAGGAGGTTTTGCTAAAATAACTACTCAAGAATGGCTCAGTCCAAATGGAAATCATATAGATAAAATAGGTGTAATTCCTGATTATGATATTGATATAGATAAAGAAAAGTATGATTTATCAAAGCCGGAAACAGACGCACAATTACAAAAAGCATTAGAGGTTATCGTAAAGTAACCTCTTTTTTATTGCCAAAAAGACTTTTAATGTTTATAATTAATACATAGATTGGTGGATTGTATTAATGAAAAAAGGAGATTTGATAGCAATACACGCTTATAAGCATAATGGTGTATTGTATAGAGCTTGGGAAAACTCCAAGGTATTAGAAATTGATGATGAGTATATTGTTCTTGAAAATAATAGAGCAAAGGTAACGGAAGTTGATGGTAGAAAGTGGAAAACAAAAGAACCAGCATTAGTTTTCTTTTATAAGGATTCTTGGTTTAACATAATAGTTCAATATAAAGAAAAGGGAGTTTTTTATTATTGTAATATTGCATCCCCTTATATAATAGAGGAGAATACTATTAAATATATAGATTATGATTTGGATTTAAGAGTTTTCCCTGATGGCAATTATAGTGTTTTAGATCAAACTGAGTATGATTACAATAAATTAGAAATGAATTATCCTAGTGATATGGATATAATTACGAAAGATGCGATGGAAGAACTTATAAATATGTGTATTAACAAAATTGGACCCTTTAATAAAAAATATTTAAAAAATTATAATGTAAACTAAAATAATACAATTATTAAAAAGCCTTATAATATATAAGTTGTAGAAGCAAAATATCAAAAAATGTCAAAAATGTCAAAAAAAATTAAAAATAGTGAAAAAAGTTGTTGACATTAAAGTTTTAATTTGATATATTATGTGTACGCCTTAAAAAAAGGCGGAATGATCTTTGAAAACTGAGCAAAATGTCAATATTTTGAGTAGCTAAGGATTGAAAAAAATTAATTAAAACAAAAATAATTCTTTGAATTTATTTTTTTTTGAGAGTTTGATCCTAGCTCAGGATGAACGCTGGCGGCATGCCTAAGACATGCAAGTCGAACGGGATGTACCAATGAAGCGGAGTGCTTGCACAAAGTGGATTTGGATTCGCATCTAGTGGCGAACGGGTGAGTAACACGTGGGTAATCTGCCTATAAGATTGGAACAACACAGGGAAACTTGTGCTAATACCGAATAATACATAGAGATAATTTCTTTATGTTGAAAGGTGCCTTTAAAGCACCACTTATAGATGAGCCTGCGGCGTATTAGTTAGTTGGTGAGGTAATGGCTCACCAAGACTTCGATGCGTAGCCGAACTGAGAGGTTGATCGGCCACACTGGGACTGAGACACGGCCCAGACTCCTACGGGAGACAGCAGTTAGGAATATTCGTCAATGGGGGAAACCCTGAACGAGCAATGCCGCGTGAGTGATGAAGGTCTTATAGATTGTAAAACTCTGT
>CAZIYD010000014.1:0-13227 GCA_964543375.1 uncultured Muribaculaceae bacterium
CTATGATAAGAAGAAATATAAAGATGATGGATAAACCTTTATTTTTTTTAACTTTTATAATGTCTTTATTTGGTCTTTTTATGATATTTAGTGCATCTTATGTTAGAGCTAGTTTAGTAGATCAAAGTACTTATAAATATTTAATTAGACAAGGTTTAATACTTTTAGTGTCATTTGGTGCTTTTTTTGTATCAATTAATTTTAAAACAGAAAATTATAAGAAAATAGTGCCATTATTAATTTTTGGTATATTTGGATTATTATTAGTTGTTTTAGTATATGGAGATGTTATAAATGGTGCTAGAAGTTGGATTAAACTACCTTTTTTTAATCTTCAACCAAGTGAATTTGCTAAAACTGTTTTAATACTATATATGGCTATATATTATAGTTCTAAGCTAAATAAAATAGATAGTTATTTAGAACTTTTAAAGCCTTTAATTGTTGCTTCTGCTATGATATTTTTAATTTTTATACAACCAGATCTTGGAACTTCAATAATAATATTTACTATTACTATACTTACTTATTTTTCTATACCTATAAAATCGGTCTTTAGAAAAAAACTAAACAAAATAATTTTAGGTTTAATGGGTTTTGCTGCCCTCATAGTAATTATATCTCTTTTAAATGGTAAAAGCATTTTAAAAGAACATCAAAGACAAAGATTAAATTTTTTTAGTCCTTGTGATAGATATACAGAAAAAGGTACGGGTTATCAAGTGTGTAATGGATATATTGCAATAAATAGAGGGGGATTATTTGGTGTTGGTATTGGAAATAGTACACAAAAATATTTTTATCTACCAGAAGCACATACGGACTTTATATTTCCTATAATTGTAGAAGAACTAGGAGCATTAGTTGGAGTTTTAATTTTACTTATATATTTATATATTATTTATAGAATACTGATTATAGCAAAAAAATCTTCAGATTTAAAAAATAGTATTATATGTTATGGAATAGCAACATATATATTCTCGCATGTATTTATAAATATGGTTGGTATACTAGGACTTTTTCCCCTAACGGGTGTTCCACTTCCATTTTTAAGTTATGGTGGATCTTTCGCATTAAACCTTATAATATGTATGTCTATAGTGTGCAGGATCTCTATAGAAAATAATATATATAAAAAAGAAGAAGCAATTAGAACAAAGATAAGGGAAAAGTAGTAGATATAAAAAATAATCTTATAAAGGAGGTTATTTTTTTATGCTTAAAAAAATTATAATAATAATATCTGTTTTAGTTTTAGTAATTGTTTCTGTTTTTTTATATAAAGAAGATAATAAAGTTGAAGCTACTGTAGAGCCTGTTTTAAAAGAAATAGGAGAAGAAGTAAAAGAAGAATGTCATGTAGATATAAAAGGAGAAGTTGTAAATAAAGGTGTATATGAATGTGTAAAAAACGATAAAGTAATAGATATAATAAATAAGGCTGGTGGACTCACTAAAAATGCTGATACATCTTTGATAAATTTAAGTAAGAATGTAAAGAATGAAATGCTTATAATTATATATAGTAAAAGGCAAATTGAAGATGCTAAAAAGAGATTAAATGAGCCAACGGTTATAGAGATAATAAAGGAAATAGAAAAGGAATGTGTATGTCTAGATCAAGTAAATGAAGCGTGTGAAATTCCGTATGTTGACAATTCTAATGAAAGTGTAAATAAAAAAATTAATATAAATACTGCAAGTAAAGAAGAATTAATGACATTGCCAAAAATAGGGGACGCTAAAGCTAAATCAATAATAGAGTATAGAACAAATCAAAAGTTTGAAACTTTAGAAGATATAAAGAAAGTATCTGGTATTGGAGATGCTTTATATAATGAAGTTAAAGACCTTATTGAAGTATAAATATTTAATATTGATGATTTTATCAATATTTATATCATATATATTTACGAATATAAGAACAAACTCTAAATATTTGGTAAATGATACAGATATATCTGGTTATATTCATAATTATAAAATAGATGGAAATAAATTGAATATACATGTTGTTGGCTTAGAAAATATAATAGGAAATTATTATTTTAAAGATCAAATCAGTGTAGATAATTTTAAATCTACATATAAAATGGGGGATTATATAAATATAAAATGTAAGTTAATTAAACCCAAAGATAGTGGTTTATTTAATCAATTTAGTTATAAGAGGTATTTAAAACAAAACGGAGTACATTTTATAATGAAAATAGAAGAAATAAATAAAATAAAAAACAACAATAAAATTCGTTATAAAATAAAGAATTTTATAGTAGATAGAATAGAAAATATATCTCTTTCTAAAAAATATTTATATGCTTTTATAATTGGAGAAGAGTATTATATAAACTCTAATGTAAAGGATAGTTATCAAATAAACGGAATAAGTCATTTATTCGCGGTATCTGGTTCAAACATTACATTTGTAATTGCTATATTGTTAAAATTTATAGATAAGTTTAAGTATAAATATTTTATAATATTTGGGTATGTTTTACTTTATATGTTTTTGACTGACTTTACAGCATCTATAGTAAGATCTGGAATATTTTTCATACTTATTACATTAAATAAGATATTTAAAAAGAATATAGATGTAAAAGACCTACTATACATAACACTTATATTATCTTTAATATATAATCCATACTTAATTTATAGTGTTGGATATCAATTCTCATTTATTATAAGTTTATATTTAATAATATTTCAAAAATTAATAAAAAGATTTAAATCATATATAGGGATGTCTTTTATCGTATCTTTAATTGCGTTTTTATCTAGTTTACCTATAGTTTTAAATAATTTTTATGAGTTTAATTTACTTAGTGTACTATTAAACATTATATATGTTCCTTTTGTATCTTTTATATTATTTCCTTTATCTTTAATTACGTTTATACTTCCTATATTTGATAAAATTTTATACTCACTTACTTTACTTTTAGAAAATAGCTCATTATTTTTTTCTAATATTAATATATTTAAAATAATCGTGGGTAAACCTTCAACAATATTAATGATTTTATACTACATGGTAATTACTTTAATATTATTTAAACCCAAACATTTTTATTTACTTATTATCTTAATTATAATAAATAAAGTATCTAATTTTACATTTAAACCCTCTATTGAATTTATAGATGTTGGACAAGGAGATTCTATATTAATAAGGCTTATTGGTAATGATATATTAGTCGATACTGGTGGGGTTTTGAAATATGAAACGGAGTTTGAAAAAGCAAATGAATTTGATATTGGAGGAGATTTACTTCTTCCTTATTTTAAATCAAAAGGAATAGATAATATAGATTATTTATTTATAACTCATGGTGATGCGGATCATATAGGAGGTGCTTTTGAACTTGCAAAAAACATGAAAATAAAGACAATCTTTTTAAATGGGAATATAAATCATTTGGAAGAAAAGCTATTAAAATATAATCACAAAATATTAAAAAAAGGAGATATTTTAAATATATCTAACATTAATTTTCATGTCTTAAATCCAATGTATGATACTAATGAGAATGATTCTAGTATAGTTCTTTATTTCAATATAAATGGATATAATATACTTCTTACAGGGGATGCTTCAAAGAGCATAGAAGAAGCAATGATTAAAGAACATGATATTGATGTTGATATATTAAAGTTAGGGCATCATGGTTCAAAAACATCGACTAGTGAGACCTTAATATCTAAAACAAAACCAAAATATGGTATAATTTCAGTAGGTGAGAATAATAGGTTTAAACATCCAAATAAAGAGGTACTAGATATATTAAATAAGTATGATGTAGAAATATTTAGGACTGATATAGATGGAAGTATAAGAGTTATATTTGATAAAAAACTTAAAATAGAAAAAGGAAGAAATTATGAAAGATAAATTATTTATAATTTATGGTGAAGAATATTATTTAATAAATAAAAAGATTAATGAAATAATAGATAAAGAAACCACCACTATTTATGATATGAATGAAACATCAATTGACGATGTAATTGAAGATGTTTTAAGTTTCTCATTATTTTCTAATAACAAAGACATTCTTTGTACAAATTGTACTTTTTTAACCTCACAAAGTGATGATAAACATAGTTTAAATGTATTAAAAGAAATATTAAATAAAGATATAGAAAATAGACTTATACTAACAGTTAATTCTAAATTAGATGAAAGAAAAAAGGTGGTAAAAGAATTATTAAGATTAGGAACTACATTTAACTTTAATATTTTAAAAGATTACGAAGTACTAAAATATATAGAAAAAGAATTTAAAGACTTGGGATATAAGATTGATAATGAAACAATAAACTATTTTCATAGTTTTGTTGGAGATGATTTAGGAATAGTAAGTAGTGAAATAAACAAATTAATTTTATATAAAGATGATAAGTTAATATTAAAAGAAGATATAGATGCAATAACATCTAGAATAATTAATGACAATATATTTGATTTAATAGATGCTATAGTAAAAAAGGATATTGACAAATCTTTAAATATATATGATGATTTTGTTTTAATGAATGAAGAGGAAATTAAGTTGATATCAATGCTAGGAGATCAGTTCAGATTAATATATCAAGTTAAAACAATGTATTTATTTGGTTATACAGAATCAGATATTATAAAAGAATTAGGAGTACATCCATATAGAATAAAGTTGGCAAAACAATCTTTAATAACACTAGGAGAAGCAAAAGAATATTTATTAAAATTATTTGATTTAGATAAAGATATTAAGACAGGAAAAAAAGATAAAAGAATGGCATTTAAATTGTTTTTAATAGGATAATAATAAAGCAACTTAATATTAAGTTGTTTTATTACTTTTAATTTTTACTTTTGGTGGATCTAAACTATATTTTGAGTAAGTAGATTTGATAGTTTCATCTATTAAGTCTTTATTATTTTCTATTTCTTCTGCCAATTTAAATTGAACTTGTGCTCTTTTTAGGTTGTGATTTTCTATATTAGAATTTGTTTTAAAATATACATCTCCATTTATATGATCGTTTAAAAATCTCATTCCCAATTCTAATGTAATAATATATAAGGCATTTCCAATATTATTTATTTCATATTCATTAAAAATATCATGAGTTTCACTTGCATATCCATCTATAAAAGAACTCAATATATCCATGTTTATATTAACATCATTTAAATTTTTAGTTTCTTCTCCCGCTTCATTAATTAAAGATCTTAAAGCATCTGCTGGATCTGATAATGTTCCGGGCATAACAGTATCCAAATCTATTACTGAAGTTGTACCTTGTTCCAAATTTATAAGGATATTATTTATTTTAGTATCATTATGATTTGCTCTAAGAGGTATTTTGTTTTCATTTACCAATCTATTTAGTAGAGAATAATGCTTTTGTCTTTTTAGCAAGAAAACTATTTCTTTTGAAACGCTATCAACTCTTCCAACAACATCATTTTCAACATCATCGATGAAATCTATCCATCTTTTTTCTGTATTATGAAAATTTGGTATTGTTTCTTCTAATTTTCTAACTGGGTAATCGCTTAATAATTTTAAGAAATTACCATAAGATTTACCTACAAGTCTAGCAACATCCAATTTTTCCTCTTCCTTTATTTCATTCATATCATTAAAGCTTATACAATTACCAATATGATCATAGGCTCTCCAATACTCCGTATTGTATTCTCCTCTAAATACTGATAAATTTTTATTTTTTTTAGTCTTTACAACATGTAAAACTGGAGCTCCATTATCTTGATTCTTATTCATGTGCTCTGTAACTGATTCTATCATATTCATAAGTTTATATGGTTCAGTAAATACTGATGTGTTTATTTGCTGAAATATATACCTTTTCTCATCATCATTATTTTTAAAAGTTAAAATATAAGTGCTATGTATATTTCCACCACCTAATTCTTTAACATCTATCAATTCTCCATTTATATTAAATTCTTTTGTAATTTTTTTAAATTTGTTCAACATATGTCCTCCCTATATTTATTATACAATAGTTGTAATTAAAAACAAATATTATATATATTTTTACTCAACAGATTTTAATGAATCTATCATATTTATTTTTTTTATACTTTTATTTATTATCAATTGTACAATTAGTGAGAATATTAATGTTATTATTCCGGATAGTAAAAAACTAGTATCTTTTATATGTCTTAAGAATACAATGTTATCTGTTTCTGCTGTTTTCATTACAAAATCGTGTAAATATACCCCAAATATTAATCCAAAAGAAGTTCCAATAATTGTTAATATAAGAGTTTCTTTATATATAAATTTATATACTTCTTTATCAAAAAAACCAAGAACTTTTAAGGTTGCTATTTCTCTTTTTCTTTCACTTACATTTATTATAGTAAGATTATAAAGAACGATAAAAGCTAAAAAGCAAGCAAATACTATTATCATTATAATTATTTGATTTAAGCTTTGTACTAAACTATCAAATTGATTTATTATTTCTTTAGTATATGTAACTGTAATAAAACCATAATCTGATATTTGTATTTTGTTATTTAATTCCCCGTTAGCAATTATGCTGTTATATTCTATTGGTTTATTAAATACTTCTTCATAATATGTTTTACTCATATAAATATAGTGTGAAACATAATTTTCTACTACATCTGTTACATAAAGATAATATAACTCATTATCACTATTTCTTATACTTATAGTATCCTTAGCTTTTACTTTTAATAAGTCTGCCATTTGTCTTGTAATAACTACGCCATTATCTTTTATAGTTACATTTTTCTTTGTTTTTATATCTTTCATAGATACATAATTACTAAAAAAACTAGTTTCAGAAGGTACTACTAAATAAACATCTTCTCTTTTTCCATCAAATGAAAATTTATATGCATTTTGATTTACTAATATTGGACTTACTATACCATTATCATTAAATAAGTCTTTTATTTCTTTTGAAATTGTACTAGTATTATTCTTTAAAACATATATGCCATCATATTTTATAATGTCTTTATATTGAAGTTCAGCTATAGTATTTATACTATCGTTTATACCAAATCCTGTAACGAGTAGGGCAGTACAACCGGCAACCCCTAGTATTGTCATAATTACTCTTTTTTTGTATCTAAATATATTTCTAATTGTTGTTTTTGTTAAAAAATCAAAGTCTTTCCATATGAAATGTATTCTTTCTAATAATATTTTTCTTCCTGTTTTTATTGGTTTTGTTCTAAGTAAATATGCAGGATGTTCTTTTAATTCTTTTTTACATGCTATTATGGTTACTACAATCATTATAATTAAAGTAACTATTATTACTAATGTAAATGGTATGGGACTTACTATAGTTATTAATTTTGGTACATAATAAGTAGCTAAGAAAGCCCCATATATTATTGGTGGTATTAAACTATATCCAATAGTAAGACCAATAGCTATACCAATTAAACCGGATGTTATTACATATATTAAGTATGAAATTATAATGCTTGACACACTAAATCCATTTGCCTGTAAAATACCTATTTCGGTTCTTTCTTCTTCAATTAACCTTGTAAGTGTATTTAGTATCATAAGAATTACTATTAATATGAAGAATATCGGTAATACCTTCGCAATAGCATCAACTTTTATAATATCCTCTTTATAAGCGGTATATCCATTATTATCTGTTCTATCTAATAAATACCATTTTGGTTTTTCTAAAGTATTTAAATCTTCTTTAGCTTCTTTAATTTTTTCTTCAGCAGATAGTTTTTCACTATCTAACTTTGCTTTGTTTTTATAATACTCAAAATATCCCTTTTTTAGTTCTTCTTCTTTTGTATTTATAGTATTTATAAATTCATCATAAGATTTATTTATAACTTCCTCATTTTTATTTATTTCAATTAAAGAGTTTTTTAATAATAATAAATTATCATAATTTGTTTCTAGTTTTTTTATTTGTTCACTTAAAGCCAAGTATTCTTGACTATCAGTGGGTGTTAATAATAATTGTTCTTTTAATTTATTTATATTATTCTTCAAAGTATCTATATAGTTATCTATTTCATTTTCTTTTATGTTTAAATTTTTTAAAGCATTTAATATTTTTACTTTTTCTTCATTTAATTTTGCTCTATTTTGATCAAAAGTTTTTTGAGTATCTTCTTTAGCTTTTGTGAGTTCTTTTGTTCCTGAATCCAACTTAATTTTAGCGTCATTTAACTTTATTAAAGCATCATTTATTTTTTCGTCTAATTCCTTTTTAGAATCATTAATTTTCTTATTAGCGTCTTTTAATATTTCTTCATATCTAATTGTTTCTCTTATTGGTTTTAACGCTTCTAACTCTTCTTTAGATGATTTTAATCCTTCTTTATATTCATCATAATATGAATTTAATTCGTTAGAACCTTTAGAAATTATATATATTTCTATATAGTAATCCATATTAAAATTATCTTTATTTAAAAATATAAAAGAGTTTAATTTACCATTACCAATATTAGATATTCCTTTTTCATATCTTATATATAATGATGAGTTAACTAATCCCACAATTTTACAACTATCTATTTTTATAAATTTATTTAAATCTTCTTTTTGAAATTTTAATATACTTCCAAGTTTATATTTATGGTAATCTCCAACACATTCATTATTATTTTTTGGAAATCTTCCTTTTTTTAAAATTAAATTATTAACATCTTTTTCTAATGAATGTATTCTAGTAGAATCCCCATTTATTAATACGTCTATAGAATATGTGGGTATTACTTTATCTATATTTTTTAGTTCTTTTAAAGATAAAACATCTCCATTTGTAAGACCGTGGGTGCTTACTATTTTAAAATCCATTAATTTAGTTTTATCATAGTAATCATCCGCAGTATAAAGCATTCCTGCAGTAGACTCTCTAAGACCTATAAAAACACTTATTCCCAAAGCAATAATAAACATAATAGATAAGAATCTACCAAATGAATTTTTAATCTTTTTAAATGTGTTTTTAATTAGAAGTTTCATTACCAGTTTATCTCCTTTATATCTAATGGTTCTTTATTAACTATTATTTCTTCTATTGTTCCATTTTTCATTTTTATTACTCTATCGGCTGAATCCGCAATAACTGAGTTATGAGTAATAATTACTATTGTCATACCATAATCTTTAGATGTTTTATGTAATACTTCTAAAACTTTTTTTCCTGTTTTTGAATCTAGGGCACCTGTGGGTTCATCACATAGTAATAATTTTGGATTTTTTGCGAGTGCTCTAGCAATTGCTACTCTTTGTTGTTCTCCACCTGATAATTGAGAAGGAAAGTTATCTAATCTATCCTTTAGGCCAACATCTATTAAAACATCTTTAGGATTCAATGTATCTTTAGATATTTGATTAGATAGCTCTACATTTTCTAAGGCTGTTAAGTTTGGAACTAAATTATAAAATTGAAATACAAATCCTATATCAGATCTTCTATATTTTGTTAATTCTTTATTGTTATATTTAGATATATCTTTATTATCTACTATAATAGAACCAGAATCGGCTTTATCCATACCACCAAGTATGTTTAATACGGTTGTTTTTCCTGCTCCAGAAGGACCTAAGACTACTGCAAATTCTCCTTTTTCTATTCCGAAAGTTACATTTTCAGCAGCAGTTATTAAAATATCTCCCATTTTATACGTTTTCTTAATTTTTTTTAAATCAATATACATAAGAGCCTCCTATTATTATATTATAACAAAAAAAGCACATAAGTGCTTAAATTACTATTTACTGTTATTATTTTCTTTTGTTTCATTTAATTTTTCTTTTGGCATTTTTATTGTTACGGTTACAAAAGTTCCCTCTTTATTTACTGGTCTAGTTGGTTTTAAACCTTTAGCTATAAGGCGTGCATCTAAATCAGCGATTGCTTTATCTACTTTATTTTCTTCTTTTTTCATATAAATCTCCTTATATGCTATCTACATAATTACATGCATTAATAGCTGCAGTTGTTCCATCTGATGAAGCTGTTGTAAGTTGTCTAATAGATTTTCTTCTACAATCTCCAGCAACAAAAATTCCTTCAATATTTGTTTTGCAAGATTCATCAGAATCAAAATAACCATATTTGTCTAATTTTATTAAATCTTTGAATATATCGTTTTGTGGTAATAATCCAATATTTACAAATACGGCATCTACTTTTATATTTCTGCCGTATACATCTATGCTTTCTAATGAGTCATTACCATTTAACTTATCTACTTTTGAATTAAATATATATTCAATATTATTTATTTTATTTATTTTTTCAATAAGTTTTTCTTCAGCAGTAAGTTTATCCATCATTTGAACTATATAAAGTTTATTTACCATTTCTGATAAATATATTGCACTTACTACAGCGGTATTTCCGCCACCAACTATTGCAACATCTTTTCCTTTATAAAAGGCTCCATCACATAATACGCAAAAAGATATACCATTACCAATAAATTTATCTTCATTTTCTATACCTAATGGTCTATGTTTACAACCTGTTGCTATTATTATTGATTTGGTTTCATATTTATTATAATCAGTAGTTACTATTTTTTTATCTGCTAATGCCTCTATTTTTAAAACTTTTTCTAATTCAAAATCTACTCCCAGATCTGTTATTTGATCAAAGAGGTTATTAGATAGTTCCAAACCACTTATGCTTTTATAACCTGGATAATTTTCAACTAAGGGGGAGGTTGCTATTTGTCCACCAATTGTTTCTTGTTCTAAAATTAATACTTTTTTATTTGCTCTAAGAGAGTAAAGTGCTGCTGTCATTCCAGCAACACCTCCTCCTATTATTATAATATCGTACATTATGCTTTTTGTTCTTCCAAGTATTTTTTAATATTTGAAACATTTGTTATTTTTTCTGTTTTACCTTTTGTAGTAATAACTAAAGTAGGTGCTTGAGTTATTTCAAGTGAACGCGTTAAAGTTTCATTTTCTTCTGCATCTATATATTCATAATTCATTTTTGCCTTTTCTAATAAAGTTTTAGCAACCTTACAATTTGGACAAGTTTTTGTTCCAAATAACATTACTGAATCTTCTATATCGAAAGCTTCATCTTTTGTTTCTTCTGTATCTGGTTTTACTTTTCTAATAACAGAATGATCAACATCATATAATTTTCTGTGCTTGTATTCTTGAGATTTTCCATCGTTCCAGTTTTGTACTGGTCTATAGTAACCTGTTATTCTAGAATATACTTCAGTTTTACCACCACATTCCGGACATTTAAAATGTTCTCCAACTAAATATCCATGATTAGCACAAACTGAGTATGTAGGAGACATAGTATAGTATGGAAGTTTGAAGTTTTCTGCTATTTTTTTAACAAGATTAGCTGCAGATTTCCAATCTGGAAGTTTCTCTCCTAAGAATGCGTGAAATACCGTTCCTGATGTATATAAAGTTTGCATTTCATCTTGTATTTCTAGGGCTTTAAATATATCTTCTGTAAAAGAAACTGGCAAATGAGAACTATTTGTATAATATGGTGTTTCTTCAGCATTAGAAGCAGTTATTATTTCTGGATATTTAGCTTTATCATGTTTAGCAAGACGGAAGCTAGTTGATTCAGCAGGTGTTGCTTCTAAGTTAAATAAATCTCCATATTTTTCTTGATAATCTGATAGTCTATTTCTCATATGATTTAATACGTTTTTAGTAAATTTTTGTGCTTTTTCATGAGTTAAGTCTTCTTTTATCCAACTAGCATTTAAACAAGCTTCGTTCATACCAACAAGACCAATAGTAGAGAAGTGGTTGTTAAATGTTCCTAAATATCTTTTAGTGTATGGATATAATCCTGCATCTAAGAATCTATTTACTACTTTTCTTTTTGTATCTAATGAACTTGCTGCTATATCCATCATGTTATTTAATCTTTCATAGAATTCATCTTCTGTTTTAGATAAATATGCTAATCTAGGCATGTTAAGTGTTACAACACCAACAGATCCAGTAGATTCTCCAGAACCAAAGAACCCACCTGATTTTTTTCTAAGTTCTCTTAAGTCTAATCTTAATCTACAACACATACTTCTTACATCACTTGGTTCCATGTCACTGTTAATGTAGTTAGAGAAGTAAGGAGTTCCATATTTAGCGGTCATTTCAAATAATAATTTATTGTTTTCGGTTTCGCTCCAATCAAAATCCTTTGTTATAGAGTATGTAGGAATTGGATATTGGAAACCTCTTCCATTAGCGTCTCCTTCTATCATTATTTCTATGAACGCTTTATTTATCATATCCATTTCTTTTTTTAGGTCTTTATATTTAAAATCCATTTCTTTTCCACCAACTAAAGCGTTTAATTCCGCTAAGTCACTTGGAACTACCCAGTCTAAAGTTATATTAGTAAATGGTGCTTGAGTTCCCCATCTACTTGGAGTATTAACTCCATAAACAAACGATTGCAATGCTTGTTTAACTTCTTTATATGATAAATTATCCGCTCTAACAAAAGGCGCTAAATAAGTATCAAAAGAAGAGAATGCTTGAGCTCCTGCCCATTCGTTTTGCATTATTCCTAAAAAGTTAACCATTTGATTGCATAGTGTAGATAAATGTTTTGCCGGAGATGAAGTAATCTTACCAGGAACACCACCTAAACCTTCCATTATAAGTTGTTTTAAAGACCATCCTGCACAGTATCCTGTAAGCATAGATAAGTCATGTATATGAATATCAGCGTTTTTATGAGCATCTGCAACATCTTCACTATAAACTTCACTTAGCCAATAATTTGCTGTTATAGCTCCAGAGTTACTAAGTATTAATCCTCCAACTGAATATGTAACTGTAGAGTTTTCTTTAACTCTCCAATCACTAATGTTTAAGTACTTATTAACTACATCTTTATAGTCTAATACAGTATCTTTTATATTACGCATTTTTTCATGAAGTTTTCTATAAAGAATGTATGCTTTAGCAATATCTGCATATCCAGCGTTAGATAATGTTTCTTCAACACTATCTTGGATATCTTCCACACATATAACACCATCTTTTATTTTAGGTTCGAAATTAGATGTTACTTTTAGTGCTATAAAATCTATAGTATTATCTGTAAACTCTCTTTTTTCTGCTTCGAATGCTTTTTTGATAGCGTCTGCTATCTTTTCAATTTTAAACTCAACTAATTTTCCATTTCTTTTTTTAACTTTGTACATATTTTCTCCTTATATTC
>CAZIYD010000015.1:0-12610 GCA_964543375.1 uncultured Muribaculaceae bacterium
CATTTAGTATTCTTGGTACCGCTATTATGAGTATTAATGCTAGTACTATTATTACCGCTAGTAATTCTATTAATGTAAAACCTTTTTTATTCATATTTAACTCCTTTATTATAGATAAAGTATAACATTACCACTACCCCATATCAATTTATACTTATCCACAAAAAAAAGATTGAATAATCAATCTTTTAGTTCTTATTTAATACTTCTTCTTTTAATTTTAATACGAAATCATTTATCTTTATATTAATTGTCTCATTGCTTCCATATTCTCTATAACTTAAAGTACTACTATTTAATTCATTATCTCCTATTATTAAATTATATGGTATTTTATTTGTTTGAGATTCTCTCATTTTATACCCTAATTTTTCTTCTCTAGAATCCAACTCAACTCTAAATCCGTTATCTTTTAACATGTTATATAGATTTGTTGAATATTCTAAATGATATTCATTATTTACGGGTATTATATTTATTTGTATAGGGCTTAACCATGTTGGAAATGCTCCTCCATAATGTTCTATAAGTATACCCATAAATCTTTCTATCGAACCAAATATTGTTCTATGTAACATTACTGGTCTTCTTTTCTTTCCCTCACTATCAATATATGTTAAATCAAATCTCTCTGGTAAGTTAGCATCTAATTGTATAGTTCCACATTGCCATACTCTACCCAGTGAATCTTTTATATGAAAATCTAATTTAGGACCATAAAAAGCACCATCTCCAGGATTTAATTTATATTCTTTACCGGCTTTATTACAAGCATTTGCTAATGCTTTTTCTGATTTATCCCAAGATTCTATAGTACCAATATACTTGTCTTCTGGTCTAGTAGATAGTTCTATATGGTAAGTTAAATTAAATACACTATATATTCTATCAACAAATTTTATTAATCTTACAACTTCTCTTTCTATTTGGTCTTCAGTCATATAAAGGTGAGCATCATCTTGAGTAAATGCTCTTACTCTAAATAAACCATTTAAAGCACCACTTGCTTCATGTCTATGAACTAACCCCAGTTCACCAATTCTAATCGGTAAATCTTTATAAGAATGTAGTCCGTTTTTATAAACAAGCATTCCACCTGGACAGTTCATTGGTTTAATAGCAAATTCACTTTCATCTATTTCTGATGTATACATGTTTTCTCTATAATTTATCCAATGCCCAGATGTTTCCCATAGTTCTCTACTTAACATAATAGGTGTTTTTATGAATGAATATCCTTCTTTTGTATGTTCATCATACCAAAAGTTTTCTAGTTCATTTCTTATTATCATACCTTTGGGTAAGAAAAATGGAAATCCAGGACCATATTCACTCATCATAAATAAATCTAACTCTTTACCTAATTTTTTATGATCTCTTTTCTTTGCTTCTTCTAACATGTTTAAATATTTATTTAATCTTTCTTCTGTATCAAAACATATTCCATATATTCTTTGAAGCATTTTATTATTAGAATCCCCCTTAAAGTATGCTCCACTGACTTTAAGCAATTTAAAAAATTTTAATTCTTTAACAGTATCTACATGTGGTCCTCTACAAAGATCAGTAAAGTTTCCTTGAGTATAGCAACTTATAACAGTTCCTTCTTCCATATTGTTTATTAAATCTATCTTATAGGGATCCCCTTTAAACTTATTTAATGCCTCTTCTCTACTTAATTCTTCTCTATATATTCTTTTTCCATCTTTAGATATCTTTTTCATCTCTTTTTCTATTGATTCTAAATCTTCTTCTTTTATTACAATTTCTCCTAAATCAATATCATAATAAAAACCATCATCTATTACTGGTCCTACCCAAAACAATGCTCCTGGATAAAGATTCTTAATAGCGTTTGCTAGTAAATGTGCACAACTGTGATTTAGAACATTTAATTTTTCATCTTCTCTTATATTTATCATAGTTCCTCCTTAAAAAGATAAAAAGAATGGTTAAGGAGTGCATAAGCACGGTACCATCCTTTATTTTAACTTTAAATTATAACGTAATTAACGGGATAAATCCAACTTAGAAAGTGGTAACTATAATATTTATTTATTAGTTTTCACCAAACACTAACTCTCTATAAAATACATATTATAATATTGTCTTTCTTCTTTGTTTTTGACTAAATAAACTATACTACTCTTTTTATATATTGTCAATACAAATAAAACTTACTGATGATTACTTTCTTAAGTTAGATGCTTTTAATTCCATATCTATTGTTAAGGTTTTTATTCTTTCTATTAATCTTCTTGCTTTTAATTTATCTACGCTTCCTTTTGTAATAGATAAATGACTTTCTAATTCTTCTATATTGAAATTAGAAGTAAAGAATGTAGTTAGATTTGAATCCATTCTAAATTGTAGTATTGATGAAAGGATTTCATCTCTGCCCCATGAAGTAACACTTTCTGCTCCTATATCATCTATTAAAAGTATTGGTATTTTCTTTATTAAATTAAATTTTTCTCTAAAGTCATCATCGAAAGAAGCCTTTAAATCTCTTAAGAATTCTGGATAATATATTACCGCACTCTTTATTTCTTTTTTAGATAGTTCATTTAAAGCTGCTACTATTAAGTAAGTCTTTCCCGAACCAAAATTGCCGTGTAAATATATACCTTTAGATGGTTTTTTTATATCATAATTCTTAATAAAGTCTCTAAGTGCTATTATTATATCTTTTCTATTCTTATCTTCAGTATATATATCTTTCATCTTAGCATTCTTTATACCCTCTGGTATATCAAATAAATATACGTTTTTATTCTTTTCTTTGTTTTCTTGTTCTTTATATTTACATGCTTTGTAGTAAAATATTAATCTATTTTCTTCTTTTTTATATGTTAAATAAAATCCTTTTACTTCATTTTTACACTCATCTAAACTTTTACAAGTTTTACAATTGTTTTCTTCTAATACACAAGTTTCTAGTTTAGATGTATATCTCATTAGGATATCATGTGGCAATTTTATTTTAGATACATATATTTCAAAATCTTTATTTTTTAAAGACTTTCTATAATCTTTTTCAAGTGCTAAATTATCTACTTTTCCAAATATGTTTTTATCTTTCATAATCACCTACTCAAAATCCTTTAACATATCTATTAACTCTTGTTCTTCTTCTTTAGTTAAAGTTTCTTTTTCTATTTTTTTATCATACCATTCTGGTAATTTTTCTATTGTTTTTTCCTTAGTAGATGTTTTCTTTTTTGTTTTATTGAATTCTTTTTTTGCTTGTCTCATAGCATTTTCTGCAGTAGATATTCCAAGCATCTTCCACTGACTAGCAATTGCTTCTATAAATGCTTTGTTTAACTTCATATCATTTACTCTTAAAACATAATCAATTAATACATTTATAACACCCGGTTCTAATTCTTGATCTACAAGTAAACTTTCTACTAAACTTATATCTCTTTTTGTGGGTTCAGCCCCTTTATATCTAGACTTTAAAAATTCATATGGTGATAAGTTTTCAAAACAGTTTATTAAACTTTCTCTAGTATTTTTTGGTTTTTCTTTATTATTAACTTTAGATGAATATATTAAAGATGGAGTCTTCCCTTTATTTTCAAATAAGTAATAGTTTTTGCTGTTTTTCTTTAATTCCGCTTCACTTATATCACCTTTATCACTTAATGAATTTAATATTATATTAGACATAGTTATACTATCATAATTATAGAGATACGCTAATTTATTTATTAATTTTTTTAATCTATCAGACAGAGAATCTTTTCCTAATACTTTAGAAATTCTTTCTTCAATTAAATTAAAATCAACAAAGTTGTCTACTAATATATCTAATTTATCCTTTTTCTTTATTGATTTAACAGTGACATCATCTATATCTTTAGTGGTCATTCTATATAAATCACTAAATTTTACAGATATATTTTCAAAGCCTTCTACGTTTATTTTAGGCATTTTAAAATAATTTATTACACTATCGTATTCTTTCTTACCAACAGATGAGAATAAAGAAAAAGATAGTATTGGATTTGAAAAGAATTCAGATGCTGATAAAGGGGAATATAACTCATATACATAGTTATTAATATCTCCAGATTTATAGTATGTTTTAAGAAGTCCTAAAGCCTCTAAACGTTTCCTAGCACTTACTATTTCATCTAAACTCATCTTTGTATAACTCATTAAATGATGATGTAAAAACTCTGTACTTAATATATCTGATTTATTTAAATCACTCCAAAGTGAAAAATATAAACTTATAGAGTTTATTCCAATTATTGGTTGATATAACATATTTAATATTTTTCTGTCAGATTCATTTAATAATGTTTTATTTATTACCACGTATGAATCTGCAGCAGTAATAGAAACTAGTTTCATAACATCACCACTTTAATTATACCACGAGAATATTTAAACTTAAATTATTTAGTTTTTCTTTTTGCTGCTAAAGTTTTCTTTTTAAAATCTTTTATTTTTAACTGTTCTTCGTTTAAGTCGAAAAAATCTTGTTCTAATTTTTCAAATTTTTTTAATTTTTGATCATGAAAATATACTTTTTGATAAACTTTAGTATATAGATCATCTAAAAAAACTTCTCTAAAATTATTTATGTCCAATTCAAGTTTCTTGTTAGATAAGTTTGTCCTCATTAATCTTAGCATATCTGGATAATTTAAATCCAATAAAGTTATATCATAGTCCTTAAACACACTATTTGATATATAAGGTAAAGTTTTTATTTTTTGCTTTTCAAAAGAATCAATTTGTTCTCCTTCTTCTTTTTCAAGATCAATAGTTTTATATCCAGGATTTAAAACTAATTTTCTTGTTTTAACTAGTTCACAAATCTTATCTTTGGATAGTTCTATTTCTTCTTCATCACTAAATTCTTGTATTATATAACCTTCGTATACAATTTTTTTGTATTGTGGAGTCCATATGTTTTCATCATCATAATCTAAAGCATAACCTTTTCTTCTAATAGAAGTTTCTTTTATATCCTTGCTTTTTATTATTTTAGAAGCAAGTTCAAATCTAGATAATAACTTCAAATTATAAATCTTTGAATAATAATTTGTAAAAAAATCCAAATTAGAAATACTTCTGTCCAATTTTTTTTCTCTTATTAAATTTAGTTCTCTTTCAATATCATTCATTTTGGCAACAATATCTTTTTTAGTTATATCTTCTACATTTAAATCTTCTTTAAAACTTCTTAATTCGTGACTTATTATATTTTTCATAAAACCTCCCTATACAATTTTTTGGTTTTTACTTTATCAATAGCAACATTTAATTCTTTTATTGAACCATCAATTAAATTTTTATATAGTTTCTGATCCTCTTCTACTTTTTTTACCGTAAGTGTTTTTCTTAAATCTCTATAAATAAAAGGATAATTTTTCAAAGTAAACTTTATAACTTTTTCGTCTTCTAAATTTAAACATTCATCTATTGCACAAAAGAAATGTTTCCTATCATCATAATCTTTATATTGTGTTTGATAATTAATAACTATTTTTTTTGATTCTATTAATTTTAAAGTTTCTTCTTCGGTAAGTTTTCCATTGTTTTTTAAAACTAAACCTTTCTTTTTTGATATTAAATATATTACTGGTCTTGTTTTATACGAATCTTCTTTTATAAAAACATTTATTGCTCCCTTTTCGTGTTCTCCCAAGATCATTTTTGTATAATTCTCGCGTTCTTCTTCTGTTAAATAAGATCTATATATATCTTTATATAGACTTATAAAAGAACCCAAACTATAGTTTTGTTCTATTGCTAAAATCAAACTCTTAAAGTTGGGTCTTAATGTCTTATACTCAAAAAGTATCATTGATAATAATTGCAATTTAGTAGTTTGTAGTTCTTCTTTCGATGGACCAAAGTCTAATAATTCAAATGCTTCTTCAAGACTAGAAAATTCTTTATATAAATAATGATTATTAAAATCATATGTTTTTAATTTGCTTTCCATTATTCCCCCTATTAAATATTATATTTCTACATTGTGATATATGTCAGATATATCTTCTACATTGTCTAAAAGTTCTAATAATTTGGTAAACACTTCTAACTCTTCACCTTTTAATGTTATCTTTTCTTTAGGTAAAGTTGTTAATTCATCTATAATAAAAATCATATCTTTATTGTAATTTAATATTGCTGTTTTTAGTTTGAAATAATCATTTGTGCTTCCATATAAAGTTATTACATCATCTTCTACTTCTATATCAGCATTTACTTCTTCATTTAATAGTGCTTCTAGTACCTCTTCTTCTTTTAACCCCTTAAATGATATTATTGATAAATCTTCATACATGTAAGACACTGAATTAGAAGCCCCTAGTTTACATTTTGTTTTAGAGAAAGCTGTTCTTATATCGCTTATTGTTCTATTAACATTATCTGTTAATGCATCTATTAATATAGTAGATCCTCCAGGTCCAAAACCTTCATATCTATATTTTTCATAAGATTCATCTATACCACTTTTTACTTTATCGATTGCTCTATTTATAATATCACTAGGCACTTGATCTTTTTTTGCTTTTTCTATTAATCTTTTAAGTGATGGATTTGCTTCTATATCAGAAGATTTCTTTGCTTCATTATATATTTCTTTAGAATACATAGAATAAAGTTTTGCCTTTTGTGCCCCTGTTTTTTCTATTGAGGCTTTTCTAACTGAATATGCTCTTCCCATTTTTTCTCCTTTATATATAAAAACTAAGTTTATAACTACACTCTATATTATATAACTTAGTTTGTATTTGTCAATTTATAATATTTCAACATCACTTTTATTATACCATATTGCTTCTATATCCGTATTTTGGCTATATGGAGGCGGGTTTGGTAAATCAAATTTTATAAGAAGTGGTATTTTAAATGCAGAACCAAAAGCCATACATGTTCCTGGTTGTAGCACTTTAAACTTATCTATTATTTCTTCTGATATATTAGGTATCATTTCTCTTATATATCTTAAATCTTTTGGATGTTGCATTCTAAATACTAAAAAGTTAGTACACTGAGATATTGCTGTTTCACTTATTTCAGATGGTCTTTGAGATATCATACCAATTATAATTCCATATTTTCTTCCCTCTTTTGTAATACGTTCAAATATATTGTACCCTAATATATTTATATCATTGTCATTTTGAACATATCTATGTGCTTCTTCTAGTATTATATGAAATGGATTAGATGCTCTAACATCTAAAGACGCTGAATATTCGAATAATAGTTTAGACACTATTTTAACTATTATTTTAGCAAATCTATCGTCTATATAATTAATATTAAAGTTTATTATTTGTGCTTTTTTACCATCTTTAGTATATGTTAGATTTTTTACATAATCTTGTTTATTTATATACTCTGTTATATTGAAGTATTCGCCCTTTGTACTAGCAACTAGTGCATGAAGTCTAACTCTAAGTTTATTCGCGTCTTCATATACTTTATCACTTTGTAGCATACCTTCAGATATTAAAGCAAAATCAAATGCTTGCTTTAAGTCGTTTAATGAATAAGTATAAGATCCATCAGGAAGTCTTAATTCTAAACTATCTTTATGAAAAGATTTAAAAAATTCTGCGACCAAATTCATTTCTTGAATTTTACCATCTTTATCTATTATTAAACATTGTCTTAGTGTTCTAGTCCAACCTGGGACTGTAACTTTGCTTTCTAAATTTAATTCGCTAGTATTAAAAGATGTTAAAACCGCAAATATTTGATCTCTTATTTGCATTGGTGTTCCACCACTATAAAGAATTTCTATTAACGCTCTAGCGATAATATCATTTTTATATTGAATTACCTCTTCTTCTGCTTTTGAAAATATACTAACTAACTTTAATGCTTTTTCTATCATAGGAAGTTGAGTAACAGAATCTACTTCTAAAAGTAATGCGTAATCATCAACATCAAGCAGCCATGGAGGGATTCTAAGTAATTCTGTTCTTATGTCTTCAAACTTTGTTATTCTAGTTGTATATGTTTTAAAACTAGCATTAGGATAGTCATTTAAAAATTTAAACGAATTTCCATATTCTCCGTATGCATCAAATATAAATAAATTAGAGTTAACAGGAAATCTATTTGGATCTAAAAATAAATTTTGTATTAATCTAGCGAGACCGTGAGACTTACCACTTCCAGTGTTTCCAAGTATAGAAAAGTGATTATTAAAAAAAGAGTCTACTGGAATACTTACTTTATAGTTAGAATACTGTGGTAAAGAACCTATTTGAAACTTTATTCCCGAATGATTTGTTCCTATTATTAAAGCAAGTTCTTCCCCTGTTATCATCCTACACTCAGATCCAAAGAAAGGTTTCTTTGAAATACCCGGAATAAACTTATTATTTATTATTTCTCCAACTAAATTAACACTAGCACTTTCAGCGTTTATTGTAAGGATTTCACCAACTGTTTTTCTATCATCTAAATCAAATACCACATGAAAATTAACTAAATGTTTCTTTAATTCATCAGATACAGTTAGTTCTAAATCAACTTCTAAATCAGAAATGCTAAATATCTTACCTACCATGTTTCCCTCTTATTCTTTATCGTATATAAATGTTATATCATTATTGAATCTTCTTCTAATTATCTTGCTATTTCCTTTGTTTTTTGAATAAAATATATTTGTTGCTATTTTTGAATACTTTATTCCTCTAGAAAGAGCTTTATCTAATACTTTTATTACGTTTTCATTTATTGCTACTAATAATTGATTATCGTTGGTCTCTCTAGATCTACCATATATCTTATAAAAATCTTTGTCCAATTTAAGTACTTTTGAATATACACAAAGTTTTGCAAGATCTGAAGAGTTTAATTCATGAAGATTATTATCATATTTCTTAACATATCTAATAAATGCTTTCCATTTTTCATATTCCAAATTAGTTTCTTTTGTTCTTTTTATAAATGTATTCATATATATTAAAATTCCAGTATTTATTATTCCAACTATGATTGCTAATATAACATTATTTATTAATAAAAAGTTATATAAAGCAAGCACGTACGATATAATAAAATATATTAATAAATCAATAAACAAAGATCCTTTAGATTCAAATATGTTTAATCCCGCAGCATCTACTTCTACTAAATTAGCCCATTCGTGATAACAATATGAAAAGAAACCAGAATTCTTTTTAGAATCTTGAGTTATCTTACTAAGTGGTACTTCATAATCATTACCTAAATAGTGAAATAACCACTTTAATATATAAAATTCTCCTTTTGATAAATTTCCTCTATAATTATTGTTTTGAATTAATATATAATCTTTATTATTATTTGTTCTTGCAATTCTTATCGCATTTTTTCTTATTAATTCAAAAACAGACGCTATAAAAAATCTTTCTCTAGTATCTCCTATCATCATAAATCCAAGTATTTCTGGATATCTGTCTGATGGAAATTCATATTCAAATTCTTTTTTATAATTAGATTTATGCTCTTTATCCTTAGTCATATATATATATATGACTAAAATTGCTGAACCTATAAACCAAAATATGTTAAGTGCCATGAATGTAGGATCAATTATTTCTTTTGGTATTAAAAAGGGGAAAATCAAAAAAGCTAAAACTGCTAGTAACTTCATTTGAAACACCTCTATTCTAGTAAAAATTATAACACGTAAAAAGATATAAGTAAATTAAAAAAGAATACGTTTCAATCTAAATCGTATTCTTCTAAATAATTCTCATCAATCGATATAACTTTATTTTTCATCATAGTTTTAAATTCTTTATTATTTATAACTTCTATTTTATCTATCTTCGTTGTTTTTTGAATAGTTTCTAAAGCAGAATCTAGTACTTTTTGTTTTTTATTCCTTTGTATTATTCTATACTTTTTTTCATATAATTCAATTTGAGCATTGAAATATACTTTACCATCAAAATTTAATCTATCATCAATATAAAGACTATTGAAAACTATAAAGTCAGATCCACAGAATGCACGAGAACTGCTTTTTAATAAATATATATCATCATATTTATAAACTTCATAAACACTTCCACTCTTAGTGTTTACTTCTAAAACTAAAAATTTTTCCTTTCCCACAATATCACCTCTACTCTAATAATAGAGAACATTTGTTCCGTTGTAAATACTTGTTTTTGATTCTTTACACTTTTAGTGTTAAAATGTTAGTAGGAGGATATATGGATTGTGTTTTTTGTAAAATTATAAATAACGAAATAAGTTCATACACTATATTTGAAGACAAAATAATAAAAGTTTTTTTAGATATAAATCCAAGTTCAAATGGTCATGTTTTGATAGTTCCAAAAAAACATTCAGTAACTGTAGAAGATATAAACCTAGAAACTATGAACCACATAAATGTAATAATTAAAAAGATGTATAAACATATAAATAATAAATTAAACCCAGATGGTATTTCTATATCTCAAAACAATGGTTATGGTCAAGACATAAAGCATTATCATATACACATGATACCTAGATATAAAGCAAACAAATTAAAGGACATAAAAGAAATATATGAAAAATTAAAATAGAAAAGAATTAAATAAAAATTCTTTTTTTTACCTCTTCCAATATCTTTTTATTGAAGGATAATAATATTAAACCTAAACTTATTATTAGTATTGGAAGAGTAACATATAAAGACCACGATAATATTACTTCTATATTAGAATATAAATCTATAAGTACTTCTATAGAAATTATTGCAAGAGAAAACATAAATAAACTAAATGATATCATTCTAACAATATTTTTCTTTTTTCTTCTTACTATCCAAATAACTATTAAAAAAAGTATAGACGCTATAAATATAAATGGCATTATTAAAAATTTAAATATATTTAAAAAATTATTTAAATACGCAATTAAAAGAATAAATAACTCTGCACCCATAGTAGATATAATTATAGGTATATAAGGTTTTTTAAAGTGTAAGAAAGAAGATAAAGAACCCAAATATAATACAGCCCCTATTACATATATAGACCATGTCATATGTCCAATTATTAATAAATCACATATTACAGATATCAAACCAAATATTACTAGTAATATCGATATTAATTTCATAACATAGTTCCAATTTATATTACTTAATTTTTCTATCTTTTCTGGATATATTGATTGAATATCTTTATCTTTAACATTTGGATTTAATACTTCAGTTTTACATAAAGGACATTTACCCTCTGATTTAGCAAGCTTAACTCCACAATTAACACAAAATGACATATTACCTCCTTTGATTACTTTCTATTTCTACAGGAATATCCATATTTATTAATCTTGTAAAAAATAAACGTTCTAATTCTGACTCACATATTTTCCTTGAAAAAGTTATATATAAATTGTCTTTATAACCCACACAAACAGCAGATCCAGAGTTACCTTTTGATCTTCCTATCATAACACTAATTTTTTTAACATAATCTTCCATAGATTTAGGGAGCTCTATATTTCCTAAATTAGATAAAGTAGTAGTACAGTATCTATCTCCCATTAATCTGGTTGCAATATTTAATACATATTTTTTTATAAACATAGGTATAACTCTAATTAGTGTGTTTTTTTCTGCTTGAACATTACCAGTCAATTTAGCATTTAATTTCTTTTCTGTAATCATCAAACCCATTTGATGCTTAACTTGATTAACTATTTCATCAAAAGAATAATATCCATATTTACTTTCTATTCCAACATTAACATAAGAAGAAAAGTTTCTAAGGGTCTTTGAATTATATATCTTTCTTAAATTAACAGGAACTGATACTTTTATTGGTTTATTTCTTTTTCTTTTAGATTTTTCTTTTGATTGTATTTCTTGAATGGCATCAATTAAAACAGATACTAAAAATTCAGTTATTGTACAATTATATGATTTAGATACTTTTTTTAAATCTACAATAGGTATAGTTCCTGTAATTAAGTTGACTATATGTCCTTCTTCTTGGGTTCCTCTTAATTTATAAGCTACATCTTCTTTTGGTAAGTATCCAATATTTTTTGCTACTTTTTTAAATGAATCTTCATATTCTTCTTCTTTGGGTTTATCCTTTGGATTTAAAACTAGATCTGAATACTCTATTTTTATATTATGTTTTAATCTTAAATATTCTCCCGTTAGAGTAAGAAGAAAAGTCATTCCTCCAAGACCATCCGCTAGAGCATGAAATACCTCAATAGATATTCTCTTATCATAACTTCTTATTCTAAACATAAAATATTTATTCTTTTTAAAATTTATACGCACCATAGGATTTAAAACATCCTCTTTTATATCTGGTGCTCCTTCTATATGACTTAAATAATACCAAAATAAACCATGTCTAAGTCTATAACTAAAAGATGGTATTCTCTTTAAAACATTATGTAATGCTTCAGATAATATCTTTTTATCTATTTTTTCATCTAAAGTAATATTTAATCTGAAAAGACCAGAATATTTTTTGGTAATAGTTGAAGGATAGATTAAAGCGGCATTATCAAGTCTCATCCATTTTAAGGTTTCGTTATTTTGATTCATTTTTCACCTTTAAACATCTAAACTTTTATAATAATCAAATCTTTTTATAGCGTCTTCTTTTAA
>CAZIYD010000016.1:0-209 GCA_964543375.1 uncultured Muribaculaceae bacterium
AAAGTTTGAAACAATAAGTTTACAAGCACCAGATTGGTATGGTGGAAGTACAGCATTTAGTATGGCATCGTTTGGAAGTTTTATGGACTCAACAATGTCTTCGGCTTCAAGTGCAATGTCATCTAGCCCTTCTAGTAGTAGTGGCGGAAGTTCCGGCGGAGGATCATCAGGTGGCGGATCTGGTGGCGGCGGGGGCGGTTCTTGGTAAA
>CAZIYD010000016.1:219-12003 GCA_964543375.1 uncultured Muribaculaceae bacterium
TCTATAAATATTTTATTAACTAAATCTATTGTAAAATGGAGTAAAATTATTTTTAGTAAGTATCAATTATAGGGTATGTGGTTATTACAGACTACATATCTTTTTTGTTATATTTGAGAAAATGGTTATAGGTGGTGATAGAATGACCTATAATGACAAAGATTTCGAATTTAAACCAAATATAAAAGAAATAATTGCCAAAAATGTTCGTAAATATAGAAAAGCAAAAGGATATACGCAAGAACAATTAGCAACTTATACTGATAGGTCATTTGAATTTATCAGAAGAATTGAAACAGATTATGGTCAAAGAGGCTTTTCAATAGAAACTTTATATAGAATATCAGTGGTTTTAGAACAAAATATAGACAAATTCTTTGAAGAAAAAGATTAATTATTTGTAATAAAAAAAAGCTAAAAGTATTTCATATTTGATTAAATTATTATATAATATTATTAACTTATCAAGAGATAAGGGGGGGTAACAACCTTTATCTAACTGGCACCAAAATTAAAAGAAACTTGTCAAGGTGGTGTTTCCACTGAGTCAAGTTTTTTTATGCTATAATAACTTTAGGTGATATTATGAATATACACGAATTAGAAACATGGCATTTTGGAATTAACAATGATGAATTAGTAAACTTAGTTTTGTCTTTAGAAAAAACAGCAACAACTTATTTAAAAAAAGATGAAGAAGTTCCAAAAAGTGGAGATTTAAGTATACTGGTTTTTTCTAATGAGAAAAAAGCATGTATTACAAAAACTACTAATGTCATTGTAACAGAGTTTAAGAATATTGATGAGGATTTAGCAAAGTTAGAGGGAGAAGGGGATAAGTCTTTAGATTATTACAAGAAAGTTCATACAGACTATTTTAAAACTATTGATCCTACTTTTAATGATGATACTCTTGTTGTATTTGAAACTTTTGAAGTAGTAGAAGATTTAAGAAAAACAAGACTATCAGTAGCAAATACCATTATTAAAAACAATATAGATATTTTTAAAAACAAAGAAAATTTAGTTTTTGAAATAAATGCTGGTTTTAATAATGACATATTTGATGTAGATGATAAATATATTATTAAAATATGTTCTAATAAAGATAATGAATCTGAATTTTATGTTGAATCTAATTTTTATAAAGAAAATAAAGATTGTAAATATATTCCCAAATTGTATAAAGCTGATTTTACAAAAACTATTGTTCCTTTTGTCTATGAAATAATTGAAAAAATACCAGGGAAATCACTTTATTATCAGTGGTATAAAATGACTGAAAAAGAAAGACAAGAAACAATTAGAGAGTTAGTATATATATTAAAAGACATTCACAAAGAAAAAGAAATAAAACCTGACTGGGTTAAAAACTTTAAAGAAGAACTTTCAAAACATTATCAAAAAGTAAAAAACAGATTTAATATAAAGGAGCAAAAATTAATAGAAAACACTTTTTCTAAAATGGATAAATATATATCGAAAAATAAAATTGTATTAGTTCACAATGATCTACACTTTGATAATATTATTAAAAATGATAAGGGTTTATTCCTAATAGATTTTAATGATGCAAAATATGCACCATTTGATTATGATTTAAGATTGTTATTTATGCACAAAGATACACCATGGAAATGGGCGAATATTGAAATGGATCCATTTCAAAAAGAAAAAGATTATAAAAATATTGTTGTTTATTTAAAAAAATATTATAAAGAATTAAACAATATAAATTATCTAAATAAAAGAATGAATATTTATAAGCTGGAAAACGACATAGAATTATTTATAAGATTTAATAATTTGGAGTTGAAAAACAATATTATTAATTATTGTAATGAAATATTAAGTTAAAATTTTTCGTTTTTAAAGATATAACAATCAAGGAATAATTGTATACAAATTGTTTTATTGTGATACAATTTATATTGTATGCAGGTATGGTGGAACTAGCAGACGCACTAGACTTAGGATCTAGCGGAGTAATCCATGGGGGTTCAAGTCCCTTTACCCGCACCAAAATTAAAAGAAACTTGTCAAGGTGGTGTTTCCACTGAGTCAAGTTTTTTTATGCTATAATAACTTTAGGTGATATTACATGTTTTATACTATTTATAAATGTATGTTAGGAGAATTAATATTAATTAGTGATGGTTCTTATATAAATGAACTACTTATTAATGAGGGTGTTCCAAAAAACATAGTTAATAATAATTTACTCGATGTTTTTATTGAAACTAAATGCTGGTTAGATGACTACTTCAAAGGTTTAAAACCAAATGTGTCTAGTTTGAAACTAAAACCCAAAGGTACAATATTTCAAAATAAAGTTTGGAGTATAACAAAACAAATACCATATGGTAATGTAACAACGTATAAAGATTTAGCTATAAAATTAAATAATCCTAATGCTCAAAGAGGTGTAGGTGGTGCTTTGGGTAAAAATCCAATACCAATTATTATTCCATGTCATAGAGTAATAGGAAAAAATAACAAACTAACAGGTTATACTGGAGGTTTAGATATAAAAATAAAATTATTAGAATTAGAAGGTATAAATTGTAGTAATATTTAATATTTATGGTAAAATATTACCAAGGGAGGTTATCATGGAAAGTATTGAATTATTAAAAAAGGAAAATGGAGATTTAAGATGGGAGAAGCGTCAACACTTATATAACGTTGCTGGATTATACTTAGCTGCTGTTATATTAGCAAATGATCCTAGTTTGAAAGATGTTTCTGTTATGCCTTTAATATCTGGTGGATTCTTTGTAGCATCAATAGTTAAAGCAAAAGATTATTTGAAAACTAAATTTTTTAATGATAAACAAATAAGAGAAAATAAAGCTAAAATTAAAACTTTAAGTAAGGAGTAGTTATGAATTATAATGTACAAGATGTAATAACTCTAGCGGATGATAAAAAATATATGATAATGAGTAAAACAATGCATGAAGGAATATCATATATGTTTTTAATGAATGTAGATGATGATAAAGATTTTAAATTTTGTAATTTAGATGGTGAAAAGAAGTTATTTGAAATAAAAAATCAAGATAAAATTACTGAAATAGCGCCTTTATTGTATAAGAATTTATTAGAAGAAATAGAAAAAATCTAATGAAAATAGAAGTATTAGATTTTGACTTAAAAAGTTCTATAACAAGTGGAGAATTCTTTAGGTATGAATTTGATGATGGTTATTATATAATTATTCTTAATGATAGGGTAATTAAAGTAAAACAAGATAATAATCACTTAATAGTAGAATCTAATAATTTAAATAATTTAAAAGAAATTGTAATAGATTTCTTTTCTTTAAATGTAGATTATAAAAGTATTAATGATAGTATACTTATTATGGATAATGAAATAAAAGATATAATAGATAACTCATATGGCTTTAGAATACAAAAAATGCCCAAATTTGAGACTTTAATATCTTACATGATATCAATTAACAATAGTGTATCAAACATTAAAAAATGTGTGGATAAACTATCTATAAAGTATGGTAAATGTGTAATGTTTGAAAATAAGAAGTATTACTTATTTCCAACACCAAAAGAATTAAAAGATGTTACTGAATCTGATTTAAGAGATTTAAAGTTAGGATTTAGAGCTAAATATGTAAAAGAAATGATCGATAAAGTTAATAATGGTGTTTTAGATTTAGATTTAATAGATAATATGAATACTTCAGATGCTTTTAATTATTTAATGGAACACAAAGGAATAGGCTTAAAAGTAGCAAGTTGTATACTTTTATTTGCGTATCAAAAATATGATTCGTATCCAATTGACGTATGGGTAAAAAGAATAATGAAAGAAAGATATTATATAGAAGATACAAATAAAATAAAAGATTTTATAAATGAAAGATATGGTAAATATTCTGGAATAGTAATACAATATATGTTTAATTATAAGAGAAACATATCAAAATAAGGGAATTATATGAGAATAAATAATTTTATTAGTGGGAATGGTATTTGTTCTAGAAGAGAAGCCGATTTACTTATTAAAGATGGTAAAGTAACAATAAATGGCAAATTAGCAGTAATAGGGGAGACTGTATCACCGGAAGATGTTGTATTAGTAAATGGTAAAAAAATAAATAGTAAAGAAAAACACGTCTATATAGTATTTAATAAGCCGGTTGGTATAACTTGTACTACAGATAGGAACATAAAAGATAATATAATAGATTTTATTAAACACAAGGAAAGAATTTTTCCAATTGGAAGATTAGATAAAGATTCTGAAGGTTTGATAATGCTTACTAGTGATGGAGATATAGTAAACAAAATACTTAGAAGTGAGAATAATCACGAGAAAGAGTACATAGTAAAGGTAGATAAAGTAATAACAGATAAGTTTATTAATGGTATGATAAATGGTGTTAAAATATATAATCCTGTGAAAAATAAATATACAATCACAAATAAATGTAAAATATATAAAATAAATAATTATACTTTTAGAATAATACTTACTCAAGGACTAAATAGACAAATAAGAAGAATGTGCTCTCATTTTGGATACAATGTTATAAACTTAAAAAGAATTAGAATAATGAATATTAAATTAAATGATTTAAAAATAGGGGAATACAGAGATATTACCAAAGATGAATATGAAAAACTTATGAATATATTAAAAGAAGATTAGATTTCTAATATCTCATCTTCTTTTTCTTTAGGTTCTTCTACTATTTCCTTAACTTCAGTAACCTCTTTTACTGGTTCAACCACTGGAGTAACTACGGGTTCTACTGCCGGAGTAGGAACTGTTTCTATAGGCTTTGGTTCAATCACTATGTTTTCAAGTGGTTTTTGTTCTTTTTTTATTCCTTTATCTTTTTTAATTAGTTTTACATGTTTATTCTTTTTTGAAGCAGTTATACTAATTATAATTATAAGTAGTGTAACTATTCCAAGTGGTATTAAACCATTTAAATTTTTGGTTATTTTTATCTTATACTCTGTTTTAGAACCATCTTCAGCGGATGCTATAATTTTTATTACAGATCCATATTTTAAATTGCTATTTCCAAGTACTGTGTATTTTGTTAAAGGATCTAATTTTTCTACAGATATTTCTAATTTTTTTTCATCTTTTATTTCTAAAGTGTATTCTAGAGTATCTTGATTAAAGTCTAACTTATAATTTTCAATTATAATATTTTTAAGTTTACTTATAGTAGATGCTTTATCTCTTTTCTTTACTAGTAATGTGTATACTTTTGTTTTTCCACTTTCTGATTTAACTTCTATTGTTATTTTATTTTCTCCAACTTTTAATGATTCATTTCCCAATATTGTAACTTTTGTATTTTTCTCTTCAGTAATTGTTTCTATCTTTAATTTATCTACCAGATTTGAAATTTCTAATTTATATTCTAATATATTGGGATCAAATTTAAAGTCTTCAACATCAATCTTCAAACTTTTTAATACAGTATTATCCTTAGGATCTTCTCTTGTAATATTTATTGTATATGTTTTTATAACTCCTTTTTCCGATTTAACTTTTATTTCTACTTTATTTAAACCAGCATCTAATGTTATTTTTCTATTTCCAAAACCTTCAACATATGTTGACTTTGTACTAGTCATAGAAGATTTTATTTCTAATTCTTTTGCTGTGCTCGGTACAGATAAATTATATGTGGTAGTTTCTGGTATAAAATCAATTAATTTTTCGTATCCTAAAATTGACAAACTACTTAAAGAGTTTACTGAACTCTTCCCATCATTTTTTACAATATTTATAGTATATGTTTTGATATCACCATTTTCTGCTTTTACTTTTATTATTACTGTATTATTACCAATTACTAAGTTTTTAGTTATATTTTCACTTCCTTCAATATAACTTGAAGTTGGATCAATTAATTGAGATTTTACAGATACATTAGAAATTTCACGATCAACTTCTAAATCATATCTCAAGGTATCTGGTTTAAAGTTAAAGTAAATATTGCTTACTGTTAAACTTTTTAAACCATTTTCGTTACTCCTATAATCTTGTCTATTAATAACTATTGTATATGTTTTTGTTGTTCCTGATTCGCTTAAAACATTTATTTTAAAGGTATTATCTCCATAATTTAATGTTTTTTCTCCTATATCTCCACTTATAGTCGATTTAATATCTGTTTTAGTGGGATTAATATTTACTTTACTAATCTTTGTATCTACCATTAATTTATAATTTAATATATCACTTGAAAATAAGGGAGTTAAATTATAGTTTGAAACATTTAAACTAGATAATGTATTTATATCTGATTTAGGTTTTATAACTTTAAAAGGTATAGAGGTTCCATATATAACCTTATCTATAACTGTATCCTCATTATTTTTTACTGAAACATTGGAAATTGATATATTATAATTTGTATCTTCTGTAACATCTATCGTTTTTAATTTATAAGTATATATAGTTTCTTCACTTATACCTGTGTTTCTTATAAAAGTAAGTGTATTATCACCATTTTTTGTAAAACCTTCACCAGGGATATCTCCAAATAAATTTAAACTTGTTGGAACGTCAAATTTAAAAGTTATTTCTTTTAATGTTTCTTTAATTGGATCACACGTCTCATTTTCCAAAGATTTAAATGTGATATTACAGTTTAATTCATCTCCTGAAATCATAGTCATTAGACCTCTTGGTGATGTTGTACAAATATGTCTTATTTCCATTAACTTATTACAATCAACTTCCGCTTTAACATTCACTGATAAAAGTAATAACAAAACAAACAATATCTTTTTCATAAAAACTCCTCTTATTCTAATATAATGATATCATAAATTAATATAAAATAACAAATAAACTTATATTTACTATTTAGTATAATTTTGTTATAATTTTAGTATGGTAGGTGATAAAATGAATACAAAAGAAATAGATGAAATGTGTTTTGTAAAAAATGATGCAAAACATGGTCCAGCACCAATACCTGAAGAGGGTAAATGGATAAAAGCAAAAGAAATTAAAGACATTTCTGGTTTAACACACGGGGTGGGTTGGTGTGCACCACAACAAGGAGCATGTAAACTAACTTTAAATATTAAAGAAGGAATTATAGAAGAGGCACTGGTAGAAGTAATTGGTTGTTCTGGCATGACACATTCAGCTGCTATGGCTGGTGAAATATTAGTAGGTAAAACAATACTAGAAGCATTAAATACTGATTTAGTATGTGATGCTATAAACACTGCTATGAGAGAACTTTTTTTACAAATTGTGTATGGTAGAAGTCAATCAGCATTTTCAGAAGGTGGTTTACCAATTGGTGCTGGTTTAGAAGATTTAGGAAAAGGACATAGAAGTCAAGTAGCAACTATATACTCAACTAAAGAAAAAGGACCAAGATACTTAGATTTAGCTGAAGGATATATATTGGAACTTGGTTTAGGAGAAGATGACTCAATAATTGGATATAAATATGTTAATTTAGGAAAAATGATGGAATACATTAAGTCTAATATGAATCCTCTTGAAGCAATTGAAAAAGCAAGTGGAATTTATGGAAGATTTAATGAGGCAACAAAGAAAATAGATCCGAGGAAGGAGTAGTAATGATTAAGTTTGAAAGATATGAAGAAAGAATAAATAAGATAAATACTACTTTAAATAAATACGGAATATCTAGTTTAGAAGAAGCTAAATCAATATGTGATAATAAAAATATAGATGTTTTAAATATAGTAAAAGGAGTTCAACCAATATCATTTGATGATGCTGGATGGGCATATGTTGTTGGATGTGCTATTGCTTTAAAACAAGGTGTAAAAACCGCAAAAGAAGCTGCAGTTTATTTAGGAGAAGGTCTTCAATCGTTTTGTTTACCTGGTTCTGTTGCAGAAGATAGAAAAGTTGGATATGGACACGGTAATTTAGCAGCTATGCTTTTAAGTGAAGAAACAAAGTGTTTTGCCTTTCTTGCTGGACATGAATCTTTTGCTGCTGCTGAAGGAGCAATAGGAATAGCAAATTCTGCAAACAAGGTAAGAAAAGAACCTTTAAGAGTAATATTAAATGGGTTGGGTAAAGATGCAGCCCTAATAATATCTAGAATAAATGGTTTTACCTATGTAAAAACCGATTTTGACTATCATGGTGGTAATTTAAATATAATCGATGAAATTAAGTATTCAGAGGGAGAAAGATCAAAAGTAAGATGCTATGGTGCTAACGATGTTAGAGAAGGAGTTGCAATAATGCACAAAGAAGGTGTAGATGTATCTATAACAGGTAATTCTACTAATCCAACTCGTTTTCAACATCCAGTTGCAGGAACTTATAAAAAAGAATGTAATGAACAAGGTAAAAAATACTTTTCAGTAGCATCTGGTGGAGGAACTGGTAGAACATTGCATCCTGATAATATGGGATCTGGTCCAGCTTCTTATGGTCTTACAGATACTATGGGAAGAATGCACTCTGATGCACAGTTTGCGGGTTCATCATCTGTTCCAGCACACGTAGAAATGATGGGATATATTGGTATGGGGAATAACCCAATGGTTGGGGCTACTGTATCAGTATCTGTTGCTATAGAAGAATCTATGAAATAAGGAGGATACATGGAAGAAAATAAAAAAAGTAAACTTCAAGAAGCATTAAAAAACAAACTAAATAATAAAAATAAAAGTAATAAGAACATAACTAATCAAAATAATACAAACAAATTAAAAGAAAGTTTTACTAAAAGAAACAAAATCCATCTAGATAATTTAGGAAAAAGACCTCAAAACAGAGGAGATTAATTAAAAAGAGAGCAATCTCTTTTTATTTATGATAGAATAATTATGGAGGTTTTTATGGAAAATAATTTAAAATTAATTGTACTTAATAACTTCTTAGATTTTGGAACAAAAGTAGATGAAATACTTATGGAAAAAAGAAACACAGATACTTCCTTTATAGTAAAAACAAGTCAAGTTAGATTTTCAAACGGAGAAGCAAAACTAACAATAAAAGATACTATAAGAGATAAAGATGTTTATATATTATCAGATATTGGGAATAATGGATTAACATATAAAATTGGTTCTAATATAAATCACATGAGCCCAGATGATCACATTCAAGATATAAAAAGAGCTATAAGTGCTGTAGCGGGTCACGCAAGAAGAATAACATTAATAATGCCCCTTTTATATCAAAGTAGACAACATAGAAGAAAAGGAAGAGAATCACTTGATTGTGCTGTAATGCTACAAGAAATGATAAATATTGGAGTAGATGAAATAATAACCTTTGATGCACATGATCCAGATATACAAAACGCTATTCCAAATCATCCATTTACTTCTTTCTTTGCTACTAGTGTAATGATAGAAGAATTTATAAATAAAGAAAATGTTAACTTAAATGATTTAATAATAGTAAGTCCAGATACAGGTGCAATGGATAGAGCTAGATACTTCTCGGATACATTTAGTTTAAATAATGGTATTGGTTTATTTTATAAAAGAAGAGACTTTTCTAAAGTAGTAGATGGTAAAAACCCTATAATAGATCATATCTATATAGGACCAGATCCAAAAGATAAAACAGCAATCGTAGTAGATGATATGATTTCATCAGGTGAATCTATATTAGATGTCGCAAAACAATTAAAAGAAAAAGGTATAAAAGATGTTTACTTCTTTACTACATATGCACTTTTTACTAATGGTATAGAACATTTTAATGAATCTTATGAATTAAATGAATTTAAAAAAATATATACTACTAATTTATCATATATAAATGAAGATAATATTAAACCTTGGTTAGAGCTCGTAGACTGTACAAAATATATGTCAGAAATAATAGATACATTAAATAAAAAACAAACAATAACACCATTATTAAATACAAAACCACATATAAAAACATTAAAAAGGTAGGTAAAATATGAAAACAGATATAGAAATTGCAACATCAACTAAATTAAAAAAAATAAAAGATATTGCTAAAAAAATAAGTTTAAAAGAAGAAAATATAGAACTATATGGTAATTATAAAGCCAAGATAAACTTTAAAAATATAAATAATAATAAAGATGGTAAATTAATACTAGTAACAGCAATGTCTCCAACTAAAGCGGGAGAAGGCAAAACAACAACAAGTATAGGTCTTGCTGATGCACTAAATAAAATAGAAAAAGATACAATACTTGCTCTTAGAGAACCTTCTTTAGGTCCTTCTTTTGGTATGAAAGGTGGGGCTTGTGGTGGAGGATACGCTCAAGTAGTTCCTATGGAAGATATAAATATGCATTTTACAGGGGATATACACGCTGTAACTACCGCTCACAACTTACTTTCTGCTATGATAGACAACTCTATATTTCATGGTAATCCACTTAATATTGATCCTAATAAAGTAACATGGAAAAGAGTAATAGATTTAAATGATAGGGCACTTAGAGTAGTGGATATTGCTTTAGGTGAAAAAAACGGTATTAAAAGAACTACTGGTTTTGATATAACAGTTGCTTCTGAGATTATGGCAATACTATGTTTATCAAAAGATTTAATGGATTTAAAAGAAAGATTCAAAAAAATTATTATTGGATATACATATGATAACAAAGTAATTACTGCAGGAGATTTAAAAGCAGAAGAGGCTATGACTATAATAATGAAAGATGCTATTAAACCTAATCTTGTTCAAACATTAGAACATACACCAACTATAATACATGGAGGTCCTTTTGCTAATATAGCACATGGTTGTAATAGTATAATAGCGACTAAAACCGCTTTAAAATTAAGTGATTATGTAGTTACAGAAGCTGGTTTTGGAGCAGATTTAGGAGCAGAAAAGTTTTTTGATCTAAAGTGTAGAGTAGGGGAACTAAAACCAAATGTAGCGGTATTAGTTGCTACTATTAGAGCACTAAAGATGCATGGTGGTGTATTAAAAGAAGATTTAAACAAAGTTAATATGGAAGCATTAATAAAAGGACTACCAAACTTAGAAAGACACGTAGAAAACATTAAAAAGTATAATGTACCTGTTGTTATAGCATTAAACAAATTTGAAAGTGATACAAAAAAAGAAATAGATTTTGTAATAAACTATTTTAAAGAAAAAAATATAGATATTGAGATATCAGATGTATTTAAAAAAGGATCTAAAGGAGCATTAGATCTAGCAATTAAAGTTACAGATTTAGTAAAAGAAAGTAAATTTAAACCACTATATAAAGATTCTCTTTCTATAGAGAATAAAATAAATTCTATTGTAAAAGAAATATATAGAGGAAACAATGTAATTTTTGAAGATAGTGCAAAAGAAACATTATCTAAAATAAAAGAATTAAATTTAGAACACTTACCTGTAGTTATTGCTAAAACTCAATATTCTTTTTCAGATGATGAAACTTTAATTGGGGCTCCAAATGACTTTGATATAACAATAAGAGAAATAAGAATAGCAAATGGCGCTAAATTTATAGTTTGTATAGCTGGTAAAATAATGACTATGCCAGGATTACCTAAAGAACCAATTGCTACTAAAATGAAAATAACTGAACAAGAAAATAAATACAAAATAGAAGGATTGTTTTAATTCTATATAAAAAAACAATAATACTTTTAAATTTATATGTTATAATATAAATGAAATAGTAATAATGGAGGGATAAAATGGCATTTAGATTTAAAGATTTATGGGAAAAGAAAGATAATGATGCTGTAGAAGATGAGTTTTATACAGTAACTACAGAAGAAGCACTTAAAAATTTAACGGGAGAAGGAACAAAACTAA
>CAZIYD010000017.1:0-11913 GCA_964543375.1 uncultured Muribaculaceae bacterium
AGACTATCATAGGTTATTTTTTCCCTATGCACGAACACTACTATCCCATAAGGATAGTGTGAGCATGGACTTTCCTCTACATAACTAGTATGCAGCGTTTGCAAATAGTTTATTCTTTCTCTCCGTATATTACTTTTTCTAATTGAGATATTCTTCTAAGTAAATCTACATTTGTTACTTCTTTATCGGTATTTTTGATTATGTCTAACTTTTCTTTTGTATTTCTAAGTTCTTTTTTTAGATTTAGATTTTCTTCTAAAAGTTCTCTATTTTCTTCACTTAGTTTTTTTACAATAGAAATAAATTTTGTATAGTCATTTATTATAACATCTAAAAATCTATCTACCTCTTGAGGCCTGAATCCTCTAGTGTCTACCTTGAATTCTTTTTCTAAAATGTCTTGTGGAGACAATGATATTTCTTCTAACATGGGTTCACCTCTTTCATAATTTAATCAAAAAAGCATTTCTTTGTCAATCAATACTTATTATATAATATATTATATCACCATTTTATAATTTGGGTAGTTTTTGTGTTATTTTTGTAGTATAATTATTTTGGTGGTATTATGAAATATCCAAATAAAATTAAAAAAATTGGAATAAAAAAAGTTGATTTTTCAAATAGAGGAATGACTTTGGAATATGATATAAATATTACTAATGAGTATTATAAAGAAAAAAATATTGCTCTAATATATAAAAAACCAACACCAATAAAAGTAGTAAAAGTTGAGTATAAAAACTATGATCATGAAATAAAGAAAGCTTTTTTTGAGAAGCCTTCTACTACTGATTATAATGGTGTATATAAAGGAAAATATATAGATTTTGAAGCCAAAGAAGTAAATGGTAGAGTATTTCCATTATCAAATATTCATAAACATCAATTAGACCATATATTCAAAGTAATAGAGCATGGTGGTATAGCATTTATAATAGTTAGATTTAAAAAATTAAATGAAACATACTATTTAGATGGAGTTAAACTTAAACAATATTTAGAAAAGAATTTAAAAAGTTCTATATCTGTTGAAACCTTTAAAGAAGAGGGTTTTATAATAAAAGAAAATTATAATATCAGAGTTAATTATATTGAAATTATAGATAGACTATATTTCGGAGGAAAAAATGAAAAAGATAAAAAGGTTATTTAAAAAGTATTCAAAACTAGCAAGTAAAAAAGTTACTGTTGCGATGTTACCATTTTTAATACTAGTTGCAGTTTTAGGATATTTTACTATTGGGCTAAAAAAAGTAATAATTATTGTAGGTGTTTTATTGATTTGTTCTCTTGTAATTGATTTTATAAAAGGAAAAAGAAAACCCAACAGAAGAAAAAAGAAAAAAAATATAGGACGAATAATATTTAATACAATTTTAGTATTTATAATAGTTGGAATAGTAGGTTTAGTTACTTTTATTGCATATATAGCACTTACTGCACCAAAATTTGAACCAGATGCATTATATAAAAAAGAAGCAACAGTTTTATATGACTCTAGCGGGAAAGAAATTACAAAATTAGGTTTAGAAATAAGAGATAAAGTTACATTTGAAGAAATACCAGAAGTTTTAGTAAATGCTATTTTAGCTACTGAAGACTCTAGATATTATCAACATAATGGATTTGATTTACCAAGATTCTTAAAAGCGGCAACCAGTCAAGTTGTAGGAAATAGCGGTGCTGGTGGTGCTTCTACTATAACAATGCAAGTTGTAAAAAACAATATTACAGATACAAAAGTAAGTGTAATTAGAAAGTTCACTGATATATATATGTCTATGTTTGTGCTTGAAAGAAAGTATTCTAAAGAACAAATATTTGAATTTTATGTTAATGTACCTTATTTAGGTAGTGGTGTTTATGGTGTTGCTGAAGCATCTAGAGTTTATTTTGGAAAAGAAGTTAAAGATATAAATTTAGCGGAAGCATCATTTATTGCGGGTCTTTTTCAATCACCAACTTACTATGGTGATTCTGCTTGGACTAAGCCCGAAAGAATAGAAAAAAGAAGAAATACAGTATTATATTTAATGAAACGTCATGGATATATAACAGAAGAGGAAGAAAAAATTGCAAAAGCAATACCGATTGAAGCACTTTTAAAGCAAAAAAGAGATAAAGGTGTTAACCCATATCAATCTTATATAGATATAGTAATAAATGAAGTGGAAAAGAAAACCGGATTTAGTCCATATAAAATACCAATGAAAATTTATACAGCTTTAGATACAAAAAGACAAGATATAATAAATGAAGTGGTAAATACTAAGTTTCCTTGGCCTAATGAAAAAACTCAAACAGGAATTGCTATTACTAATATAAAGACAGGGGCTTTAATCGCAGTTAGTGGTGGTAGAAATGTATCAGTAGAAAGAGGTTTTAATAGAGCAATAGACTTAAATAGACAACCCGGATCTACAGCAAAACCTTTCTATGATTATGGTCCTGGAATAGAGTATGAAAATTGGTCTACATATACACCATTTTTAGATAGTCCACACAATTATACTAATGGAAAATCAATAAAAAACTGGGATAATAGTTATTTGGGCCTTTTAACATTAAGGGAAGCACTAGGTTTATCTAGAAATATTCCTGCCCTTAGAGCTTTTCAATCTTTAAATAATAAACAAATATTGAATTTTGTTATGGGACTTGGTTTAAAACCAGAAGTAGTAAATGGATATATACATGAAGCTCATGCCCTTGGAGCATATAATGGTAGTAATCCAGTTCAAATGGCAGCGGCATATGCAGCATTTGCAAATCAAGGTTATTATATAGAACCTTATACTGTAACAAAAATAATATATACTGAAAGCGGAGATGTAGACGAATTTACCCCAGTAAAAAATAGAGCCATGAAGGAATCTACAGCCTATGTTATAACTGATGCTCTTAAATGGTCTGTAACAGATGGTATAAGTGGAGCATCAGGAAGAGTTCCGGGTTATGAAACAGCTGTTAAAACCGGTACTTCAAATTATGATCAAGATTTTATAAATAAATGGAAAATATGGGGAGCCACAAACGATCTATGGTCAGCAGGTTATTCACAAGATTATTCTATGGCTCTTTGGTATGGATATGATAAAATAACTGCTGAATCTGCTAAAAATAAATGGTATAACTTAGGAGCAGATAGTGGTAGAAAAAATAATTTATATAACATGATATTTAAAGAGATAGTAAAAGGAGGAGAAACAGCATTCATTACTCCAAAAAGTATAGTTCCTGTCACTATAGAATTAAATACAATCCCTGCCCAACTTCCAAGTGAAAACACTCCTGCTAATATGAGAGTTGTAGAATACTTTAGTAGAGGAACAGAACCAACTACCGTATCTCCTAGATATTTAAGATTGGACAATCCTTCAAATTTAAATGCAACAATAACAGGAAATAAAGTAAATTTATCTTGGACAGCAATTCCTACTCCACAATATTATACTGAGGATTATATGACAAAACACTTTAAGAACTATTATGGAAGTAGTGCAAATGAGTATTTAGCAAAACACAAGGAACAAATTGCGAAAGAAATGGGAGTTATTGGATATGATATATACTATAAAGGTGAAGATAATGTTGAACATTATATAACCACAACTATATCTAACAATATAATAATAGATAAACCTCAAGTAAATGGAAAAACAACAATAGTGGTAAAATCTGCCTTTTCTATATTTAAAGCATCTAGTAGTATAGGAACCACTTATTCATTTGAAAACGAAATTATAGCACCATCTGCTTTATATAGTGTTAATTTTATAAAATCAATTGGATCTGGAGATATAAAACTTAAAGATTTAATAAAGATAATGAATAATGGAATAGATGTAACTGATAATGCAAATATAAGTTATACTCTATTGAGAACACCTGGAGTACCAGCAACTCTTCCAATAAGTACTGTTGCTGCTGCAACATATACAATTGAATACACCATAAAATACAAAGGTGTAGATATAAAAACAACTGATGGAAACAACATAAAACAAAACATTGAAATTAAGTAGATTATCTACTTAATTTTTTTGTTTGACAAAAAGAGATAAATTAATATAATAAAGGTATCAAGGAGGATATATGAAAAAGGATACATTAAAAAGGGTTAAATCTGCTGCATTAGCTTTAGCAATATTATCTTTTCCATTACTATCTAAAGCAGAAATAAAAAGAGATCCAGATAAAACAATAATTTATGAAATTAAAAGGGGTGATAATTTAATAAAGTTATCTAAGATGTTTTATGATGGAAACCCAAATTATTATGATGAACTTGCTTTATTAAATGGAGTTGAAAATCCCGATTTAATTAGAGTGGGTAACTTTCTTTTAATACCTCCAGAAGAAATTTTAATAGAATTAGGTGAATTTTATAGTGTTAAATACGATACGCAACCTGTTGATTTGGAAAACAAAGAAAATCTAAACAACAAATATTATGCTTTAAAAAAAGGAGAAAACTTTAATAAAGCGTATAATTTAGTTTATGGAGATATGTTTGATAATTATGATTCATTAGGAGTTTCAAAGTATGAATTAAGAGACTCGTTATACATATATAATCAAATAGAGGATCCTTATAACTTGCCAGTAGGATATAAAATTTTCTTATTAGAACCAGAACAATTGATACTTTTAACCAACTCTTATAAACAAGAAGGAAAAATACTTAAAAAAACAAGATAACTTAATAATCTTGTTTTTTTGGGTAAATACAAATATCTTTTAATTTGCAATCATAACAAATAGGTTTAATTGCCTTACACTTATACCTACCAAATAACACCATTTGAAGGTGTGTTTTTAAACACCTTTCTTTTGGAATTATTTTGTATAGTTTTTGTTCTATTTCTAAAACATCATCATTTTCATTTACAAGGTTTAGCCTTTTAGATACCCTGCTAACATGTGTGTCTACTGCTATATATGGCATATTATAAATATGAGATAAAAATACATTTGCAGTCTTTCTTCCAACCCCATCAAGAGTCATAAGTTCATCCCTGCTTTTTGGAATATTATAATTATATTTTTCTTTTATTGCTTTTGCTATACTTTTTACGTATTCTGATTTCTTTTTTGACATACCAATTGGTCTTAATATATTTATCAAGTCTTCTATATTTGCATCAATTAAAGAATCTATATTATATTTTTTGAATAAAACCTCTGTTGCCTTATTTACTTTTATATCTGTTGTTTGAGCACTTAATACTATAGCAATTAGGAATTCAAATTCGTTATTATAGTTTAATTCGGGTTTTGGATTTGGAAACAAAAAATCAAAATAATCAAATATCTTCTTCATCATTTACCCAATCAAAATCTGGTATTTCAACATTAGATTCTTTTCTTTTTGAAAATATTTCTTTATCTTTTTTTATTTGATCTATACTCTTTATACCTTTTTTACTCCATTCAAAAAGTATTCTATCTACATACTTTAAATTTTTAACGCCATTTAATACCGACTCTTTTAAAGCCTCTAGTATTATATCTTTACTATATGAATCATTCCAACTATTTATAAGTTCATATTCTATTGGAGATAGCGTTCTTCCAAACTCTTCTTCAAAGTTTGAATATATATTATCTTCTTCAACTTCTTTTTCATCTATTACGTTTATAAAAATCTTTTCATATAGTGGTGTTAAGTATATGTTTTCCTCTAAACGCTTTTCTTTGTTTTCTTCTAATTTTATAAGTATTATCTTTTGATTCTTTAGTTCATCTACAGAAAACATTATGTCTTTCTTGTTTAAGTTTAACTTTTTAGATAGTTTTTTTATATCAAAAGAAATTGGTTCTTCTACATTTATTAAATAAATAAGCATTACAAAAGCATCTAAACTTAATTTTAATTTTTTATAGTTTTTTAATATATAACTCGGAACAACATAGTTCTTGTCCTTTAATACTTTTATTATATTGTTATCCATAAGAACTCCTCAAAACAATTATATCATTTATATTTGTTTTTTATATATGTTTTTAGGGTTTCTTTTTCGTTTATTAATTTATTATCTAGTATATTTGTAGTTATTTCACCATATAAACTTTTTAACCAAGCACCTGGTTCTTTATTTAATATTTCTAAAATCTCTTCAGGTTTTATATTTATATCGTTTTGTGATTTTATTGGTAAGTTTTTATTTAATTCATATATATCCTCTTTGTCTATTTTCAATATTTGAGCAGCAACAGAACATATATACAATCCATATTTATATAGTTCTTTTTGGGTTATTCTTTTTAATTTAATTAATTCTCTTATTTCTTTTATGTTATTTTTTTCTTGTTTTGTATATTCATAAGCGTTTTCTTTATCTAATTGAACCCAATAACCTATAATATCGTTTACAAAAACTAATTTATTTAAATCATATAATTTTAATTGTTTTGAAATAGAAAGTTTTTTTATTAGATTTATACCCTCTTTAACATTTTTATTTACAAATATTTTGTTTAGTTCCATCATCTTTCTATTATAAGATATACTTTCTAAATGTCTTCTATTCTTCTTTATTCCTCTTATTAACTCTTTATCCAAATTAAAGTTTAGTTGTGTACTAAACCTTATCGCTCTAAGTATTCTTAAAGGATCTTCCTTTAAAGAAATATCAGCTTTATTTATACTTTTTATTATTTTGTTATCTATATCTTTTTTACCATCTAATATGTCTATTATTTCGCCTTTACTATTCATACAAAGTGAGTTTATTGTAAAATCTCTTCTTTTAATATCTTCTATAAAACTAGATATATACTCTAATTCTACTGGTTTTCTATTTTCATATCTTATTTCTTTTCTAAAGGTTGTTATTTCAAATCTAGTTTCTTTATAAAATAAAGTAACTGCTCCATACATTTCCTTTGGAATTTTTGAATTGGGAAATATTTTTAATATTTCTTTTGACCTAGCATTAGTACATATATCTATATCTTTACTTTCAATTCCAAGATAATAATCACGTACATAACCACCAACCAAATAACACTCAAAACCATTTGATTCTAGTTTTTTTAAAACTTCTAAGGCAATTTCTAACATATTATCACCACCTTTATTATAACTAAAAATCAAGTATATTAAAATTAGTTTATAAAAATTTTACACTATTTTTCTTTTTCTAAGAACAGATTCTAGTCTTGCAGCTCTAAGTATTTGATTATCTAAAGAACCATAAGAAATGTCTAAATCTAAATTATAACCACTATTAAATGTAATTGTAACTTTATCTAAACTTCTTTTATAATCATTTATATTTTTTAAAGATATCCAAGCACATTCATATAATCTAGGTGAATTTGTTGGAAAAAAGATTATTTCTTTTGATTCTTCTATTATGATTGGTGCTTTATGGCTTACACCAATTAAGTGCCTTGTTCCATAAAATCTCCCCTTATAAGAACTCCCAAAGTATCTACAACTAGAATCTATTATTTTCATTGGTGTTTGATTTACTTCTAGTATAGAATCTTTTTCAATAATTCTAGATTTATAGTTATCTATCGGAATTATTGCAAGAGTATCTGCGTTTATTTCATAATTTTGCATAATTTAACCTCCCTTCTAGTAATAATCTTCTTTTTAAGATTAAGACTTCCCCTAAAATACCAACTCTATGTGTAGATAATAGTAGATTCTTGTATTAAAAGAACTATATATTTCTATATAGTTCTTCTTCTTTCGTTATATAAATATTTAATTCCTTTGCTTTTTCGTATTTAGAACCAGGATTTTCTCCTAAGATCAATATATCCGTGTTTTTTGTAACACTATCTATTAGGCTTGCCCCGAGAGATTCTAATATTTCTTTAATTTCACTTCTAGGTTTTGAAAGTGTTCCTGTTATTACAACCTTTTTGTCATAAAATATAGATTCTTTATTTATTATTTCTACATTACCTAAATAATTCATATTTATACCTAATTTTTTTAAATCTGATATTAAATTCTTGTTTGATTCATCTTTAAAAAAATATATTATAGAATCACTTACTATTTCACCAATGTCATCTATATTTAAAAGTTCTTCTTTTGTAGCAATACTTAAGTTATCTATATTTAAATATTTCTTTGATAAAGTTTTTGCCATTTTGCTTCCAATTTGTTTTATTCCGAGTCCAAATAATAGTTTTTCTAGGGAGTTGTTTTTACTATTTTCTATACTACTTAGTAATTTGTTTATACTTTTATCTCCAAATCCTTCTAATTCTTTTAAATCCTCTTTATGATTTTGAAGTTTATATATATCTTTTATATCATTTATATAACCCATATTATAAAAATCTTCTATTATTCTTTCTCCCAAACCCTCAATATTCATTGCATCTCTTGAAGCAAAGTGAATTAATGACTCTATTTTTCTAGCACTACAATTTTCGTTTAAACAGTAATAATTTGATTCTTGTTCATTTACTTCTAATAAACTATTACACATTGGACAATTAGTTATCATTTTAAATGATTTCTCTTTACCGGTTCTTCTTTCTTTTTTTGATTCTACTATTTCAGGTATAACATCCCCTGCTTTTCTTAAAACAACCATATCTCCAATTCTTATGTCTTTATCAATTATGTTATTCTCGTTATGGAGGGTTGCTCTTCTTACTATAGAACCTTGAACTAAAGTTGGTGATAATACAGCATTTGGTGTAATCTTACCAGTTCTACCTACTGTAAAAATTATATCTTCTAGTTTTGTTATTACTTCTTCTGGAGGATATTTATATGCTATTGCCCACTTAGGATATCTAGCTGTAAATCCAAGTTGTTCTTGTTCGTCTATATTATTTAGTTTTATAACTATACCATCTATATCATATGGTAATTCTTCTCTTATTTTTTCTATATTTTCTATAAATAGTATTGCTTCTTCAATATTGTTTGCTAATTTATATTTATTGTTAACTTTTAAACCCAATTCACTTATAAATTTAAGTGAATCATATTGATTATGTATATTGTAATCAAGTGCATTTGGTATGTGGTATATAAAAGAATCTAAGTTTCTTTTTTTAGCTATATTTGAATCTAAGTTTCTAACACTACCAGAAGCAGCATTTCTAGTATTTTTTAATGGTTCTAGACCTTCTTTTATTCTTGCTTTGTTTATATCTTCTAATGTTTTTTTATTCATAAAAACTTCTCCACGAAGTTCAATATCTATATCTTTTTTTAATTTATAAGGAATAGTTTTAATTGTTTTAACGTTATTTGTTATATCTTCTCCTATAGTTCCGTCTCCTCTTGTTGTTCCTCTAATAAGTATTCCTTTTTCATATGTCAAAGATATTGATAAACCATCTATTTTTAATTCACAAACATATTTAGGAGTTATTCCCGCTTGCTTTATTCTATTATCAAAGGCTCTTAATTCATCATAATTAAAAGCATCACTTAGACTCATAAGTGGTATTTTATGTGTTACCTTTTCAAATTTATCTATTACTGTTGATCCAATCAATTGGGTTGGTGAATTGGGAAGTATATATTCTGGATATTTTTCCTCTAAACTTTTTAACTCTCTAAAGTTAGAATCATATTCTTGATCTGATACAGATGGGTTATCTAACATATAGTACTCGTGATTCCATAGGTTTATTTTGTTAACTAACTCTAATATTTTATCTTTCATATTACCAAACCTTTCTTAATGATTTGTGATTTTTCATTAATTTTTTGATTCCGTATTTCCTTGAAAACGCTATTGTTACAAAGCCTTTATCTAAAGAAACAACAATACCATTTTTAAATGTTTCGTGATATACTTGATCTCCTATTTCATAAAATACTTCATCTTCGTAGAAAGAATCTTCTATATTAAATTCTTCATTAATATTATCTTTTTCTATGTGTTTTTCATCTATTTCTTTTATAAATCTACTTGGTGGATTTATTGTTTTACTCCCAAATAATAATCTTGTCTTAGCATTTAATAAATATAGATATTCTTTTGATCTTGTTATTGCGACATAAAAAAGTCTTCTTTCTTCTTCTAAGTCTTCTAAACTATCTAAAGAATTAATGTGAGGAAATATTCCGTCTTCTAAACCAATTACAAAAACTAAACTAAATTCTAAACCTTTAGCAGAGTGTAGAGTCATAAGTGAAACACCATTTATTTCTGATTTATTTTCATTTATATCGCTCACTAAAGATATTTCTAAAAGAAAATCTTCTAATGATATATTTCCTGTTTCTTCTTCAAATTCTTTTGTTATAGATTTAAATTCATTTAAGTTTTCAACTCTAGAAATAGATTCTATTGTATTTTCTTTTTTATATTCATCTATCATACCTGTTTTAGTTAAAATTAAGTCTACTAATTCTGTTAGTGATATATTATCTTTTGATTTTATTAAGGTTTCTATTATCTTTTTAAAAGTTCCTTCTTTACCATCCTTTATAACATCAAAAAGACTTTTATTTTGACGTTTTGCTTCAAGTTCAAGGTCTTCTATTGTTTTTTTACCAATTCCTCTTTTTGGTGTGTTTATACATCTTATAAGAGATACATCATCTTTAGTATTGTTTATTAATTTTAAATACGCTAATAAATCTTTTATTTCTTTTCTACTATAATATGTATAAGCACCCACTATCTTATATGGTATATTGTTTTCTAAAAAAATTCTTTCTATTATTTGAGCTTGAGCATTAGTTCTGTATAAAACAACCATATCTTTTAATTCTATTTTATGATTTAGTTTTTTTATTTCTTCTATAACTATTCTACACTCGTCTTTTTCATCAATAGCCTTAATATATTTTATTTTTTCTCCCAAGTCATTGTTTGTCCAAAGATTTTTTTCTTTTCTTTCTTTATTGTTTTTTATAACATCGTTTGCGGCATTTAATATTGTTTTTGTAGATCTATAATTTTGTTCTAATAGAATTGTAGTTACATTTTTATAATCTTTTTCAAAGTTTAATATGTTTTTATAATTAGCACCTCTCCAACTATATACATTTTGAGATTCGTCTCCAACAACTGTAATATTTTGATATTTAGAGGCTATCATTTTAGCAAGTACATATTGTGCTTCATTTGTATCTTGATATTCATCTATAAATATATATTTAAATAATTCTTGATATGCTTCTAGTATTTGTTTATTTTTTCTAAATAATTTAACAGGCATAAAAAGAAGATCATCAAAGTCTACAGATGAATTTTTGATTAATAATTCTTGATATTTTTTATATATTTCATATACTTTTTCTTCTATATCACCCTTAGAATATTTACTATATTCTAAGACATCTATTAGAGAATTCTTGGATGAACTTATTCTGTTTTTTACATATTTAGGACTCAACATTTTTTCATCTATATTTAAATCTTTTAATATTTTTTTAATTAAAGATAAACTATCTGATTCATCTATTATAGTGAATGTTTTATTTAAACCTAATTCTTGATAATTTTCTCTCAATATTCTAAGACCAAAAGAGTGAAAAGTAGATAATTGAACATCAAACGCAGATTTCCCAACAAGTTTATAAACTCTATCTTTCATTTCTTTTGCTGCTTTATTAGTAAAAGTTATAGCAAGTATTTGTATTGGCATTGCATGATTATTTTCAATTAAATACGCTATTTTATTTGTTAAAACTCTTGTTTTTCCAGAGCCAGGACCCGCTAATATTAAAAGAGGTCCATCAATATGCATTACTGCTTCTTTTTGCTTGCCATTTAATTTTGACAGATCCATAAACCCTCCTCTTATAATATTATTTATAAATTTTTCTTCTCTCTTATTATATCAAAATTTCATATAAAAAGAATCTTTTGTAAGATTCTTAATTTAAATTTTCTTCTAATTTTTCAAATAGTGTATAACTTTTGTTATATAGAATTACTATTTGATTTTCACCAGATTCATATA
>CAZIYD010000018.1:0-11238 GCA_964543375.1 uncultured Muribaculaceae bacterium
CCTCTTAAACCGGTTTGTGTATCAGTTATGTTTAATCCTATAAATATTTTAAATACTCCTCTAGTTATTTTATTACCAAACTTACTTCTACTTGGAACATCACTTTGATCAAAATCTCTTGCTCCTAAAATAAGTTTATATGGATTTTTTAATAGTTCATTTCCAACCTTTATAATATCTTCTACAGAGTGTTGTCCATCACAATCTGCAACAACAGCACCCTTAAAGTTTGGATGTTTATCTAAAAGATAATTAAAGGCTGTTTTTAAGGCCCTGCCTTTACCTTGGTTAACGTGATGAGTAAGAACTGTGTGTTTATTAAATGTCTTAAAATAGTCATTAAATTCATCTCTACATCCATCATTAACTATTATTATATTATCTACTTTCTTTTCTAAATCCTTAATAAATTTAGTAGTTATATTAATATCTGGATTATAAGTTGGTACTATTACAAATATATCTTTCATAAATCTCCTATTCTGATATAAACATCATATTTACAAATTTCCATCCATTATCGTTTACAAAGAACATTCTATCATTTAAGGTCTCAACTTTGTCTTCGCCTTTAACTATCATATTCTTTTCTAATTTAACTATGCAAGAGAATGCATCATCGTTATATATATAACAATCTTTTATTGATTCATTAGTAAATATAGGATTTTTTAATATGTGCCTGCTAACGAAACCCCAATCTACACTTTTTGGCCAAGCTTTAGCAGCCTCATACATTTTATTTCCCTCTAATAAGTATGGTTTTAATACATCAAATCCAGCATTTCCTCCTGCTAAATCTTTTGTGTAAAATAAACTCCATTTTTTAGCAAACTCTAATATATCAATTGGATTATTTACTTCTTTTTTATAGTCATCGGTTTTATAAAACTCATAACTATATATAGTATTATCTTCTGTTTCGTATTTAACTACTTCACCATTATTATTTAATATTTCAATACTTGGTTTTTCTTTTAAACCCTTTAACTCATATATGTAGTCCATAGGCATCTTACTACCCATTTCTTCAAAGTCTTCATTAACTAACTTTTCTACTGGATTATCTAAAGTTTTACCATTTACTTTTAATGTAAAACTAGAAGGTATCTTTACTTTGTAATAATAAGCACCATTTTCACTAGTAGGAGTTATTTCTTTTAAACTAAGTATATTAAACTTTAATATTCCAAGCTTAGTTACTTCTTTTCCTTTTTCTAACTTTAAATTAAATAGGGGAGAAGAACCTGCGATTATTTGATATCCGTCTTCAGTTTCTTTTGCTGTTACTTTTTCGCTTTTAAGTATATTTTTATAACCATCAACATATTCTTTATTTATATTTACATATTTAGATGGATTTTCTTTAATTTTATTAGCTAGATTAAGTACAAACTTTTCAGGTTGATTTTTTTCGAATGTCGATAGGCTCTTAAGCACATAGGCTAAAGATGCTATCATTAATAAAATAAGTACTCCTAAATAAACTATTATAAATTTTTTATATTTTGATAACTTTTTCATACTACCTCTTTTCTATTATGAATCCAGCAGGAAGATTCCATGATGAATTACTATAATATAATGTAACGCTTGTCATTTCATATTTTCCGTTATAGTACATAGAAGTTGAACTTCCTCCATCTAGATTAGCGGCATTAACTGCATCATATTTTTTCATTATCTTTATTAAATCAGAAGCAGTAGCTCCAAAGTGTCCATCTTTTCCTCTTCCATCTGTTACAAGTAAAAGAACAGAACCATCTTTTCTTTGACCTATAGCAGTTCTAGGATTTCCTCCACTTCCTTTACCTTTTATTTCTCTTGATACACCATTTACTATTAATTTTACAAAGTGATTGCTGTCTGCGCTTATATGATCTCTAAATGTAACAGCATCCCTTATTTTTTCGGTTTTTATAATTTCTTCAACTTGTTTTGAACTTTTTCCATCTAGATCTATTATTCTAAGTAAATTATCTTCATCAAATCCAATTAAAGTAATACCTTTTATAGACGGACTATTTAGTTGTATTTTTCCTTCAGAAACAATAACCCCCATAGGGTGTCCTCCTTTGTTTCCGGAAGACTCATATTCTCCACCATTTATACCACCTATAGCATCTGCTTGTTCAACTAGTTTATGAAGTTCTACTCCGTATTCTCTCCATGGGTAAATAGTAGCAAGTTTAATTCTAGAAGGATCATTTACTATTAACATTTTAGCTTCGAATGAATTTCCTCCTAATTTTATTAGTTCTATTTTATCTTTATTATCTTCACTTATATTTATTAAATCTTTATTTTCTTTTTCGTTTAAATCTTCCATTTTGTTTTTATCTACTATTTTTTGTATCTCATCTTTAGGAAGTAACCAAGATGCTAAAAACTTCATTTGTCCCGTTTCAAGTATAGTAGTTACAAACATTTCTTTTGCAGTCACAGATACGTTACTAGTAATCAATTTAAGTGTTAAAAAAAGAGTTAATATAATTGTAATTAAAGTCAAACCTATAACTCCTATAATCCTTAATATTGCTTTTAATATTTTATTCTTTTTCATATGTTTTCCATCCTTCAAAACAATTTTAACACATAAAATGTTCTTAATCAATTGATAAATATTAAATAAAAAGGTATTATATATTTGGGTGATAAATATGAAAAAGACAGTTACAATAGTAGCAATAATTTTAGGATTATCTATGGGAGTTTTCTTAGGATATAAATTCTTTTTTGAAAACAAGATAGAAATGACAAACGAAAATGAAAAAATTATAGAACAAAATAAAAAAATTGGAAAGTACGCTATTACAAATAAGAAAGCAAAACTATATGTTAAAGAAAATGATGAATATAAAGAAGTGGGATATATAGAGTCTAATACTAAAATAAAAATAGAAAAAAACAATTCATCTTATTTTAAAATTGATGATTTAGATTACTATTTAAATATATTTGATGTGGATCAAATAGATAAATTTGAAACAAATGATAGATATGAAGATTATGTTGTTTGGAATCAAAATGTTGTAACAAAAGATATAACAAAGTTTTATGATAAAGATGATAAGTTGGTTTTTACAATAAATAAGTCTTTTGATATGCCAATTATAATAAAAGAAATAGATAAGTATGGAGTTAAATTTAATGGTGATTTATATTATCTAAAAGATATAGAAAAAACTAAAGAAAATAAAAATACCGATATTGAAACTAGAGATAACATAAGAACATTTACTTATCATACTGTTTATAGACCTGATCAAAAATGTACCTCTATTGAAATATGTCATCCAATAAGTCAATTTGAAGAACAAATGAAGTATTTGCATGATAATGATTATTTAACCCTAACTTTAGAAGAAGTTGAAATGTTTTTAGATAAGAAAATTAGAATACCTACAAAAACAGTAGCGCTTACTTTAGATGATGGTATATTTTTAGAAAACTCTATACCTTTAGTTGAAAAATATGAAGTTTATGCAACTTTCTTTATAATAACTAGCAAAACAGATGTTTCTAAATATATGAACTCTAAATATGCTAGATTTGAATCTCACAGCGATAATCTTCACAATAATTATAAATGTCCACTTAATAGACCAAGTAGTCAAGGTGGTCAAATGTTGTGTGAAAGTGAAGAAAATATAATAAAAGACTTGAAATTAAGTCAAGAAAAATTAAATGGTTCTAATTATTTTGCATATCCATTCTTTGACTTTAATGATAATGCTATAAACGCTTTAAAAAAAGCAGGTTTTAAAATGGCATTTATTGGACAATGGAATACAAACGGATATAGTACATATGATACTGATAGATTCATGGTTAGAAGAAAGACAATATTTGGTAATTTAAAGTTGCCTAGTTTTATAGAATATTTAAAATAGGGGGATTTTATGGGGTTTTTAGATTTTATAAAAAAACATATAAATAATTACAAAATAAACCAAGAAAAAGAACGTATAGAAGAATACAATAAAAAAAGAGATTATGCTATAAAGAGGTTAAATCACACTTGGACAAAAGAAGAACATGAATCTTATGATAATTGGTATACTATTGAAAGTTGTGGTAATTTTGGTGGATATACTTCAGGAGAATATCAAAGAGAGATACTTTCTAATTATGCTAATTATTTAAAAGAAGATGAAATTGAAGAATTTAGACGAGTAATAGCACTTAGAATAATTGAAGAAAAAAAAGAAAATCTTGAAAATGAGAAGATAAAATTAGAATCAAAAATATTAAAGCTAGATAAAGAAATAGCAAACATAAACAAAACTAATTAACTTTTGTGATATAATTTTATTGGTGATTACATGAACTTAGAAAACATTAGAAATTTTAGTATTATAGCGCATATAGACCATGGTAAAAGTACTTTAGCCGATAGAATATTGGAATATACAAATAGCGTAAGTACTCGTGATATGAAAAGTCAGATGCTTGATTCTATGGATTTAGAACAAGAACGTGGTGTAACTATAAAACTAAATGCAGTACAACTTAAATATAAGGAATATTTATTCCACTTAATAGACACTCCTGGACATGTCGATTTTTCTTATGAAGTATCTCGTAGTTTAGCTGCTTGTGAGGGCGCTATTTTAGTCGTAGATGCCTCTCAAGGAATAGAGGCACAAACGCTTGCAAATATATATTTAGCGCTAGAGAGAGACTTAACTATAATACCAGTAATAAATAAAATAGATCTACCTAATGCAGATATTGACAAAGTAAAAAAAGAAATAATAGAAACTTTTGGATTTTTAGAAGAAGAAATTATATTAGTAAGTGCCAAAGCAAATATTGGAATCGATAAACTCATGGATGCTATAGTAGAAAGAATACCACATCCTAAAGCAACATCGAATAAATTACAAGCTTTAATATTTGACTCTGAATATGAAAGTTATAGAGGAGTAATATCTTTAGTTAGAGTTGTAAATGGAAGTATAAAATTAAGAGATAAAATAAAGATGTTATCAACAGGAGCAACTTATGAAGTTGTAGAGCTTGGTGTTTATACCCCAAATGAAGAAAAAAGAGAAGTATTAAATACTGGTGAAGTAGGATATATAACTGCTGCCATTAAAAATATAAAAGATGTTAAAGTTGGAGACACTATAACTTTAGAATCTAATCCTTCTAGTGAGATGTTAATTGGTTATAAGCCTATGAAACCAATGGTTTATTGTGGACTTTTTCCAATTGATTCAAAAAAGTATAACGATTTAAAAGAAGCTTTAGAAAAATTACAATTAAACGATGCTGCTTTAACTTTTGAACCAGAAACCTCAGAATCATTAGGATTTGGCTTTAGAGTTGGTTTTTTAGGTATGTTTCATATGGATATAATAGAAGAGAGAATAGAAAGAGAATTTAATATAGATTTAATAGCAACTTCACCATCTGTCGTTTATGAACTAACTACTACTGATGGTAAAATAATGAGTCTTCAAAATCCATCTGATATGCCAGATAGGGTTACAATAAAAGATATAAAAGAACCTTATATTGCTACTAATATAATTGTTTTTAGTGAATATATAGGACCTATAATGGAATTATGTCAAAATAAAAGAGGAACATTTATTAATATGGAGTATTTGACTCCAACTAGAGTAAATATTCATTATGAAATGCCACTTTCTGAAATAGTTTATGATTTTTTTGATAAATTAAAATCTTATACAAAAGGGTATGCTTCATTTGATTATGAAGTAATAGGTTATAGACCAAGTGATTTAGTAAAATTAGAAGTTCTTATAAATGGAGAACAAGTAGATGCTTTATCTACAATAGTACATAAAGATTTTGCATATAAAAGAGGTAAAGCAGTTGTAGATAAATTAAAAGATATAATACCTCGTCAACAATTCGAAGTTCCTATACAAGCTGCTATAGGAAGTAAAATAATAGCAAGGTCTGATATAAAAGCTATTAGAAAGAATGTTCTTGCAAAGTGTTATGGTGGAGATGTATCGAGAAAGAAAAAACTACTTGAAAAACAAAAAGAAGGTAAGAAAAGAATGAAAATGGTGGGAAGTGTTGAAATACCACAAGAAGCATTCTTATCTGTATTAAGCCAAGATGAGGAGTAATATGAAATCTGTTTATATACATATACCATTTTGTATAAATATTTGTTCTTACTGTGATTTTACGAAAATATTTTATAATGAATCTATTGTTATGTCTTATTTAGATTCATTAAAAAAAGAAATAGAAAAAAGATATGGTGGAGAAAAGATCTATACTTTATATATTGGAGGGGGAACTCCATCTAGTTTATCTATAAATGAATTAATATATTTATTTGAAATAATAAACAAATTAGACTTGAGTGAATTAAAAGAATTTACTTTTGAATGTAATATAGATAGTTTAGATAGGGAAAAACTAATACTTTTAAAGAAACATGGTGTAAATAGACTTAGTATTGGTATTCAATCTTTTAATAATGAAATTTTAGAAACACTGGGTATAGAAAGGGAAAAATCAAAAACCTTTGAAGTTTTAGATTTTATAAAACAAGTTGGTTTTTACAATGTTAATTTAGATTTGATATATGCTGTTCCAAACCAAACATTAGAACAATTAAATGAAGATTTAGATATTTTCTTAAGTTTAAATCCTAATCACATATCTTGTTATTCATTAATGATAGAACCGCATACAAAGTTATATATAAATAAAGTAAAAGAAATAGACGAGGACTTAGATTATGAGATGTATAGGGTAGTAGAAGATCGTTTAACGTCTTATGGATATAAACATTATGAAATAAGCAATTACTCTAAAACAAATTATGAATCCATTCACAATAATATTTATTGGGATAATGAGGAATATTATGGTTTTGGATTAGGGGCATCTTCATATTTAGGAGATTATAGGTTTGATAATACAAAAAACATAACTAAGTATTTAAATAATGATTATGAAGATAATATGATATATATTAAAGATGATAATATCAAATATGCATTAATGCTCGGATTTAGAAAATTAAAAGGTATAAATATAGAAAAGTTTAATAAGAGATATGACACCAAGATAGAAATTTTACTAAATAAACATATAAAAGAGAATAAAATAGTAATAGAGGATGGTTATATTAAAATAGAAGATTCTTGGATATATAAAATGAATGAAATATTGATTGATATAGTTTAATTATTAATTTCATTTATATTATACATTCCTTTTTTTATTAAAAATGTTCCCTTAATTCAATATAAAATACAACATTATCTTTTTTTTTATTCAAATATCTAGTATAATTATTATAGGTGATTGTGTGTTAGACAAATTTAAACCAGATATGTATAAGAAAAGTATATATGATATTGATTATAAAAAGTTAAATAGCATGGGTATAAAATGCTTACTTTTTGATTTGGATAATACTATTATAAAAACTGATATGAAAAGACCAAGTAAAAAAAATATAGATTTGATTCAAAAACTTAAAGATATAGGTTTTAGAGTAATAATATTTTCTAATGCTAGAAAGAAAAAGATAGAACCATTTAAAGAAATACTAGAAGTTGATTGTTCCGCTAAATCTAGAAAACCATTTAAGAAAAAATTCAAAAAGGTAATAAAAGAATATAGATATGGCGAAGATGAAATCGCCTTAATTGGAGACCAACTTATTACCGATATTCTAGGAGGAAATAGAGTTGGAATATATACTATTTTAGTAGATAGAATAAGTGGAAAAGAATGGATATTTACAAAAATAAATAGATTTTTTGAAAAAATAATAAGATTAAGACTTAAGAAACTAGGTTTTGAAAAAGGAAAATACTATGAATAAATGCTTGGGTTGTGGAATAAAGTTACAAACCGAAGATGAATCCCTACTTGGATATATAGATAAAAACTTAAATACTTCTTTATGTAAGAGGTGTTTTAGATTAAAGAATTATGGTGAATATTTAACTTTTTCTTCTAATGATTATTATTTGGACATAAAAAAAATAATAAGAGGGGATGATTCATTAATACTTCATTTAGTTGATATATTAAATATCCCAAACGAAGATATATTAGGTAAAAGAAAAGAAAATAGTATACTTATCTTAAATAAGAGAGATATATTTCCAAAGTCTAAAAATGAAAAAACTATACTAAAAAAGTTAAAAGAATATTATCCAGGATATATGGATTATATTATAATAAGTAGTATAAACAATCATAATATTGATTTGTTATATAATTTAATATTATCAAAAGGTTTTAATAAAGTTTATGTAATAGGGTACACCAATAGTGGAAAATCGACCTTAATAAATAAACTAATAAAAAATTATTCCAATAAGGACCCTAATATTACAACTAGTTTATATCCATCTACTACTTTAAATACCATAGAAATTAAATTAAATAATGATATTTTATTAATAGATACTCCTGGAATAGTAAAAGAAGGAAGTATTTTTAGAAGAGTACCTTTTAATGATATAAAAAACCTAACTATAAATAAAGAAATAAAACCAATGATATTTCAGTTTAAAAATGATGCTGTTATAAAATTAGATAAATATGGATATATAAAATGCACTTCAATAGGAAAAAATAGTATAGTTATATTTGGATCTGATAAGTTAAATATAGAAAAAACATATAAATTAGATGAAGAAGAGTATAGTGAGTTTAATATAGATAACTCAAAAGAATTAGTGATATCTGATCTATGCTTTATAAAAGTAAGCAAAGAAACAAATTTAAAGATATACATAGATAAAGAAGTATCTATATATGAAAGAAATAAACTTACATAAAGGTTTATTTTTTTATTAAAAAATGGTACAATATTAATGAATAATAAAGGGAGATTTTATGGAGAAAATAGAATTTATTGATAAAGATTATTTATCTAAAGAAGAATTAGTAGATTTAACGGATGTTAAAACTTTTTATATACCAATGATAGTAAATGGTTCAATAGATTGTAGCCCTTTAGTTAATGTGGGTTCAAAAGTAAAGAAAAACACACCAATAATAAAAAGCAACAAGATAGATTATGAAATTTTATCTCCTATAAATGGGATTGTAAAAGAAATCGATAAATATACTTATTTAGATGGAAGCAAAATTGATACTGTAGTAATAGAAAAAAAGGGTAAGGAACCCTTAGAAAAAGAAATAGATAAATTACCCAATTTAACTAAAGAAGAGTTTATAGAAAGACTAAAGAAATATAACGTAATTGGAATGAGTGGAACTGGTTTTACATCATATATAAAGTATGATGCTATACTAAGTACTTTAATAGTAAACGCAGTAGAGTGTGAACCCTATATAACAAGTGACTATTTAATATCAAAAAATAAATATAAAGAAATAATAGAAATTATTAAGTATATAATAAAAGTAAATAATATTAGAAATTGTTATATTGCTATAAATGAAAAACATACTGATTTAATTGATATGTATTCTGAATATACAAAAGACTTATCAAAAATACATATAGTAAGTGTAAAAGATATATATCCTTTTGGTTGGGAAAGATCTTTAGTAAAAGATGTGTTAAACCTTGAATATAAAGATTATCCACAAGAAAAAGGTATAGTAGTAAATAGTATCTCAACTATATACTCTATATATGAAGTGATAAAGAATGACTCAGTAATAGATAAAAGAATTATTACTATAGGTGGAGATAGGGTAAAAAAACCATTTAACGCTATTGTAAAAATCGGAACTAACTTAGTTGATTTAATAGATAAAATTGATTTGGTAGAAGATGATACAATAAAATGTATTGCTGGTGGAACTTTGATGGGAAGAGCACTTCCAATAGATGATTTGGTTGTAACTGCTAATTTAAATGCTATATTATTTATGGATGACTTTATAGATAAGAGAGTTTATCCTTGTTTTAGATGTGGTAAATGTAACGATGTTTGCCCAGTTGATATAGTGCCTATCTTAATTAAAGATAAAGTAGCCTTAAATAAGAGCACTAAAAATTTAAATCCAGAAAAATGTATAGAATGTGGATTATGTTCATATATTTGTCCTTCTAATATAGACGTAAGAAGTTTTGTAAAAAAAGCTAAAAGAGGTGTAAAATGATGAAATATGCAATCGATAGTGGACCACATATAAAAGGTGATGACAATATAGATTCAATATATAAAAAACTTCTTATTGCACTTATACCAATAGTTTTATTTTCTATATACAAAAATGTATTTGTAGTTTATATAGAGCATAAATTCTCTTTAACCGATGTTTTACATCCTTTGTTTTTAATATTGGTATCTGTTTTAGTTGCAATTACTACAGAAAGAATATATACCAAAGTAGATAACTACAGAAATGGTTATAAAAAAACAAATCCTTTTTATCCGATTATTACTGGAATATATGTTTCAATGATCTTACCACCTATGGTACCACTTTATGTTGCCGCTATAGCATCTTTTATAGGAATATTCTTAGGTAAGATGTTATATGGCGGATTTGGTAAAAATTTATTTAATCCAACAGCAATTGGTTATTTATTTATATTGATTTTGTTTACTTCAATGTTATCTAACTATGATAATTATTTTAACTTATTAGAAAAAACAAAATATCTAACGCATCCTTTAAATCATATAACATCGTTTAATTATCAGAAATTAGTATCTCCATATGGTTCTTTATATAACTTTTTATTTGGTATGGTTCCAGGATTAATGGGCACTACAAATGCTTTTTTAATATTAATATCTTTTACCCTTTTATCCATATTTAAAGTATTAAAGTGGAAAGTAACATTAAGTTACATACTAACTGTATTTGTTATGACTTTTATAATAGGATTGGGACATGGTGTAGGTATTTGGTTTCCAATGTTTAATATACTAAGCGGAAGTTTACTTTTTGTTGCAGTATTTATGAACGATCCTGTAACAACAGGATCTACAAATATGGGTCAAATATTAAATGGAGTTTTACTTGGAATTATCACAGTTGTTATTAGGTTTTTAAGTCCAAATCCAGAAAGAATATTTATCGCGGTAATAATTTCCAACTTAATGATTCCATATTTAGATAGATTTGAAGTATTAGTAAAAAAGAAATCAAAATATAAATACATATTAATTGTTCTTTCAATAATATTGATAATATCTTTATCTTTTGCTATATCTAAGATGATATAAACTTTAATTAAAGATTGATTATTCAATCTTTTTTTGTTGATAAGTATAAATTGACAGTGTATGT
>CAZIYD010000019.1:0-11027 GCA_964543375.1 uncultured Muribaculaceae bacterium
CTTCTAAACTATATTCATAAATTTTTTCTATTATGTTTTTCATATATTCACCTAAGAACATTGTATCATAAATTGAGGTATAGAAAAAGTAGATATTAATCTACTTTTATTGTTTAGTCCACACACCATCTTGTGAAGATACCGTATATATTCCTCCTGTTTTGTTATTTGCCATATAAGCAGTATAAAAGGTTGGGGATATCTTTTATTCATTGTGTTTCTTTATTAATAAATTATAACAAAAAAGATTGATTTCTCAATCTTTAATTATTTATTATTCATTTGATTCATTACTTCTTCTGCAAAGTTATCAGATCTTTTTTCTAAACCTTCACCAACTTCATAACGAAGCATTGCTTTAATTTTACCATTATGTTTATTAACGTAGTCTAATACTGTTAAATCAGGATCTTTAATAAATTCTTGACCTTCTAGGCATATTTCTTTGAAGAATTTATTTATTCTTCCTTCTACCATTTTTTCTGCGATATCTGCTGGTTTTCCTTCATTAATTGCTATTTGTTTTTGAACTTCTCTTTCATTATTTAAAACTTCTTCAGAAACATCTTCTTTTCTTATATATTTAGGTCTCATAGCAGCTGCATGCATTGCTACATCTTTTGCTACAGTTTCATCAGCACCCTCTAATACGGTTATAACTGCTATTTTTTTTGTATTATGAATATATATACCAAATACTTCATTATCGCTTAATGTTAAAGAATCAAATCTTCTAAAACTTAACTTTTCTCCAATTTTTGCTATTTTATTAATTATTGTATCATTTAATGTTCCATCTTCAGTAGTTAACTTTAATGCTTCTTCTACTGTTTTTACATCATTATTTAGTACTAAATTAGATATATCATTAACTAAACCGATAAATTCTTCATTACTTGCTACAAAGTCTGTTTCAGAATTAACTTCAACTATAGATGCTTTATTTCCACTAGAAACTATATTTACTAGACCTTCTGCTGCAATTCTTCCTTCTTTATTTGCTGCTTTAGATATACCTTTTTCTCTAAGCCAATCTACCGCTTTATCCATATCTCCTTTTGTCTCTTCTAGTGCTTTTTTGCAATCCATCATTCCTGCACCAGTTTTATCTCTGAGTTCCTTTACTAAACTTGCTGTTATCATTTTTGCCTCCTTATTTTAATTTCTTTAATAATTCATCTTTCTTCATTTTTGAGTAACCTTCTATTCCTTTTTCTTTTGCTATAGCTTTTAATTCTACTACAGTCATCTCTTTTAGGTCACTTCTTTTAGGTTCTTTTACTTCTTCTTTTTTTTCTATTTTAGGTTCTTGAACCTCTTTTTTAACTTTGTTTTCTACTACTTCTTCTTTATTTGAAGTGGTTTCTTCTTTTGGTTCTCTTTTAGGTTTAGATGGTCTTTCTTCTTCTGTTACGTAATCTATCAAATCTAATCCATTTGCTTCTGCTATAGCGTTATTTAAAACCCCAAGTATTAACTTTACTGAGCGTATAGCATCATCATTAGCAGGTATTACATAGTCTACTAAATCAGGATCACAATTTGTATCTACAATTCCAAATACTGGAATATTTAATTTTCTTGCTTCTCTTATTGCGCTTAATTCTTTACTAGAATCAACTATAATAAGTGCATTAGGTAATTTTTTCATTTCTCTAATACCACTTAAATATCTATCTAATTTTTCGTGTTCTTTTTTTATCTTAATTACTTCTTTTTTAGGTAGGGCTTCAAATATTCCATCAACTTCCATTTTTTCAATTTCATCTAATCTAGAAACTCTTCTTCTAATTGTTCTAAAGTTTGTTAAAGTTCCACCCAACCATCTTTCATTAACATAATACATTTGTGTTCTTTCTGCTTCCTCTCTTGATGCTTCTTGTGCTTGTTTTTTTGTACCTACGAATAGTACTTTACCACCATTTTCTGCAATAGCTTTTAAAGCAACATATGCTTCTTCTATTTTTTCTGCAGTCTTTTGTAAGTCTATTATATAGATATCCTCTCTAGAAGTATAAATATACTCCTTCATTTTAGGATTCCATCTTTTAGTTTGATGACCAAAGTGAACTCCTGCTTCAAGTAAATAATTCATTGAAACTACTGGCATAAAAAAATCTCCTTTCGTTTTCTCCTCTGAATACTTCTTCTTGATACACCACCCCTTTGGGGCACTTGACATACCAATCCATATTCATGTGTTTTTTTTAACCATAAATATTATAACATAGTAAATAAAAAAAGCAATAATCGATTACTCTATTTGCTTTTCCAATAACCTATGTTTATCACTTCCTCTAAAACTTTCATACTAACTTTAGAATTATCTAATAGTTCTTTTGATTTAAAAAAAGAATTAGCATCTACTGAAGCATTAATCATAAGAGATTGTATTAATTTTCCAACACCATAAAGAGTTCCATGATAAAAATAATTATTATGACTATTAGTGTAGTTTGCTGAATGACCATCTAAATCTATTATTTCTACATCTGAACCATTAAATAGTACGTTCCCTTGATTATTAGAAGGAGTTATCCCTAAATCTAATGGATATATATTGTTTGAACACAACTCATCTACCTTCATTAATAATTGTTTAAGAATTTTATATTGAGTTAATTTATCCATATGCTTTATATAATATATAGTTTTATAGTTTAAAAAACTTTTAAGTACACAACCCCTAAATGTTCCATCTACGTATATTAATCCATTTGGAAGAGACGTGTTTTTTACATTTTGTTGTCTTTTTATTGCTTCTTTTATATTCTCTTCATATGGAGTTATATATGGTTTATCATAATATATCTTGTAAAGAAACCCATTGCCACAATTAAAAACATCTGCTTGTGTACCACTTGCAACATAAGCTTTTGATTTAAGTTCGTCTAAATCTTTAGTTGATAAATGTATTATCTTTTCTTCCATATCTCCCCTTTTTCGTTTATATATTAACACAAAACATAAAAAAAGCAACATAATAGTTACTTTTAAAACTTATAATCTATTTGGACTAAAATCTATTTCTAACTTTACTTTAGAGTTATTGTAATGTATATCTATTTCTTCTAAAACAGACATTAGTTTTTCTTTTTCTTTATATTTTATTATTGTTTGAAAACCATATATGTTATTGATTTTAGGAAATAGTGTGGGTCCTAATATTTTATATTTATCATCTAAACTAGACTTTAATATTCTATTTATATTGTTTATTTCTTTTGAACCCAAATCAAAGTTGTTTGAAAGTACTCTAATAGCCACTATAAAGCAAAATGGCGGATAAAACAACTTCTTTCTTATGGCAATTTCACTATTATAAAAAGCTACATAATCATGATTTTTTACTAACTTTATTGCATAATGATTTGGATTAAAAGTTTGAATTATAATACTTCCTTCTTTATAATGACGACCAGCCCTACCAGATACTTGAGTTAAAAGAGAAAATGTTCTTTCGCTACTCCTATAATCTGACATATATAAAGATGAATCAGCATCTATTACTATAACTAATGTTACGTTTTTAAAGTCTAGCCCTTTTGCTATCATTTGAGTTCCTAGTAAAACATCGTATTTATGATCGTTAAAATCTCTTATTATTTTTTCGTGTGATGATTTTTTAGTTGTCGTATCACTGTCCATTCTAATTACTCGTATATCTTTGAATGTATTTTTTAATATCTCTTCTATTTTTTCTGTACCTTTTCCTTTTAAAGTTAAATACTCAGAATTACACTTTTTACAAGTTTTAGGCATATAGGTTTTATAATTACAATAATGACACTTTAGACTATTACTAGTTTTATGATACGTTAAGGATATATCACAATTAGGACACTTTATAACTTCTCCACATTCATTACACATAATGTAGTTTGAATAACCTCTTCTATTCATTAATATCATTATTTGTTCTTTTTTATTTATCTTATCTATTATTGATTCTTTTGCAATACTGGATAATATGCTGTTTCCCTTTTTTAGTTCTTTTTTCATATCTATTATATCTACTTTAGGTAATTCTTTTTGATTTATTCTGGTTTCTAGTTCTAATAATTGATATTTTTTTACTTTTGCTCTAGCGTAGCTTTCTAATGATGGAGTTGCACTTCCTAGTAGTAATTTAGCATTATTATACTTTGATCTTTCTGTTGCTATATCTATAGTATTGTATCTTGGATTGTTCTCTTGTTTATATGAGTCATCATTTTCTTCATCCATTATAATTAATCCAATATTAGTAAAAGGAACAAATATAGCGCTTCTAGCACCAACTACTATACTTACTTCTTTTCTTTTTATCTTTCTCCATTCATCATAACGCTCACCCGAGGAAAGTCCACTATGAAACAAGGCAACTTTGTCTTGAAATCTTCCTTTAAACCTATTTATTAATTGTGCTGTTATAGATATTTCAGGAACTAAAACTATTACTTCTTTGTTTTCTTTTAAAGCATCTTCTATTAATTCCATATATATTTCTGTTTTACCAGATCCGGTAACTCCTCTAAGTAAGAAGATATTTGAATTACTTTTTTTAATTTCTTTATAAATGTTGTTTTGATCGGTTGTTAGTTTTACTTTATCTATAGTTTTATAATTGTTGTTTAAACGATATATTTCTTCTTCTTTTATTCCAAGTATCCCTTTATCTAATAACAAATTTAAAGCTTTTTTGTTTTTAATTTCACTTGGTTTTAAATTTTTTTTATCATTAAAAAGATTTAATATGTTGGATTCTGCTTTTGTACTAACTTCTTTTAATTCTTTTATATAATAAGTTTTTTCTATCTTTATATTATTTTTATTTTTAGTAAGCTTTAATTGAGGGGGCATCATTACTTTATAAGCATCTAAATATGTACATAGATATGTTTTTCTCATATAGTGTATTAGATTTATTTGTTCTTTATTTAGTATTGGTTCTTCATCTATTAAATCTATTATTTCTTTTAGTTCTATATCTTTATTATAGTCATCTTTTATATTTAAAACTATCCCGTTTACTTTTTTATTACCAAAAGGGATATGAACTCTACTACCCACTTCTATCTTTAAATTAGAAGGTATTAAATATGTGAACAGTTTATTATTGAATACATTTATTTCCATTATTATATCTGCATACATATACCCTCCTATAAATAAATTATAGCACAAAAAAAGAAGACTTCCGTCTCCTTTTACCCCTTTTTATCGATTAAATTATTTTGTAAATGTATTATCTACTATTTCGCTAGGTTTAACTGTAATTTCTCTTGTTTTACCAGTTCTAACCCATCCTACTAAAGAATTTTCTCTACTCCATTTGTATTCTGTTGAACTTACTTGTTTATATGTTGGTGTTCCATTTATTATAGATGAAGAAGTTATTGTTTTTACGCAAGATGTTCCAGCTCTTGTATAACCACTCTTACATACATAATCAACTGGTGATGTAAGTTTTGATACAGTAGTACATTTATTTCCAACTAATGTTCCATTACATGTATAAGATGGTGCTTTTCTATCTATTGTTGTAACCTTACATACCCCACCAATTAATGAACCATTAGTACATGTATATGTTGGATTAACACTTGATGAACCTGACACATTACATGTTGTTCCACTTAATGTTCCACCATTTGGACATGTGTATGTTGGATTTATACTAGTTGAATTTGATACATTACATTTTGTTCCACTTAATGTTCCACCACTTGGACAACTATATGCTGGTGTTAAATATGTAGTTGATGTTGCATAACATGTTGTTCCGCTTAGTGATCCACCATTTGGACAACTATATGATGATATTGTTGAACTTCCTGACACATTACATGTTGTTCCACTTAATGTTCCACCACTTGGACAACTATATGATGATATTGTTGTTACTTGTTTTGTACAGTTTCTGTTAGTTCTGTTATATGTATAACTTGAATCACTACATGTTCCCGTAATAACGGCAGTACACTCATTATATTTATAATATGTTGTTAAGCATGATGGAGATGTATAACATGTGTATCTAGGCTCACTACCTATATATGTTCTTGTAAATAATTCGCTTGAAGTATTTCCTTTTAAATATGTATATTCAAATACTTGACATGACCATTTTTTTGATTCTGTTGCGGCAATAGTTGATGTATATGTTCTATAGTTTGGTGTTGCTGCATATGTTCTTCCTGGTGTTGTTGTATAATTTGGTGTTGCTGCATAAGAACTATTTGTTGTTACCTTACATTTTCCAGTTCCACTATCATATGATCCTTTTGAACAAGATGGAGTTGCATTATATGATGATGAACTTGCTATAACACACTTTCCTGTTGAAGAATTATATGTTCCACTTGAACAAGTTCTTGTTGCTCCATAAGATGAAGATGTTCCTATAACGCATTTTCCTGTTGTTGCATTGTATGTTCCACTTGAACAAACTGCATTTGGCTTCTCATCTCTTGTTATATACTTTAAACAAGCTTTAGAATTTTCATTATATGCATATCCAGATGGACAAGTCATATCAGCATTTACTGTTTTTGATACACTTTTTTCACAAATGTCTGAATTAGTATTATATGTATATCCTGCTGGACAAGTTAAGTTAGCTGCTATTTTATCTATTATGCTACTTTCTTTTATACAAGAACTTCCTTTAACTATATATCCAGTTGGACAACTGTATCTATCTATTACTTTTTTATCTATAGATCTAGAATATTGATATTCTATTAATTTTGCTAATTCTTCTTCCTTACAAGATTCACTTTCACAAACATCGTAACAACCTAGATGATTTATTACATAATCTGTCTTAGTTGGACAAGATAAGTTGGTTTTGAATACATATTCTGTTTCCATTCTGATTACTTCAACATATGATTTATCAAAATCACAAGCATTACCATCTCTATCTAAGAAAGGTAATACCATCTTCTTGTCTATCATTTCTCTTAATGTTATCTTCTTCTTTTCGCCCATTTCTTTTGGCAATCTTTCTACATTAAAGTAATCTTTTGCGGCTTCTTGCATTATTTTTATATTGTCGGCAAATATTCTATCATAGAAAGTTTCCAATTTTGGCATAGGAAATAACCATATAAGCAAGAATATAAACAAAAGTATTAGCGCTATTCTTACTAATAAGTCTCTCCAAAAATTATCCCTATTTTCTACATAAACACGATTTTCCATAAAATCCCCCTTTTTCACATTTATGTGCCTTTTTTTCTTTAGATGCTCGTTATTATACACATATTTACAACTTTGTCAAGTTTTTTTATTTGTTTTTTGGTTTTTTTATTAATTTGTTTTTTAAATTATAGCACAAATTGTGTAAATAATAGTTAAATTACTTTATGTCTTATGTATTTTATAATACTATCTTAGTATAATATAGTAGATATGAATAAAGGAGGGGATTATGAAAAAAAGATTGTTTTTATTGTTAATTTTGTTTTTATTATTCCCAACTTTTGTCAATGCAACGATTGAAGGAACAATAGTTGGTGGAGGAGTTAGAATTAGAAGTGCCCCTACAGCAAGTGATCCAAACAATATTTTATTTGAAACAACTTATGGAGATCCTATTATACTATTGGATACTAATACTTATCCAGGGGATGGATGTAATGATGGTTGGTATAAATTTAAATATAACAATAATGATGCTTATATATGTAGTACATACGTTAATATAAATAAGAATCCAGAATATAATACAAGTGGTTGGACTGCTAGAACATATAGCAATACTGTTAATGTTAGAAGTGGTCCAGGAACAAATTATTCTTCACAAGGTACTTTAATACTTGGTACAAATTTAACCATACTTGAGCCTGCGCCAAGTGGGAATGGTTGCAAAAATAGTTGGTATAAAGTCAAATACTATGATGGTAAGTCAATTGGTTATGTATGTAGTGACTTTGTTATTATAAAAAACAATATAACTCTAAAAGATGAAGCTTATGAAGAAACTCTAAAATCTGCTGGTTTTCCAGAAAGTTATTTCCCATATTTGAGTTTTCTACATAGTAAATATCCAAATTGGAAATTTAACCCTGTTCAAACCAATCTAAAGTGGTCTGATGTTTTAAATGCACAAACTGGAAAAAATTATATACAATCTTCAAATGAAAATTATATCTTAAATAACAAACTAGCAGAAGTTCCAAATTGGTATAATGCAAATACTGGGGTTATTTCTTTTTATATGGACCCTAGAAATTTCTTAAATGAGAGATACATATTTATGTTTGAAAATTTAGGGTATGATCAAAGTTATGAAGCAAGTTATCCAAATATAGTAAAAGATATATTTGAAGGGGGTGCTCTTGGAACAGATGATTTTGCAAATCTTTTAAATACTTCTGGAAAAGCAAACAACATAAGTCCGGCACACTTAGCAAGTAGAATTAGACAAGAGGTAACAATAAATGGAAATGCAGCAACAAGCGGAAAAGAATTTAAATGGAATGGTGTAAGCTATTCTGGATATTATAATTTTTTTAATATTGGTGCTTATGGATATAACCCATTACTTAGAGGTCTTGCTTATGCAGCGGGCATTGTAGACAATAAAAATAATACAAGACCACCTTGGAATTCTTGGGAGCTAGCAATAAATGGTGGAGCATCTTTTTTATCTAGTGGATATATATCAAAAGGACAAAATACATTATATTTTCAAAAGTTTAACACATCTCCTTATTCTGGATATTCAGCGCATACACATCAATATATGACCAATATACAAGCACCATCTAGCGAAGCATATACAACAAACAAATCATATGTTGATTCTAATTTAATATCTAATACATATATATTTTCAATTCCAATATATTTAGAAATGCCACCTTCTACATCCTTACCTAGTTCTGGGAATAAAAACAACTATTTAAGTGATTTATCTATTGATGACAAAACAATATTTGGATTCGATAAGGATGTATTAGAATACACCTATTTTGTAGATAAGGATAAAACAGATATTAATATAAAAGTAACTGCTGAGAACTCTTTAAGTACAGTATCCGGAGACGGTAATAGATCTTTGATAAATGAAACAACTGAAATAGTTATAATTGTAACTGCTGAAAATGGAGAAATAAAAACTTATAAAATCAATATAATAAAAGTAGAAAAAACTATATCTATAGAAGAACTATCAAATAAACTAGGAGTAATAAGCGATAATATAATCCCAAATAATCAAATAGATACTAAAATTTCTACAATAGTTAATAAAATATTATCAAATGTTCCCGGTTCAATAATATCAATAAATGATTCAACAGGAATAATAACCGATATGAACACTAATTTAAAAACAGATCAAACGATAATGGTAAAGACTACATCAAATGAAACCATTATATATAAAGTCGCTGTTACTGGTGATGTTGACGGAAACGGAATAATAGATATACTAGATTTACTTAAAATACAAAGGCATATATTAAAATCTAAATTATTAAATTCTTCTTATTTAGTAGCAGGAGACACTAACAATGACAAAACAGTTGATATACTCGATTTACTCAGAATACAAAAGCACATATTAGGCGAAATAAGGTTATAGGAGAAAACTATGAAAAAAATAATTAAAATATTTTTAATAATTATTGGATTAACATTATTTTTGAAAACAAATGTTAAAGCCGCTAATGGTTATATCGCAGTTAAAAGTTCATCACAAACAGTTATTGTTGGTCAAACATTTACAACTACAATTACAATTTCTTCAACCGTTCCCCTTGGATCTTGGGAATTTAGTTTGAACTACAACCCCTCTATTTTAAAATTAGAAAGTGGAAATATTTATGTTGCAGACTATGGTAATGGAACAATAAAATCAAAGGCATACACTTACAAATTTAAAGTTTTAGCTTCTGGAAGTGCAACTATAGGAGTTAAGTCTTATGCAGGATACGATTGGGGAGAGACAACAATGTCATTAACCGCTGGTACTTCTTCTTTGAAACTATTAACACAAGCACAGTTAGAAGCATCATACTCTAAAAACAATTTTTTAAGTTCTCTTTCTGTTTTGGATGAAACAATAAGTCCTATATTCAATAAAGATAATTTAAATTACACACTTCAGCTAAAACCAAATACAGAAAAAATAACTATAAATGCTAAAGCTGAAGATACAAGATCTAGAATAGATGGAACTGGAGAAAAAGTAGTAACTGAAGGTATAAATAATTTTGAAATAATTGTAACTGCTCAAAATGGTTCTGTAAAAAAATACATTATATCGGCTACCGTTGAAGATTCCTCTCCCATAGAGGTAACAACTACAACTGGAGAAAAAATGACAATAGTAAAAAGAGAGAGTTTACTTAAATTACCTGATGGTTTCACAAAAAATACTACCAATATAAATGATGTTTTAGTACCATCACTATATAATCAAGAAAATCAACTTGTTTTGGTTGGGTTAAAAGATAAAGATGGAAAAATTAATCTATATATATATGATAGTACGGGAAAAAAATACTCTCCATACGTTGAAATCACTTTAAATAAAATTAGAATATTACCTCTAGATTTAAAAAAAGATAATAAGTTATTTAAACTATATAAAGAAACTAAAACAAAAATAAATGATGCTTATATTGAAGCCTATAAAATAACAGAAGACTCTAATTTCGCTATTTTCTATGGTTTGGATATCGAAAATGGAAGTAAAAACTATTATAAATATGATTTAGAAGAAAACACACTAATAACATATGAAAATGAAGAAGCGATTCTACTAAACTTTGAAATAAATAAAAAAAATAATTTAAATAAAATCTTATTAATTACTAATATTATTTCAATAATACTAGCTATAACATATTTGATATTTAATATAGTTAGAACAAAGAAAAAACTCAATAATTAATTATTGAGTTTTTTAAAACTTTAATTATAACAAGTTTGGTAACAAGTTTTATAGCAAGTGTTATAACAAGTATTATAACATGTATTATAACACGTATCATAGCACGTATTGTAACATGTACTACAGCTAAGAGAAC
>CAZIYD010000020.1:0-10840 GCA_964543375.1 uncultured Muribaculaceae bacterium
TCAACTAATTTTCCATTTCTTTTTTTAACTTTGTACATATTTTCTCCTTATATTCCTCTTATTTCCACATTTTTTAGTTCTTTTTCTAATATGTTTTTAAATTCATATAGTTTTTCTTTTGGGTGAGAACTAAGACCACCTTTTATTACGTTTTCAGAATCTACGAATTGTTGTAGTACATATTTTTTTGCGCCTTTAATCCATTTTGCAATCTTAATAAAGTCATCGTCATCATGAAAGTCTTTTACTACTGTTGTTCTAAATTCATAGTCTATGTTCCCTTCTAATAATAAATTAACGGATTCCTCGATATTTGATATATCATAACTTAGGCCTATTGTATCATCGTACTTTTCTTTAGAGTTTTTTATATCCATTGACACATAATTTATTAATTTTTCATCAATTAATTCCTTTAGTATTTTTGGATTAGTACCATTTGTATCTAACTTTATTAAATAACCTAAGTTTTTAACTTTTTTAATAAAGTCTTTTAGATCTTTTTGTATAGTTGGTTCGCCTCCAGATATACAAATAGCATCTAAATATGGTTTTCTCATCTTTAAAAACTCTAATATGTTTTCTTCTCCTAAGTCTTCCTCTTCGTAATTTACTAATGAAGCGTTTTGACAAAAAGGACATTTGAAATTACAACCACCAGTAAATATAGTAGAAGCAACATAACCCGGATAATCGAGTAAAGTTAACTTCTGTAATCCTAAAATTTGCATACATTTCTCCTATCTTTTCGGTCTATATTATCATGATAGCATAAATAAAAAAATAATAGAACAATTTAGTTCAATTATTTTTAAAAAAGACACCTTTTTACATGGAATTGTTTTACAAAGATAATTTATTATTGATTTACAATAATTTGTGTGTTAAAATATTTACAAAGTTAAAATTAAAGAGGTGATAGAATGATAGTTTTAAGGTTAGATAGAATGATTGCTGATAGAAAAATACAATCAAAAGAATTATCTAAAATGTTAGGAATTACAGAAGCGAATTTATCTTTATTAAAGAAAGGTAAAACTAAATCTATTAGGTTTGAGTTATTAAACGATATATGTAAGCATTTAGAATGTCAACCCAAGGATATAATAGATTATATACCTGACTTTGAAGATTAATCAGAATAATTTTTGAAGTATCCTTTTATATATACAAAAGGAGTACCTTTATCTCCACTACCACTTGTTAAATCTGCAAGGCTTCCTAAAAGATCAGTGTATTGTCTGGGCGTTGTTCCTTGAGTTGCCATAGATCCTTTTAGGTCTTTTTCTTTGTGTTTTATTTCTTCTCTTATTGCTTTATTTAAATCTTCTCCTTTTAAATCTTTAAATTTATTTTCAGAAAAGTATTTTAATTTTATTTCATTAGGACTTCCTTTTAAACCCTTAGTATATCCTGGGCTTACTACAGGATCTGCAAGTTCCCAAATTTTACCAATAGGATCCTTAAAAGCTCCATCTCCGTATACCATTACCTCAATTGTTTTACCAGTTATTTCTTTTAATTTATTTTGTATAGAGTTAACTAAAACGTCACAATCTCTTGGAAATAATTTAACTTTATCTTCTGTAGAACGATTAGAACCTAGTAGTCCATACTCTTTATTATATCCACTTCCATTAATGGAATTATTCATTATATCTGATAATAGTAGTATATTTGTGGTATATTTTTCCAACTTATTTTTTGTTTCAAATCTATCGTGTATATTAGCAACTATTATATCTTTAGTATAATCTAATATAGTAAGAGGGTTATTTGATAATACAAATTCAATCTCACAATCTTCTTTCAAAACTAGATCTCTATAAAAATCTATCATATTCACACCAGTGAATAAGTGTTTAAAATGGCTAAATAAGTTATTATATTCGGATTCTTTTATTACCGAAGACAAATTAAATTTATTTTTTTCTAAATCATCTTTATATAAAATATCATTACCAACTTCATCAGATGGAAAACTTAAAAGCATAGTTATTTTTTTTGTTGATTTTGCTATAGCGGATAACAGCACTGCGAATCTATTTCTACTTAATATTGGATATACAACTCCAATGTGGTTTGAATTTAATTTATTTTTTATATCAGTACTAATATCATCCAGTGTCGCGTAATTACTTTGACTTATACCAACGACAGCCTCTGTAATTGCTAAAACATCTCTATCATCAAAATTAAATTCTTCTTCCTCTTTTGCTCTTATTAAAGAATTTATTACTATATCTTCTAAATTATCTCCTTCTTTTATAATGGGGGAACGAATACCCCTAACAGTTGTTCCTACAAACATATTAACCTCCAGTATTATTATATAACAAAAAATCTAAAATCATATTAGAAATTATGGTTATATAAATAAAATTCATAAAAGTTTCAAAAAGATAGTATAATATAAAAAACAAATGAGTTAAATAATATATATAGGAGATTTTATGAAAAAAAAACATATACAAAAAAGAACAAAATTTACTACAAACACATATATGAGAGAAGCAGTAAACTATGAAATAAATATTATAAAAGAAGATAATCTGTTTATAACAATAAAAAAATATAATGAAATGGATGGGAAATTCTCTATAAAAAGAGATGATGGAAAAGAAATAGACTATATAAAAGATGGTTACTATGTAGTGGAATTAACTCCACTTGAAGAATGCTATAACATAAGATTTTATGTTGATGATAAGAAGAAGATTATAGATTACTACATAGATATTTCTTTAAAAAATGGAATAGAATATAAAATACCATATTATGTTGATTTATATTTAGATATTCTTCATTATCCAAAATCAAAGGAAGTGATGTTTTGTGATGAAGATGAACTAAAGAACGCTTTAGACGAAAAAATAATAAGCAAAAAAGATTTTGATTTTGCTTATAAGATTGGCAACAAATTATTAAAAGAAATACAAGAAAACAAAAACAAGTATTTAAATATGGATATAATAAGTTATATAAATAGATATTATTAGGATATATGTTTTAAAACTTTCTATATAAACCAATTGCTTTACCTAATATGGTAACATTATCAAGTATTATATCTTCCATTGTATCGTTTTCTGGTTGAAGTCTAATATAAGATTTTTCTTTAAAAAATCTTTTTAATGTTACTTCATTTTCGTCTGTCATAGCAACCACTATTTCACCATTTCTAGCATCACTAGTTCTTTCTACTATAACTATATCATTGTCAAATATTCCAGCATTTATCATAGATTCACCGCTTACTTTTAAAGTAAATACTTCTTTTCTATTTGGAATCATATACGCTGGTAGTTGAAAATATTCGTTTGGGTTATGTATTGCTTCAATTGGAGAACCTGCTGTAACTTTACCAAGTAATGGAACATTTACTAAAGAATCCTCATTTTTAGCAAATTCATTTTCTATTAATAGTTCTAATGCTCTATTTTTATTTTCATCTTTCTTTATATAACCTTTTTCTTCTAAATTAGATAAATGAGAATGAATTGTAGCGGGTGATGATAAGCCTAAAGAAGAACCTATCTCTCTAACAGTAGGGGGATAACCATTCTTTACAATATATTTTTTTATAAATTGCAAGATTTCATCTTGTCTTTTAGTTAATTTTTCCATATAACTCCTTCTTATTATGTGTTTATATTAACACAACAAATGTAAAATGTCAAACATTTGTTCGAAACACAATTGACACGAACGTCTGTTCGTGTTTTAATTGGAGTATAAGAGGAGGATAATATGAAAAAGGAATTAATATTTATTGTAAAATTATATTTTGGAGTTGCAGTGATGACCATGTTTTGTATATGGAACGCTAATAGAGGAGAGACAGAAAATTATAAAATAAATGATAATGTAATTGTAATGAATGAAAAGTAGAAAGGTTTTAAAATATTGTGCTATAATTATCTATAATAGGATGTGATATAGTGATAAGAAGTAGTACAGTAACCGATAAAAAGATAATAGATAATATTAAATGTTTAGCTTTAGACATGATAAATCAAGCAAAAAGTGGACATCCAGGAATTGTTTTGGGTGCTGCTCCAATTCTTTATACACTATATTTAAAACATTTAAAAATATATCCTGAGGATAATAAATGGGTAAATAGAGATAGATTTGTTATGTCTGCAGGGCACGGTTCTGCTTTACTATATAGTATGCTTTATTTTTGTGGTTACGACATAAATATAGATGATTTAAGAGACTTTAGAAAAGCAAAATCAATTACTCCGGGACATCCAGAATATGGTCTTACTCCAGGCGTAGAAGTTACTACAGGGCCACTTGGTCAAGGACTTGCTAATGCTGTTGGTATGGCAATTTCAGAAAAGTATTATTCTAATATGTTTAATATAATAAATCATTATACTTATGTTTTAGTTAGTGATGGAGATTTAATGGAAGGTGTTTCATATGAGGTTTGTTCTTTAGCAGGGCATCTTAAACTAAATAAATTAATTCTTTTATATGATTCAAACAATATTTCCTTAGATGGAAGTACTAATTTATCTTTTTCTGAAAATATAAAAGATAGATTTGAATCAATGGGTTGGAATTATGAATTAGTAAGTGATTCAGAAAATTTAGAAGATATTGATAACGCTATATATAAAGCAAAGGCATCTTTAGATAAGCCTACTATAATAGAAATAAAAACAGTAATAGGAAAAGGCAGCATAAATCAAGGTACTAATTTAGTTCATGGTTCTCCTTTAAAAGAAGAAGATATAACTCAATTAAAAGATAATATGGGAATTAGAAATGTACCTTTTGCGGTTTCAAAAGAAGCAATTGAGGCATTTCAAAATGATCTTTTTGAAAGATTGCATATAGAATATAGAAGCTATTTAAGCATGTATAAAGAGTTTAAAGAAACATCTCCCAATAAAGAACAATATGAATCTATGTTTGAAAGTAAAAAAACATATAATATATTAAATATGTTTCAAGATATATCGGATATGAATGGAATTTCTTTAAGAGAAATAAATTCAAAGGTAATGAATGTAGCAGATAAGTTTGTAAGTAATTTAATGGGAGGATCAGCTGATTTAGTAACCTCTACTAAAACATATTTAAATAATTATGGAGCTTTTTCTAGCAATAATCCAATAGGCAGAAATATATACTTTGGTGTTAGAGAACACGCTATGGGGGGAATAATAAATGGAATGGCTTTATCAAACGTTATTCCTTTTGGATCTACGTTTTTAGTCTTTTCTGATTATATGAGACCAAGTATTAGATTAGCAAGTTTAATGAATATATTTTCAATATTTATATTTACTCACGATAGCATTAATATAGGTCAAGATGGTCCAACACACCAACCAATAGAACAACTATCATCTTTAAGGTCTATTCCTAACTTGAGAGTTTATAGACCAGCGGACGCGAAAGAGGTAATTGGTGTTTGGAATAATCTTTTGAAGGAGAAAAAACCAACAGCGTTAGTATTATCAAGAAACGAAGTAAACACATTAGATGGAACAGATGCTTTGATGGTATCTAAGGGTGCATATATAGTAAGAAAAGAAAATAAACACAAACATGGAATAATAATAGCAACTGGTAGTGAACTTGAAATAGCAGTTAAAGTAGCAGAATCCCTAGAAGAAAGAGGGTTAGATATAAGAGTAATAAGCATGCCTTCTATGGAGTTGTTTGAAGAACAGTCTGATAGTTATAAAGAAGAATTACTACCAATAGGAACTAAAACAATAGTAATAGAGTTTGCGTCAAGTCAAAGTTGGTATAAATACGTATATAATAAGAAATATTTAATAACACTAGATGAGTTTGGACTTAGTGGTAATAAAGAAGATATATACAATATCAAAAAGATAGATTTAAAATCTATAACAGATAGAGTAGAAAAGTTATTGTAAAAAAGAACAATTTCTAGTAATATTTATATAGGAGGCAAATTATGTGGATGGATATTTTATATGTAACAATAGGCCTAGTAATAGGAGTAGTAATTGGATTTTTTGTTTCTAAGTATTTTACACAAAAATATATGAAAGAAAACCCACCAATTACAGAAGATATGGTTAGAGCTATGATGAGTCAAATGGGTAGAACCCCATCTCAAAAGCAAGTTAATCAAGTAATGAAATCGTTTAAAAAACAAATGTAAGGAGGAAAAATGGAAAAAAAAGAAATATGGGTATGTACAGTATGTGGATATGAAACAGAAGGACCACTTCCAGAAGGTTATTTGTGTCCAGTATGTGGTGTAGATGCTACTCATTTTATTAAGAAAGAAGATTAATCTTCTTTTTTTATGCTATTATATAAATGGGAGGGTTTAATGAAAAAAGATGACGTAAAAGAAGAATTTATCAGAAGATATAAATATATATATGAAAATTCAGAATATATTCTATTACCATATATGCACAAAGAAACAAAAGAAGAAAGACAAAAAAAATATGCTTTTCATAAAAAACAAGGAATTTTGGATTTGTTTAATAGTGATTTTTATATTTATTTAAAAACATTACCCACTAAATTATTATTAGATTTAGAATCTTTTTTACTTAGCGATATTCCACTTGAAGAAAGCAATTTGTTTGTGTATTTAGAAGAAAATAAAAATAACCCAAAGTATTTAAAACAAGTTGCAGAAGGTTTAGAACTTTTAAAAGAAAAGAATAATTATACAAATACAGAAATATTACATGAAAAACTTGGTTTAAGTAGGTTACTTTCAGAATTAAGAGTATTTATTATGAATCAATCTGGAGACCTAGATAATAAAAAAGTAAAACTAGACGTTTTAGATGAGTATATTATAATAAACAATTATAGAAATAATGAAAATGAAGGAAAAAACCGTCTATATTCTTTTATAGTTTTAAAAGAACCTAAACCAAATAGAGATAAAAAAGATATAGGATTAAAAAATAATATATTTTTAAAGGCAATATTTTATAGAACAGATAAAGAGCATATTCAATTTTTGTCTGAAGAAGAAAAACAACAAATATATTTAACATATAGTGATGAATTACCTTGGAATTTAAAAATTAATTGTTCAAATGAAAATTTTGAAGAAGACAAATTAAAAAGACCAGAAAACACAACACCTTGTAATAAAGATTTTTATATAAATGAAAAAGAAATGTTTAAAAAGGATGAAATTTATTATCAAAGGTGTAAGGAGTGTGGATATATTGTAAACATTCCAACTGATATATTAACAAAAGGTGTATCAGAAAGAATAGATCAAAGGATGGAAGAAAATCCAAACTTATATAGAATAAATATTTTAAAATCAGAATTGCAAGGTTTTGAAAATAAACCAAAAGTAAAATCATTAAAACCAAACAATAAATAAAGAAGTTGAATCACTTCTTTTTTATATGATATAATTATTAAGGTTAAGGAGACTAATATGGCATTACAATACGATGAAAAATCAATTAAAATATTAGAAGGTCTTGAATCTGTTAGAAAAAGACCTGGTATGTATATAGGTTCTACTGATAAAAGGGGACTTCATCATTTAGTATGGGAAATAGTAGATAACTCAATAGATGAGGTTATAAATGGCTTTGGTAACTATATAAGAATTATAATTCATTCTGATTATAGTATTAGTGTTATGGATGAAGGAAGAGGTATACCAGTTGGAAAGCATGAAAGTGGAAAAAGTACACCAGAAGTAATATATACTATTTTACATGCAGGAGGAAAATTCTCTGATTCTGGTTATAAAATATCTGGGGGACTACACGGTGTTGGAGCATCGGTTGTTAATGCTTTAAGTAAATGGATGGAAGTAACTGTTAGAAAAGATGGTGGAGAGTACTTAATTAGATTTGAAAATGGAGGAAAGGTAGCAAAACCTCTTACTAAAATAGGAAATACTAATAAAACAGGTACAACTGTAAGATTTTTACCTGATCCAGAAATATTTTCAACAAATCACATAAGTTTTACTACGATATGTGAAAGAATGCAAGAAAGTGCATTTTTACTTAAAGGTCTAACTATAGAAGTAATAGATGAAGCAGATAAAAAACAAGAAAAATTTAATTATGAGAATGGCTTAGAAGCTTTTGTTAAATATATAAATGAAGATAAGAAACCACTTCATAATGTGTTTCATTTTGATGGAATCAAAGATAATATAGAAGTAGAAGTAGCGCTACAATATACTGATAGTTATTCTGAAAGTATAGTATCTTTTGTAAATAATGTTAAAACAGGTGATGGAGGTTCGCATGAGGTAGGATTTAAAACAGCCTTAACTAGAGTGTTTAATGAATATGCAAAAGAAAATGATTATGTTAAAGGAAAAGATAGAGGATTTGAAGGAACAGATGTTAGAGAAGGTTTAACTGCTATTTTATCTGTTAGAATACCTGAGACAATTTTACAATTTGAAGGACAAACTAAATCAAAATTAGGTACTCCAATCGCAAAACCCATAGTTGAAAGCATAGTTTTTGAAAAAATAAAATTTTATTTAGAAGAAAATAGAGAAATAGCAACTTCAATATTAGAAAAAGCATTAAAAGGAAAAACCGCAAGAGAAGCCGCAAGAAAAGCAAGAGATGAAGCAAGAATAAATAAAGGAAGTAAAAAAGAAAAAGTTTTAAGTGGAAAACTTACACCTTGTCAATCAAAAGATTCATCAAAAAACGAATTATTTTTAGTAGAAGGAGATTCTGCTGGAGGATCTGCAAAGCAAGGTAGAGATAGAAGATTTCAAGCAATACTACCTCTTAGAGGTAAGGTAATAAATACAGAAAAATCTAAGTTAGAAGATATATTTAAAAATGAAGAAATAAACACTATTGTTTATACAATTGGAGCAGGAGTAGGTAATGACTTTAATCCAAAAGATAGCAATTATGATAAAGTAATAATAATGACAGATGCTGATGATGACGGTGCTCATATTCAAGTATTATTATTGACATTCTTTTATAGATATATGAGACCTTTAATAGAGTCTGGTAAATTGTATATAGCACTTCCTCCTTTATATAGATTAGATTTTGGTTCTAAAAAGCATAAATACATATATAGAGAAGAAGAATTGAAAGAAGTAACTGAAATGGTTAAATCTAAACAAAGATATAAAGGACTTGGAGAAATGAATGCAGAACAGTTATGGGAAACAACAATGAATCCAGAGACTAGATCTTTAATAAAGGTAAATATTGGTGATGCTGTACTTGCTGAAAAAAGAGTAAGTGTACTAATGGGAGATAATGTTGAACCAAGAAAAGAATGGATAGAAGAAAATGTAGAGTTTTCTTTAGAAGATGCTTTATAGCATCTTTTATTTACACTATTTTAATATATTTAAACATATTTATTTTACAAAAAATATAAATAAATATATACTTATATAGTAGGAGGCATTATGGAATTAAAAAATAAAAAAATTATAGTTACGGGAGGGGCTGCTGGAATAGGTAAAGAGCTAGTAAAAGAATTACTTACTAAAGGGGCATATGTAGCTGCTTTAGATATAAATAAAGAGGGTTTAGATAGTTTAAGTAAAGAACTTAATAATGATAGATTATCTGTTTTTCAAGTTAATATGGCAGATAATTCATCTTTAGTTAAGTTTAAAGATGATTATTATAAAACATTTGATGTTGTTGATGGTTTAATAAACAATGCGGGTATAATTCAACCATTCGTCAATGTAGAAAATTTAGATGATAAGACGGTAGACAGAGTAATGGATGTTAATTTCTTTGGACCAGTAAACTTAACTAGAATGTTTATTAAAGATCTAAAAGAAAGACCAATAGCTAATATTACTAACGTATCTAGTATGGGAGGATTTTTCCCTTTTCCCGGACAAACAATTTATGGAGCATCTAAGGCGGCTTTAAAGTTATTTACTGAAGGTTTATATGCAGAGTTATTGGATACCAATGTAAAAGTAATGGTAGTATTTCCGGGTGCTATAGCAACCGATATTACTAAAAATTCTAATGTAGAAGTAAAACAAACAGAAGAAACATCTAAAATAAAGATGTTATCACCAAAAGAAGCTGCTAATCAAATAATAAATGGTATAGAGAAAAATAAATTTAAATTGTATGTAGGACAAGACTCAAAGATGATGTGCTTTATGTATAAAGTGAATTCAAAAGGAGCTATTAAATTTATTGAAAAAATGATGTCAAAAAAGATCTAGATTATTCTAGATCTTTTATTTTATTAGTATTTTTAAAATTTAATTTCGCTATACTTCTAAGTTTATGTTCTCCATATTTATTTACTATCTCTTTTCCAACCAAATCAACTTTAGTACTTGCTCCTTTTGGAATTTCTATTTTTAATTCTTTACTTAACTTATCAATTTCTTTTAAAAATAAGAATCTACTTATTATAGAAGCACACGCCACAGATAAACATTTATCTTCTGCTTTAGTAGTAAATGTTATATTTCTAACTACATTTTTAACTTCTTTTAAATAACTAAAATAAACATATTTTTTAGCAAATTCATCTACTACGATCATATCATAATGATAATTATCTTTATTTAATAATGAGAATAAAGCTTTATTGTGAAGTATTGCTTTTATCTTATTCATGTTGATATTTTGTTCATATGTATCATTATATTCCTCGTTATTTATTATTATACTAACATGTGGTATTTTCTTTATTATGGAAGGTGCTATATTTAATATTTTACTATCTGTTATTTTCTTAGAGTCTCTTACTCCTAAATTTTCTAAAAAACTTATATCTTTTCTAGATACATAAGCTGCTGTTACTATTATTGGTCCAAAATAGTCTCCTGTACCAACTTCATCTGAACCTATAGAATTAATAAAGT
>CAZIYD010000021.1:0-10290 GCA_964543375.1 uncultured Muribaculaceae bacterium
GCTCTAAAGACAATATAGGTTTAAAAACTAAAACCACTATTAAAATAATTAAATCATCAGAAGTTCCCATAATGGATTTAGAAAGTATAGGTTCTAGTTTAACAAAAGAAACAATATTAAAAGCATTTAAAGTATCTACAATAGACAAACAAGAAGTTATAGAGGATAAAAAAGAAGTAAATTTAGAAGAAATAGATGATAGAATATTGACCATAGATACATTTTTAAAAGAATTAAATTAGGAGGATTATGAGAGCTATTATTACTACCGGTGGTACTGGTGGACATATATATCCAGCACTAGCAATATATGATAAGATAATGGAAAAAGAACCAGATTCAGATATTCTTTATATTGGAACAAAAGATAGAATGGAAAAAGACATTATTCCAAATAAAAATATTAATTATATTGGTTTAGAAGTTTATGGAATAAAAAGAAAATTAACTTTTAAAAATATAAAAGCAATCTTTTGTTATTTAAAAGCTATTATCAAATCTAAAAAAATAATAAAAGAATTTAAACCAGATGTCGTAATAGGTGTTGGAGGATATATATCTGCTCCTGTTGTTTATGCAGCAAAAATCTTAAATATAAAAACTGTAATACATGAACAAAATAGTATGTTTGGTCTTTCAAACAAGATGTTATTAAAACATTCTGACTTAGTATTTACTTCTTTTCCTGACACTATAAATTATGAACCAAAACATAAAGATAAAATAATTTATTCTGGAAATCCATGTGGTGAATCAGCAATAACTAAAAAAGAAGAGAGTAAAGAAAAGCTTGGTTTTAATAAAAACAAAAAATTAGTTATGATAGTTATGGGTTCTTTAGGTTCAATGGTTGTAAATGATAAGATAAAAAAAATAATACCAAGTTTTAAAGATAAAAGTTATGAAGTTTTATTTGTAACAGGTAAAGACTATTATGATGGATTTAAAGATATAAAATTAGATAATGTAAAAATATATCCATTTATAGAAGACATAGTAAAATATATGAAAAATGTCGATTTAATAGTATCTAGAGCAGGTGCAACTACAATAAGCGAGATAGCAGCACTTTCAATTCCTTCAATATTGATACCATCCCCATATGTAACCGATAATCATCAACATAAAAACGCATTAGATTTAGTGAATAATAAAGCATCTATATTATTAGAAGAAGAAAATATAGAAGGATTAGTATATTTAATAGATACTTTAATAGAAGACACAAAAAAATTAAAAGAAATGAAAAAAAACTTAAAAGAGTTTAGTAAAAGCGATAGTTCTACAATAATATATGAGAATATAAGAAAGTTAATAGGTGTTTAATATGAATATAGTGTCAAAAATAAAAAAGATGCGTATAGGTAAAATTTTAGAAAACGAACCTATGTCTAAACACTCAACATTTAAAGTGGGGGGTAACGTTACAATTGCTTATCCTAAAAACATAGAGAAATTAATTGTTCTTATAAAGTTTTTAAAAGAAAACAAAATAAATTATAAAGTTTTAGGTAATGGATCAAATATAATATTTAAAGACGAAGTTTATGATGGAATAATAATAAATTTAAAAGAATTTAAAGATCTAAGCATAGATGGAACCGTTATAAAAGTTGGATCAGGTTTTAATCTTATTCAACTCGCATATAAAGCATCAAATTTAGGTCTTACTGGTTTAGAATTTGCAACTGGTATTCCTGGAACTGTAGGGGGCGCTGTTTATATGAATGCTGGAGCATATAAAAGCGATATGGGCTATATTGTTAGTGAAGTAAGAGTACTAACTCCAGACTTAAAAATAAAGACGCTTTATAATAAAGATATGAATTTTCATTATAGAACATCTTTTATAAAAGAAAATTCTGATTATATTTGTTTAGAAGCAAAAATAGTATTAAAAAGAGGAAGAGTATTAAATATATTAAATCTAATTGAAGATAGAAAACAAAAACGTTTAATGACTCAGCCTTTAGAATTTCCTTCTGCAGGAAGCGTATTTAGAAATCCTGAAAATGATTTTGCGGGTAGACTTATAGAAGAATGCGGGTTAAAAGGAAAGAAAATTGGGGGTGCTATGATAAGTGAAAAACATGCAAACTTTATAATAAATCATGGTAACGCAACAGCAAAAGACATAAGAGATTTAATTGATCTAGCAAAATCAGAAGTAAAAAAGAAATTTAACTTAGATTTATATTTAGAACAAGAAATAATAAAGTAGGGAGATATGGAAAAAAAGAGAAAACTAAATATTAAAAAAATTTTAATATTCTTACTAATCCTTTATTTAGTAGGAAGTTTTTTCTATTACATTTTAAGATTCCCTATAAAAAACATATATATAGAAAACAATAACTATTTAACAGATCAAGAGGTAATAGATATCGCAGGTATAAGAAATTATCCAAGTTTTATACTTACTACTAATTCTAAAATAAGATCAAAACTATTAAAAAATAATTTAATAGAAAAAGCAAGTATAAAAAGAAAGATAAACGGAACTATAATATTAAATATAAAAGAATATAAACCCTTATTTTATGATAAAAACATAGATAAAATAATATTAAGTAGTGGAAAATCAACAGATTTAAACTATAGTGTTCCTATTTTAAACAATACAATGCCAAAAGAAGTATATGAAAAATTAATAAATGCAATCAATTTAGTAGAAAATGATGTATTCTTAAAAATGTCTGAAATAGAATATGCTCCAAAAGATCACGATAATGAAAGATTTCTAATAAAAACAACAGATAAAATTCAAATTTATATAAATATTAGAAAATTTGAAGATATTAACTTTTATAATGAATTATTATCTAGTCTAGAAGGTAAAACAGGAACTTGGAATTTAGATTATGGAAATTTCTTTGTAAGTGATTGATAAATTGTCCGAATTTATAGTATAATTATATTAATATAGGAGTTGCAATGAGGAAGATATATACAAGTATAGATATTGGAACCAACTTTATAAAAATATTGGTTTCTGAAATAAACAAAGACAAAATAAATGTCCTTGCTTCTTCTTCTGTGAAATCTAAAGGTATAAAATATGGTTTAATTGTAGACGCAAACGAAACTATAAGCTGTATAAAAGAAGCAATAACTATAGTAGAAGGAAAACTCGGTATAAAAATAGACAAGATTATAGCAAATATACCTTCTTATAATGTTAATTACAATATAGTAAGTGGTAAAACTTTAATAAAAAGTGAAGATTCAAAAGTAGATGGTAATGATATTCTTAGTGCAATTCAAGACAGTGTTAAAGATAAGTTAGATGAAAATAGAGAAATTATAACCTTTATGCCAATTGACTTCATATTAGATGGAAACAACATGATAAAAGATCCAAAAGGACTAGTTGGAAAAGAATTAGAAATAAAAAGTATGATGGTAACAACACCTAGTAAAAATGTTCATTCTGTTGTTGGTATATTAGAAAGCATTGGAATAGAAGTAGTAGATATTAATATATCATCTATCGCTGATTATGAAACATTCAAAACAAATGAAATAGATAAAGGTATGTCTGCTATAATAAATATAGGTTACGAAACAACTACAGTATCTTTATTTAATAAGGGAATAATAATAAATTCAGAAATATTAAAAATAGGTGGTAAAAACATAGATAATGATATTTCTTATGTATTTAAATTATCTTTAGATGATAGTAATAAAATAAAAGAAAAATTTTCTTTAGCGCACAAAAGATTTGCTCAAATAGAAGAAGTAACTGAAATGTTAACTATGGATAGAGATTTAGTAAAAATAAATCAATATGATTTATCTCAAGTAGTAATGTCTAGGGTAGAAGAAATTCTAGAATTAGCGAAAAAACAACTTTTTCTATTAACAAACAAGGAAATAAAGTATATAATAATTACAGGTGGTAGTAGCGAAATACCACAAATGCAATATATGGTAGAAGAAATCTTTGGAAGTAATGCTTATGTAGCAAACATAAGCGATATAGGAATAAGACATAATAAATATTCTACTGTATTAGGTTTAATAAAGAATTTTGATAATAAACTTTCTATGAGGGGCAAGGTTTACTCTATGTTCTCATTAGAAAATCAAGAAGATATGTCTATTCCAAAGAAAAGAAATTTGGTAGAAGATGGAGTATTAGGAAAGGTATTCGGAATATTTTTCGATAACTAGGAGGAATAATGTTAGGATTAGAAATGGATCAATTAGCAAAAATTAAAGTAGTAGGTGTAGGTGGTGCAGGTAACAATGCAGTAAACAGGATGATAGATTCTGGTGTTAAAGGTGTTGAATTTATTGTTGCAAACACAGATTTACAAGTATTAAATAGTTCAAAAGCAACTACTAAAGTACAGTTAGGAGAAAAGCTAACAAATGGACTTGGAGCAGGAGCAAATCCCGAAATGGGTAAAGAAGCTGCGCTAGAGTCTAAAGAACAAATAAAATCTGTATTAGAAAATGCTGATATGGTATTTATTACATGTGGATTAGGTGGTGGAACAGGTACTGGAGCAGCACCTATAATTGCAGAAATCGCAAGAGATTTAGGGGCGTTAACAGTTGCTATAGTAACTAAACCATTCTCATTTGAAGGTAAAAAGAGAATGGAGCACGCAGTAAAAGGTTTAGAAGAACTAAGAAAAAATGTAGATACAATGATAGTAATACCTAACGATAGATTAAGAGATATAATAGAAAAAACAACACCAATGTTAGATGCATTTAAAGAAGTAGATAACGTTTTAAGAAGAGGTGTACAATCTATATCTGACTTAATAGCAGTTACAGGTTTAATAAACTTAGACTTTGCAGACGTTAGAGTAGTAATGCAAAATAGTGGTAATGCATTAATAGGTATTGGTATAGGCAGTGGTGAAAATAGAGCGGTAGAAGCAGCAAAACAAGCAGTAACTAGTCCATTATTAGAAGCGAGTATAGATGGAGCAACTAATGCTATAGTAAACGTTACTGGAGGGGCTAATCTTACACTATTTGAAGTTGGGGATGCTGTAGAAGTAATAAGAGCAGCAGCAAAAACTGACATCAACACTATATTTGGAGCGGTTATAAACGAAAACTTAAAAGATGAAATAATAGTAACTATAATAGCAACAGGTTTTGAAGAAGGAAAGAAACAAGTTGAATATAACAAAATAGTTCAACAACAAGATGAAGACTTAATACCAAAAGAAGAAAGAAGAGAAATAGATGTTCCACCTTTCTTAAGAGATAAAAGAAACTTTTAAAGTAGATTATTCTACTTTTTTTATTGTATAATATATATGAGGTATTTATGAATATTTATGACTTAACTAAAAAAGATTTAGAAGAATACTTTATAAGTATAAACGATAAGAAATTTAGAGCAACTCAAATATATGAATGGCTTTATATTAATAGAGTAAATTCTTTTTATGACATGAAAAATATAAATAAAGAAATAGTAGAAAAATTAAATAAAGATTTTTCTTTTAATTCTATAAATATAATAAAAAAAGAAAAATCTAAAGACGTTAATAAATATCTATTTGAATTAGAAGATAAAGAATTAATTGAATCTGTTTTAATGTATCATGATTATGGAATAAGTTTATGTATATCTACTCAAGTAGGATGTTTAATGAAATGTTCTTTTTGTGAAAGTGGAAAAAATGGTAAACGTAGAGACCTTTTACCTAACGAAATGGTTAGTCAAATATTAAATATTGAAAGAGATATTAATAAAAGAATAAGTCATGTAGTACTTATGGGAATTGGAGAACCTTTTGATAATTATGAGAACGTAATGAAGTTTATTAGAATAATAAATGATCCAAAAGGTATTTCAATTGGAGCTAGGCATATCACTGTATCTACATGTGGAATAGTACCCAAAATAAAAGATTTTAGTAATGAAGATTTACAAGTTAATTTAGCTATTAGTTTACACGCTCCAAATGATGAACTTAGAAATAAATTGATGCCAATTAATAAAGTTTACGATATAAAATCTTTAATAAAATCTGTTAAAGAATACATATTAAAGACCAATAGAAGGGTTACCTTTGAATATATAATGATAAAGGGAGTAAATGATACTAAAGAATTAGCGTTAGAACTTGTTAATTTAATAAAAGGAATAAATTGTTATGTTAATTTAATACCATATAACGACAACAATTATGAAGGTTTCTCTAGGAGTAATGATTATGAAATTAAAGAGTTTTATGATATACTTAAAAAAGGTGGAATTAACGTAACCATAAGAAAAGAATTTGGAGATACTATTAGTGCCGCATGCGGCCAACTTAGGTCTTTAAATTAGGAGGATTTATGCAGACGTTTTATTTGACTGATCCAGGAAAAGTGAGAAGTCATAACGAAGATAACGTAGTCATATTAAAAAATGAATCAAATGAATATATGATGGCAGTAGCAGATGGTATGGGTGGACATAAAGCTGGAGAAATAGCATCTTTTATTGCCACTAATAAACTTACTACAGAATTTCTAAAAAAGGATAAATTAGGTAGTAAAGAAGACGCAATTAATTTTATTAGAGAAATGTATTCTGAAATAAATAAAGAAATATTTGATTATACAGACGAACATATGGAATCAAAAGGAATGGGTACTACATTAGTAATGTGTTTACACACTAAAGATTATCTGTTATTTGGTAATATTGGAGATAGTTCGGGTTTTGTTGTGAAAAAAAACAAATTATTTAAAGTAACAAACGACCATACTTTAGTAAATTTATTAGTGGATACAGGAGAATTAACTAAAGAAGAAGCAAAGACACATCCTAATAAAAATATAGTTATGAAAGCACTAGGAGCAATAAATCCTGTTGAAGTAGATATATTTGATGTAGTAGATGATGTGGATTCTATTTTACTTTGTAGTGATGGTCTTACAAGTATGTTAAATAATGAACAAATAGAAAAGGTTCTAAATAGCGACTTAACTATGGAAGAGAAAGTAATGAGATTGATAAAAAGAAGCAATAATAGGGGTGGAGATGATAATATCTCAGTTGCATATCTTTTAAAAGAGGATGGTGATAAGTGTGATAGCCAAAGGTCAAAAGATAAATAATAGATATGAAGTAATAAGATTACTTGGTGAAGGTGGCATGGCTAATGTTTACCTTGGAGAAGATACAATATTAAATAGAAAAGTAGCTATTAAGGTTTTAAGAGGAGATTTAGCGAACGATGAAAAGTTTTTAAGACGTTTTCAAAGAGAGGCACTTTCTGCTTCTTCTTTAAACCATCCAAACATTGTAGAAATGTACGATGTTGGAGAAGATGATGGTAACTTTTATCTTGTAATGGAGTATATTGAGGGAAGAAACTTAAAACAACTAATAAAAAGAAGAGGTGCTTTAACATTAAATGAAGTAATAGACATAATGCTTCAACTTACTGATGGAATATCTCATGCACACGAATCTTATATAATACATAGAGATATAAAACCTCAAAATATTTTAATATTAGATAATGGACTAGTAAAAATAACAGATTTTGGTATATCTACAGCACTTAATAATTCACAAATTACTCAAACCAACTCAGTTATGGGTTCTGTTCATTACTTACCACCAGAACAAGCAACAGGTAAAGCGGCATCTATAAAAAGTGATATATATTCAATGGGTATATTGATGTATGAACTACTTACAGGAACACTTCCTTTTAGAGGAGAAAATGCAGTTGAAATAGCGTTAAAACAGATGAAAGAACAAATACCATCTATATTAAACGAAAAACCTAATATACCTCAAAGTGTAGAGAATATAGTTCTAAGAGCATGTGCTAAAAACCCAAAGAATAGATATGAATCTGCAAAAGAAATGTACGATGACTTAAAAAACTGTCTAAAAGAAGAAAATAAAGATGTTCCAGTACTAAAATATAAATATGAAGAAGAAGATCTAGGAGAAACAAAAATAATGCCAGATTTAAAGAAACAAATAACAGAAAACGCTCCTTTAATTACAGAAGTAAAACCAGATGAATATAAGAGTAAAAAAGTATCTAAAGTATTAATTATAGTAATATCTGTAATTGCATTCTTACTACTTATAGGAATTATATTACTTCCTAAATTGACTCAAATTCCGGATGTAAAAGTTCCAGATGTTAAAGGTTTAACAGTAGAAAAAGCAGATTCAAAATTAAAAGAAGCAGGTTTTGAAGTTGAATTAAAAATTGAACAAATTTTTAGTGATCAAATAGAAAAAGGCTTAATAATAAAAACAGAACCATCATCAGGAAGACTAATTAAAAAGGGTAGTACAATAAAATTATTCGAATCAAAAGGAACTGAGCGAATAAAAATAGAAAGCTATACTGGAAAAAACATATATGAAATAAAAGGCCAATTAGAATTAAAGGGTTTAATTGTTACAATAGAAAGCAAAGAAGTAGACAAAGTAGAAGAATATAAAGATGCAGAAGATATAATAATAGATCAATCTATTAAAGAAGGAGAAGTATTAAAAGGAACACAAATAATACTTTATTATCCAAATATCGCAGTATATCCAGATATGACTGGATGGACAGCAAAAGAAGTAGAAGAGTTTGCATCTAAATATGAACTTTCACTTACAATATTAGAAGAACAAACTAATGAATTTAATGAAGGAACTGTATTTAAACAAAATAGATATAAAGATACTATGATAGTTAGAAAAGCAACATTTACAGTAACAATCGCAGTTCCTAAAATAGTAGAGGAGGATCCTTCAGTATAATGGATACTATAGTTATAAAAAAAGAAGGCTCTAAATTTATTGTAAAAGATAACAATGAATTAATAAAATGTAGAGTAAAAGGTACTTTAAGAAAAGATAATGTTAGTGTTATGGTTGGAGATGTCGTAGAAATAGGAGAACCAGAAACAATAACTAGAGTTTTTGATAGAAAAAACATATTAAATAGACCTAATATTGCGAATGTTGATCAGGCATTAATTGTAGTAAGTGCAGTTAATCCTGAGTTTTCTACTTATTTATTAGATAAGACTATAAATATAATAGAGTTTAATAATGTTGTACCTATAATATGTATAACTAAGATGGATCTTTTAAAAGAAAAAGAATCATTAGAACATTTAATAGATTATTATAAAAAAATAGGATACAAAGTTATATTTAATACCGAGAGAAAAGAAATTATAGAAACGTTAGAACAAAAAACAACAGTTCTAATTGGACAAAGTGGAGTAGGGAAATCTACACTATTAAACTTTTTAGATGACAGTTTAAACCTATTATCTCAAGATATATCTTTAAGATTAGGTAGAGGAAAAAACACTACAAGAACTGTTGAATTATTAGAGATGTGTGATGGACTAGTTGCAGATACTCCAGGATTTTCGGTATTGGATTTTGTAGATATGAAAAAAGAAGACATTAGAGATAACATGATAGAATTTGAAAATTATAAATCAAAGTGTAAATATAAAGATTGTATGCATATAAAAGAAAAAGAATGTGAAGTAAAAAAAGTATTAGAAAAAGGTAAAATATTAGATTCAAGGTATGAAAACTATACAAAATTTATAGGTGAATTATGATATCGGCATCTCTTTTATCTATGAGGAATAATCTCTTAGAATATATATATAAATTAAATAAAGAGAATATTGACTACATACACTTAGATATGATGGATGGTTTATTCGTATCAAATAAATCATTTACTTACGATGAGGTAAAACTAATCGTAGACAATATAAATAAACCCCTAGATGTACATTTGATGGTAGAAGATATAGATGACTATATAAAGGATTATTTATCTTATAATACCGAATATATAACATTTCACTATGAAGCAATGAAAGACTTATCACCAATTACAAAAGTAAAGAATCATGGTATAAAGTGTGGTATATCTATTAAACCAGATACAGAAGTAGAATTAATCTATGATTTATTAGATAAAATAGATATGGTTCTTATAATGAGTGTAGAACCAGGTAAAGGTGGTCAAGAATTTATACCAAGCTCATTAGAAAAAGTAAAAAAGTTAAAAGAAGAGATAATAAAAAGAAATTTAGATGTAAAAATATCAATAGATGGAGGCATAAATAAAGATACAGGAAAGCTTTCATTAAATAGTGGAGCAGATATATTAGTTATTGGAAGCGCTATAAAAGAAAACCCTAGTATTATAAACGAATTAAAATAAGTGTAAATAAAATGACATTGTATTGACTATAAAAATAACGAGTGATATAATTAAAACATAATAGTAAAGAAGGAGGAAAAAGTTTGCTATGAAATTAAAT
>CAZIYD010000022.1:0-10021 GCA_964543375.1 uncultured Muribaculaceae bacterium
ATGCAACTTTTACTATTTTATACAAGTTGAATTGCATTTAACTGTTTAAGTAACATGATATAAAAAAACTATTGTTAAAAAAATAATCTATGATATAATACTATTAGAAGTAATAATCTGGGGAAATTTAGGAGGAAATATGAAGAAAGACAACATGATTGTCGAGTTTTATCAAAGTCAATTTTTAACAGATGATGGAAAATTAGATAAGGAAAAAACTTTGGATTTTTCAGGAAAAGCTGCGGGTATTTGTTATGATAAGGAGGGTTTTAGACACCTTATAAACGAAGATCCAAAAAAGACACAAAATAGAATCAAAAGAACATTAGATACAGGCCACGATAGTGTATATGATCATTCCTTTATAACGCTTAATATAGAAAATATACCAAAGATGTTGGCAATGGTTTTGAATAATGAACATCAATATACAACTAGTGAAAAATCAGCAAGATATACACCAGTTGAGAAAAGTGATGAAATAACTGAAACAGAAGCAAATTTATATAACAAATGGTTGGATATATTTAAATTAAAAATAAAAGAGCAGTATGGAGATAAATTTGATGATAGTAGAATAGAGAAGTTGGCTCAAGAAAATGCTAGATACTTTGTTACTGTATTTATGCCAACAAAAATGTTATATACTACATCTTTTAGACAGTTAAACTATATTGCATCATGGATGATGGATTATATAAATATAACTAGAAGAGATAGTTCTGATCCTTTTGAGAAGAGATTAGCAAATAGTATGACGAGTTTTATTGAAAATATTTATGAATTAAAAGCTATTGATGGTCGTTTACTTGATAATGATAAAAATAGATCTTTATCTATATTTGGACATGATTTAGATAAAGTAGAAACTTATTTTGGAGATGTATATTCTACCACATATTTAGGTTCTTATGCCGAGTATGCTCAAGCACATAGACATAGAACTTTAGATTATCAACTAGAAAGACTGGATGAGAAATCATATTTTATACCTCCTATAATTGAAGATGATAGTTTATTAGTTAATGAATGGTTAAATGATATGGAAAAAGTAAAAGATTTATCACCACAAGGAGAATTAGTAAGAATAAGCGAAGTTGGTAAGTATAGTGACTTTATATTAAAAGCAAAAGAAAGACTTTGTACATATGCTCAATTAGAAATAATGCAACAAACAAAAAAGACATTGGAACAATATAAAAAAGCATTAAAAGAAAAAAAACATCCATTATATCAAGATATAAGAGGTTATGATAGGGGAGCAAGGTGTACTTTCCCAGATTATTCTTGTACTTCAGAGTGTGGATTTAGTGAAGGAATAAAGTTAGTGAGAAAAATATGAAAAAAGGCAAATTAATAGTAATGGAAGGTTCTGTAGATGGAATTGGTAAAACAAAACAAACAGAACTTTTAGTTGAGAAACTAAAAAAAGAAGGATACGAAGTTGTAACTCATCATTTTCCAACATATGGAACATATCATGGTGCTTCAGTAGAAAAGTATTTAAAGGGAGAATATGATAGTCCAGATACTTTATCTCCATATTATGTAAATAGTTTATACGCAGTAGATAGGGCAGTTATTTGGTATACAAAATTAAAAGAATTATATGAAAAAGGAAACATAATTATTTTAGATAGATATACAACATCTAGTTTAATATATCAATCAGCATTTATAAAAGAAGAAAAAAATAAAAAAGAGTTTATAGAATATGTTCAAGATTTTGAATATAATAAAATAGGCATAAAGAAACCTGATGCTGTAATATTTCTAACAGCGCCATTTGATTTAGTAACTGATCTTAGACTTAAAAGAAAAAATAATGAAGGAGTATCTAACGATATTCATGAAAAAGATCTTAGTTTTTTAAGAAATGTTTCAGAAAGTGCCCTGTTTGTTTCTAAATATCTTTCTTGGGATAAAGTAGAGTGCAGTGAAAAAAATAATATAAGATCAATATCAGATATTCATGAAGAAGTATATAAATTAGTTAAGAGTAAAATAAAATAGTACTTTGTACTATTTTTTTATAAATTCTAAAGCAGATTTTACTGTGTCGTCAATAAATTTATTTTCATTATTAACATTATTTATTGCATCTGGTATTGTAAGTCTTGGTTTAGTCATTACATTAGCGTTTAACATTACAAGTAATTGTACTAAATCATTATATGCATTTATTGTACCAAAAGATCCTCTAGTAGCACCAGACAATATAACTTTTTTATCACTTAATACTTGTTTTTTATTATCAAAAGGTCTACTTAACCAATCAATTGTATTTTTCAAAACTCCTGAATATGAATTATTATATTCTGGGGAGAAGAACCAAACAGCATCACTTTCTAAAACTTGTTGTCTTAATAATTCTACTTCTTTTGGAGCGGGATATTCTATATCTTCATTAAATAAAGGAATATTAGAAATATCTAATATATTCATAGAACCATTTAATTTTTCTTTTACTATATTTGCTAACTTTAAATTATAAGATTCCTTTCTTAAAGAACCAACAATTCCAACTGTTTTCATAACTCCTCCTTTGCCAAGTTTATAACAGGTTGTATATTTATAAATCCATTTACTTTTCCTAAAACTTCTTTTGTAGATCCCTGTATATACCAACTTGCACACGAATCTTTTACTTCATAATAATAATCTACATCTGTCATGGTCAAAGAATTTATATCTTTTACCCAATCATAGTTATAGTTTATTTTATAATCAAATCTCATCTTGTCTATATCTTTCTTTATTAATGTTCCTAATTTAGAATATTCATCAAGTCTAATTAGTCTTATTTTATAACCATCAATCTCTTTAAGATCAACATTTAAATTATTACTATATTCACCCTCAAAGTATCTTTTTTCATTTGAAATCTCATATTTATTATTACAATTCATAATACTTTTTTCATAATTTGTATTAATCAATGTTACATAATCTTCTTTTGTACTGGAATAATTAATTACATACCAATTATCATCGTTTATTTCTATGGTATCTCCAACATTATATTCTTTATATTTTTTTTCAATAAACTCTTCTTTTATAATATTATTTATTTTTATTGTCTTTTTTGAATTTAGCATTAAGTATGTATTTAAAGTTAATAACAAAATTAAAAATAAAATAAAACATTTTTTCATATAATCACCTATAATTATTATAACATGTTTTAATAATTTAAAGAGGTATAATTATTATGAGAGGAAAATTAAGCAAACAAGTAAAAAGGGAATTAGTAGAAGCCTTTGGTAGTAGGTGTATGTTAACTGGTGATCCGCTTGAGTTTCATGAATTAACATATCATCATTTAGTAAAAGCTTGTCATGGAGGACAAGAAGACTTTGAAAATGGTGTTTTATTATCCTCTAGAGCACATAGATACTTACATAATGAAATAGAAAAAAGTGGAAATACAGTATACGATGAAACCGAAAAAAGACAAGTTAGTTTATTTTATGAAATACAACTTGCATTAGCGTGTTATAAATCACTTTTAATACTTAGGGAAAAGAGTTTAGAAAATCCAAATCCAGAAGTAGTAGAGGCAATAAGAATCTTTGAAGAAGAAGTTGTTACTAGATATAAAGAAGAAGTTAATTCTAAACAAAAATAAAACACCAATTGGTGTTTTATTTATTTCCTTTTTTAATCTTTTTAGCTTCTCTTGCACTTAATATAACTGTTTTACCATCTATTGTTACTTTTTGTTTATTTATTGATTGTCTTTTTTTTGTAGCATTTAATGCATGAGATCTTTTATTACCAAATAAAGGTTTTCTAGTTGTATTTGTCATAAGTCCTCCATAAATTACTAGAGTAATGTTATCATAATATTAGTTTTAAGTCAATTGAAATAATAAAAATAAAGTGATAGAATTGAGTAAGAGGATGTTTATGAACTATATTCCATTATACATAAAAACTAGTTATTCTATGCTTTATTCTTTATGTGATATAAAGAAACTCGTTTCACATGCTAAAACAAACAACATTAAAAGTTTAGCTATTGCGGATAATAATATGTATGGAGTTATGGAATTTTATAAAGAATGTATTAAAAATGAAATAAAGCCAATAATTGGTTTAGAAGTATTATTAAATGATGTAAAAATTTTATTATATGCTAAAAATTACAAGGGTTATCAAAACTTATGTAATATTAACTTTATTATGCAAGATAAATCTTTATCTTTAGATGACTTAAATAAGTATAGTTCTAATTTAGTTTGTATTACAAAAGATATTGATATGTATCATATTTTGTCTAAAACTTACACTAATCTTTATTTAGGATATGATAAAGACTTAGAAGAAAAAGAGCATATTACAAAAAAACTAGTATATATAAATGAAGTTTTAGCAATTAATGAAGCTGATATAGAGTATATTAAATACCTACATATGATAAAAGAAGGAAAAAAAATAGATAGTATAAAATCGTATAATATAAGTGATAATTGCTATTTGAATTATCATGATAAGAATAATTATGATGTTGAATTAGAAATATCAAATATGTGTAATATAGAGTTTTCGTATAATCACAATTTATTTCCTAAGTACGATATAGAAAACTCTAAAGAATACTTATTTAAATTATCTAAAAAAGGTTTAATAAATAAATTTGGAACAAAAGTAAAGAAAAGTTATTATGATAGATTAATATATGAACTTAATATAATAGATCAAATGAATTATAATGATTGTTTTTTAGTAGTATACGATTATGTTAGATATGCTAGAAAAAATAACATACTAATGGGTCCCGGTAGGGGAAGTGCAGCGTGTTCACTCGTTTCTTATGTTTTAGATATAACAGAGGTAGATCCTTTGAAGTATGATTTATTATTTGAAAGATTTTTAAATATAGAAAGAATAAGTATGCCTGATATTGATATAGATTTTGAATCTAACAATAGAGATAGAGTAATAAATTATGTTATAGATAAATATTCTAAAACTAAAGCAGTTCCAATAATAACATTTTCAACTTTATCTGGAAGACAAGTTATAAGAGATGTTGGGAAGATATTAGAAATAGATGTAAAAAAATTGGATATAATATCTAAATATATTGGAATAAACACTTTAAGTGAAGCATATAAAAATAATAAAGATTTAAGAGGCTATATAGCATCTAATAATTTAGAAAATTTACTAGATATAAGTTTAAAATTAGAAGGATTAAAAAGACAAATATCAATACATGCAGCGGGATTAATAATATCCAATCTAGAATTAAATAGCTATATACCACTTCAAAAATATAATGATATTTATATAAGTGGATATTCAATGGAACATTTAGAAGAATTAGGTTTATTAAAGTTGGACTTTTTAGGTATTAAAGATTTAACGTTAATAGATAATGTTTTAAAGAAAATAAATATAGATTATTACAATATCCCTTTAGATGATGAGAAAACCTTATATTTGTTTCAAAAGGCCTATACAGAGGGTATATTTCAATTTGAATCTGATGGTATGAAGAACTTCTTAAAGAAATTAAAACCAGATAGTTTTGATGACATAGTGGCCGCTATAGCGCTCTTTAGACCAGGACCATCTTCTAATATAGATACATATATAAAGAGAAAACAAGGGTTAGAAAAGATAGACTATATACACGATGATCTAAAAGAAATATTAGAAAAAACATATGGAATTATAATATATCAAGAACAAATCATGCAAGTAGCAAAGAAAATAGCTAATTATTCTTTAGGAGAAGCAGATGTATTGAGACGCGCAATTAGTAAAAAGAAAAAAGAAGTTCTAATAGAAGAAGAAACAAAATTTGTAAAAAGAGCTATAGAAAATGGATATAATGAAAAACTATCTAAAGAAATATACGATTTTATATTTAAATTTGCTAATTATGGATTTAATAAGGCTCACTCCGTAGGATATTCAATGTTATCTTTTAGAATGGCCTATTTAAAAGCAAATTATCCAAAAGAATTTATGTGTGAGTTATTAACAAACGTAATAGGTCAAGAATCAAAAACTAAAAAATATATAGATGAATGTAAAAAAATGAATATAAATATATTAAAACCAAGCATAAATGAAAGTGTATATGAATATAACATAGAAGTAGATGGTATAAGATTCTCTTTAGCAAGTATAAAAAATATAGGTATAAGTGTATCTAAAGAAATATTAAACATAAGAAAAGAAGGTAAGTTTTTAGATTTTTTTGATTTTGTCTCAAGAACACATGGTTTATCTATAAATACGAAAGTAATTGAATCACTAGTAGATGCTGGAGCATTAGATGAATTTGGTTATAACCATAGTACCTTAATAAACAACATAGATAACGCAATTAATTATGCAGAAATATATAAATCTTTAGATGAATCAATGATAGAAAAACCAATTATTAAACATTTTGATGAGTATAGTAAAGAAGAGCTATCGGTTAGAGAATTAAATGTATTTGGTTTTTATATAACAAATCATCCTGTATCTAACTATAAAGCAAGATTTGATAATATTATTAACACATCAGATATAAAAGAATATTTTAATAAAAATATAAATATGATTTTATATATTGATTATATAAAAGAATTAACTACTAAAAATAACAAATTAATGGCTTTTTTAAAGTGTAGTGATGAATTTGGTAGTATAGATTTAGTTATGTTTCCAAATGTATACGAAAGGTTAGAAGCTAAGACAATAATACACGTTTATGGAAGAGTAGAAAAAAACATGTCTAAGTATCAACTAGTAATTTCAAGTTTGAAAAAACTATAAATATATGCTATAATCCTATGATAGAAAAGAGGCATTATGAATAAAAAAGAGAAAGTTATAAGTATATTTATTACTTTAATAATATCTTTATTTGCAATTATTCCTTCATTTAAAAACAATATAACTATAAGTACAAAACCACATAAATTATTTAAAGTATATTTAGATGGAAAAGAAATAGGAATTATATCTTCAAAAGATAAATTTAAAAAATATATAGATGAAGACCAAAAAGATGTAAAAGAAAAATTAGGAGTAGATTTAGTATATCTTCCTAACAATTTAAACATAGAAGAATATGTTGGTTTTGAATCTAAACTAACAGACGAAAAAAAATTATATAACAACATAAAAGATAAGACACCTTTTACAGTTAAAGGTTCAGTAATAACAATAAAAAAGCCAAAAGAAGATGGAAAGATTGATATTGTAAAGATAAATGTTTTAAGAGAAAAAGATTATATAGATGCCGTATCAAGTGCTATAAAAACATTTGTAAACGAAAATGATTATAATATATTCTTTGATGGAAACGTATCTACTAATTTTGAAATGGGAAGCACAATAGAGGACATATATGTAGAAGAAGAGTCTCTAAAAAATGTAACAATAAAAAGAGATGTTTATATACCCTCAAATGAATTAATTTTTAAAGATTCTAAAACTTTGACACATTATCTTTTGTTTGGTAATTTAGAAGAACAAGGCAAATACATAGTAAAAAATGGAGATACAATAGAAAGCATAGCTTTTAAAAATAAATTAGGAACAAAAGAGTTTCTTATAATAAATCCCGAATTTACTAGTGAAAACAACCTTTTATATGAAGGACAAAAAGTAAATATTGGTCAAATGGCACCTATTGTAAATGTAGTAAAAGAAGAAGAATTAGTGGAAGATGTAGCAAAAAAATATAAAACAATAGTTAAATACGACTCATCTAAACCGTATGGATATTTAAACGTAAGTCAAGAGGGTTTAGATGGTTTAGATAAAGTAACAAAAAAGATTCGTTATGTAAATGGTGTAATAGGGCAAGCACAACTAGTAGGATCTGAAAATATAAGACCAGCAGTAGATAGAATAGAAATAAGAGGAGCAAGAATAGCAAGCGATCCTATAGTTGTAGCAGACGCTGGAAACTGGGCATGGCCAACTAACACTCCGTACATGTTAACAAGTACATTTGGTTGGAGATACATAAATAATGGAAGAGAGTTTCATGAAGCAATAGATATAATAACTTTCCCAACACATGGTTCTCCTGCTTATGCAGCGAATGATGGAAATGTTATACATGCTTCTTATGGTTATAATCAAGGAAGAGGAAACTATATTGTAATAAATCATAACAATGGTTATTTAACAGCATATTATCACTTGTCTAGCATTAATATTACATTAGGTCAAGCAGTAACAAAAGGACAACAAATAGGAAAAATTGGAAATACAGGAAGATCATTTGGATCACATCTTCATTTTGGTGTATATAAAGGAAGTTATGAAAATTCAAATGCAATAAATCCACTATTATTGTTTAGATAATAAAAGAGATTGAATTCAATCTCTTTTGTGTAAAGTAATATATAAATTTTGATAAAAATAAGATTAAATGCTATAATAAAAAATAGGAGGCATTATGAAAAAAGCAATATCAATTGTATTAGTAATTGTTACTATGTTTTCCTTTGTAAACATTACTAAAGCAGAAACAATAAGAGATTTAAAGAAAAAACTAGATAAATTATTAATAGAATCTAACAACAAAAAAAATGTAATAAAACAAACAGAATCACAAATGTCTCAAACAAATGGAAATATAAATAAAATATATAGTGATATGGAATATATTTCATCTGAAATAACTCGTATTGGAGATGAAATAGTTACTTTAGGTGAAGACATAAAATCCAAAGATAAACAGTTAAAAGAACTAATGAAAGCATATCAAACTACAACAGAAGGATCATTTTATATAGAATATATATTTGGAGCAGAAACTATTGAAGACTTCATATATAGATATTCTATAACAGAACAAATATCTAAATACAATGATGATCTAATTAAAAAAATGGAAAGTAAAATAGAAGAAAATAAAGTTAAAAATATAGAATTAAATAATAAAACAGTAGAATTAGAAAAACAACAAGCAAACTTAAAAGTACAATTAGATAAATTAGTAAGAGATAAAAAAGATTTACAAGAACAAGAATTAGCAATTGAAGATGAAATAAAGAGTGCAAAAGATGTTATAAGTATGTATGAAAGAGCAGGTTGTAGTTTAGATGAAGATTTGAATAAATGTGCAAATAGATTACTTCCTCCAGACACAAGATTTTATAGACCGATGAGTTCTGCTTATGTTAATTCAGAATTTGGTAATAGAGTTAACCCTTTAACTGGAAAATCAATATCTTTTCACGGTGGAACAGATATGACAGGAGTTGCATTAGGATCTAATATATATTCTGTTGCCAATGGAGTTGTTGCAAAGACATTCTGGACAAATTGTGGTGGAAATCAAGTATATATTCATCACAATATAAATGGAAAAAAATACACTTCTGCCTACTTGCACTTGTTATCTATAAATGTGGCAGAAGGACAGTTTGTATCTAAAGATACCGTAATAGGTAAAATGGGTGGTCAAAAAGGAACTGGAGATAACTGTACAACAGGAGCACACCTTCACTTATCTATAGCATATGGATTAAGATGGAAAGATTACTGGACATATGAAGAATACGTATCAAAATTAATAAATCCTAGACAAGTAATTAATTTCCCTAAAAGGTATAGTTATTGGTATGATAGAATAACAAGGTTCTAGTATACACATATTTACAACTAAAAAACAATATACAATAATTTTTTAAAAAACTATTTACAAGATAGTTTTTTTATTGTATTATGGTGGTAGTAAGTGGAACAGAGTGGTAGAAAGTGGGGGATTTTATGTTCATGGGCGAATATCACCATAATATTGATGATAAGGGACGTATAATAATCCCTTCTAAGTTTAGATATGAACTTGGCGAAAAGTTTATTATTACTAGAGGAATAGACTCATGCTTATTTGTTTATCCGAAAGTAGAATGGACTAAGATCATATCAGAACTAAATGAACTATCATTTACTAAAAAAGATGTTAGATCATTTCAAAGATTCTTTCTATCTGGTGCCACCGAATGTGAATTCGACAAACAAGGTCGAATCAATATTACCTCTCCACTAGCGG
>CAZIYD010000023.1:0-9838 GCA_964543375.1 uncultured Muribaculaceae bacterium
TCAATTAGGGTTTACTTAATGATTTTTTACTGTCTACTTTTTATTGACTAGTTCATGAATAATCTGATTTTTTGATAAATACCTTAATTTTATTTCTTGTTTTTTATGCGATCTTTAGCAATTTAATTATTAATATTTGACAAATTTTAAAATATATGTATAATATGTGTCAAATGTTTAAAAGGGAGGGTTTTATGGAAAACAAATTATTTTTGAAAAATATTGAGGCAACTTTATCACATTTAGATTATCAACAAAGGGTTATGACACCACCAAGTTCATACCAACAAGCACTTGCTGAAGAAAGAGGAATTCAATTACCTGAAATGCCACCAATATATGATATGGACGAAATATATAACGAGCAACAAGACTTATATAGAATGTTGGAAACATATTCATCAAAACAAAGATAGAAGATTAATATTAGATATTAATCTTTTTTTATGGTAAAATTACAATAGGTGATATTATGAATATTATAGATATAATCACAAAAAAGAAGAACAATGAAGTCTTAACTTATGAAGAAATAAAATATGTGATAGATAATTATATGAATGATAATATTAAAGATTATCAGATGTCTTCTTTTCTCATGGCTATTTGTATAAACGGTATGGAGAAATATGAAATATACAATCTAGTAGATGCTATGATAAAAAGTGGAAACATAATAAGTTTAAATGGAATAAATGGTATAAAGGTAGATAAGCACTCAACTGGTGGAATAGGCGATAAAACTACTTTAATAATTGGCCCTATGGTTGCTTCTTGTGGTGTCCCATTTGCCAAAATGAGTGGAAGAGGACTTGGTTATACAGGAGGAACAATAGATAAATTAGAGTCTATAAGTGGTTTTAGAACAAACATGGATGAGTTAAACTTTAAAAATCAAATAAATGAAATTAATATCGCAATTATATCTCAAACAGAAAGTGTTGTACCAGCAGATAAGAAAATATATGCTCTTAGGGATGTAACAGGAACTACAGAATCTATACCATTAATTGCGGCTTCTATAATGAGTAAAAAAATAGCAAGTGGAGCAGATAGAATTGTTTTAGATGTTAAATTTGGTATTGGGGCATTAGTTAAAACAAAACAAGAAGCAATAGAACTTGCAAAGCTGATGGTAGATATAGGAAATAGATATAATAAAAAGACAATTGCTTTAATTACAAATATGAATGTTCCTCTTGGAAATACTATAGGTAATGGTCTTGAAGTAAAAGAAGCAATAGATATATTAAGTTATAGGGGTAATAAAGATTTAAAGGAACTATGTATCGTATTATCATCATATATGGTTAGTTTAGCTAAAAATATAGATTATAAAGATGCAAGAAAACTAGTTATAGATAATTTAATAAATGGAAAAGCTTTAAGCAAGTTTAAAGAATTTGTATTTAAACAAGGTGGAGATATAAATAATATTTTAATATCTAAAAACGTATTAGATGTAAGATCAAATAAAGATGGGTATATAAATGATATAAACTCTTTTATAATTGGAAAATTATCTATGAATTTGGGATCGGGAAGATTATCAAAAGAGGATGGTATAAACCATGGAGTAGGTATAGAACTATTAAAAACTGTTGGAGATTATGTAAAAAAAGATGAAATTATAGCAAAAATATATATCGATAAAAAATTAATAGATATAAATGAATTACTAACTGCATATACAATAGAAGATGAATTAAAAGAAAAAGAACCATTGATGTTAGGTGTAATAAAATAGAGGTTAAAAACCTCTATATTTTTTCTTTATTATTAAGTATATATTCCTCTAATGTAATGTTGTTTTTATATATATAAGTTGCAACATCAACACCAACATATCTAAAATGCCATGGTTCATCTTTATAACCCGTTATATATTCATTTCCTTTTTGATATCTTATAATAAATCCAAATTTATGAATATTATCTTTTGCCCATATATAGTCTTCTGTAGAACCAAATTTATTATATTGAACTTTACCATTATAAACATCTATTGTAAGACCTGTTTGATGTTCAGAATGTCCTGCTCTTGCTGAATATGTATCAACATCTCTAATCTTATCTGTATTTAAGTAGTTATTATATATAATCCTTTGTGTTTCATATGATCTATAACCAGACGAACCTTTTACAGAATATCCCGCTTTAATTGATTCATCACATAACTTTTCAAATGCCTCCTTAGCTGATTTTAATAACTTTATATCGCTTCTTACAGCACAATCTGGTTTTATATTGTATAAGGTTTCTTTTGGATAACTGTTATCTAATTTATAGTATTTATTAACTAAAACTAAATTAGTATTCAAATTAATTGCTTCTTTTATATTTTCATAAAAAGGATAATCTAAATTGACATTTACTAAAGATATTCTCTTTTTTATATCTGTTTCTTCACTTTTTATATATCTATCATAGTTTTCTAGTACAAAGTTATTATAATCAACATATTTAACAAGTTCACTCATATAAGTGGTTATCTTTTCTATGTTTTCTTTATTTAACTTTTCAACTATTTTTTTTATTTCACTATCGTTATATTTTAAGTTGCATAATTTATATACATCATCTATATTTTCAAGTGATATATAACTTTCAAAACAATCCTTATTGAATTTACTTTCTTTTATAGAGTCATCTATTACTTTATAATGCTTATTCAACTCAATTATTTTGTTTCCAAGCTCTTGCTCTATTAATTCTTTTGTAGAATTTTCCGAATAACCTAACTTTGTTATTTTTTGTTCTAATTCTTTCTTTGAAAAATTTGTATCATGTTTGTTTATATAATAAAATGTTGCTCCAATTACAATTAAAAACAAAAATATTATAAATTTTTTAAATCTTTTTTTTCTTTTTTTCATATATTCTCCTAATCTTATTATAACACGTATTAAATCAATTAAAAATATTTAATCTTAACCTACTATAAAGGGCTTTTTTATGATAAAATTATATTAGGAGTACATATGTGTGGATTTGTAGGATATGTTGGAAAATATAAAAATAATGATAAAATTATAAAAAAGATGACTGATAAAATAATTCATAGAGGTCCTGATTCAGATGGATATTTTATTTCTGATAAAGTTAATCTAGGGTTTAGAAGATTGTCAATAATAGACTTAAACAAAAGTGGTTCTCAACCCATGTATAATAAAGATAAATCTTTAGTAATAGTTTTTAATGGCGAAATATATAACTATCAAAATTTAAAGAAAGATTTAATAAAAAAAGGATATAAATTTAAATCAAAATCTGATACAGAAGTATTACTTTATGGTTATGAAGAATATAAGGAAGAGATCTTAAATAAATTAAGGGGTATGTTCGCTTTTGTAATATATGATATAAAAAATGATATGTTATTTGGTGCGAGAGATTTTTATGGTATTAAACCATTCTATTATTATCAAGATGATAAAACCTTTATGTTTGGTTCTGAAATAAAAGCGTTTTTAGAACATCCAGACTTCAAAAAAGAATTAAATGAATCAAAGTTAAATGAATATTTATCATTTCAATATAGTCCTGGAACAACAACCTTTTTTAAAAATGTATATAAGTTATTGCCGGGGCATTATTTTAAATATAAGGGTGGTTTATTAGATATAAAAGAATATTATAGTTTTAACTTTGAAACAGACTATACCAAGAATGAAGCTATGTTTGAAAAAGAACTTGAAGAATTGTTATATGATTCAATAGAACATCATAAAATATCAGATGTAGAAGTTGGTTCTTTCTTATCTAGTGGGGTTGATTCCTCTTTTATATCAAGAGCATCTAAAGTAAATAAAACATTTACTGTAGGATTTGATGTTGATGGTTATAACGAGATTGAATACGCTAAAGAATTATCTGATAAATTAAAAGTAGAAAACATATCAAAGAAAATAACTTCAAAAGAATATTTTAAAGAATTTAATAAAGTACAGTATTATATGGATGAGCCTCTTGCAGATCCATCTGCTTTAAACTTATATTTTTTATCAAAATTAGTAAAACCTCATTTAAAAGTAATATTGTCGGGAGAAGGTGCTGATGAAATATTCTCTGGATATAACATATATCAAGAACCTTTAACTCTTCCATTTTATTATGATATTCCACTATTTGTAAGAAAAGCATTAGGAAGTATTGCAAGTCTTTTTGGAGAAAGAAGGGGAACAAACTTCTTCATAAGAAGATCTAAAGATTTAGAAGATAGATTTATAGGGAATGCCTTTATATTTAATGAATCCGAAAAGAAAAGAATATTAAAAAATTATGATTCTGAGTATAAGTTCACTAACATAACAAAACCATACTACAAAAAAGTAGAAAATAAAGACGATATAACAAAAATGCAATATATTGATATGAACTTCTGGCTTATCGGAGATATACTTCTAAAAGCAGATAAAATGAGTATGGCTAGTTCAATAGAAGTTCGAGTACCATTTTTAGATAAGGTATTAATTGATTATGCTAGAACAATTCCAACAAAGTATAGAATAGATGAGAAAACAACAAAAAAAATGTTTAGAAGAATATCATCAAAAATATTAGATGGAAAAGTCTCTAGTAAGAAAAAACTTGGTTTTCCAACACCAATAAGAGTATGGTTAAAGGAAGAACAATTCATAAAAGAAATAGAGGATACTTTTAAAAAAGGAGATAAATTTTTTAATGTATCTGAAATCATGAAATTACTTAACGATCATATAAACAATAAGAAAGATAATAGTAGAAAAATATGGACAATATATACTTATTTAGTTTGGTATAAAGAATATTTTAATTAGGAGGTATTATGAATAATTATCTGTTTTCTTTAATCCCTTATGTTTTCTATTTGATTTTAAAATATAGAAAATCTATGCATATGCTTCAACAAAATTCATATAATACTAGTGATAGGTATTTAAAATGGATGTTTAAAAATTATAAAAAAGTATTTTTAACTTATGAATTATTAGTTATTATTCCTTATTTGTTATTAACCCATTTTATAGGTAAATTTTTTGCTATTAATTTAATATTTTATTCATTACTTTTGTTTATAGAATTAAAAATAGCAAAGAATGAACAAAATAAAAAAAGTTTCGTAATAACAAAAAGAATAAAAAGATTAGTATTTACTAACTCATTAATATTTTTATTTATAATATCAGTAATTTATATTAATTATGATTCGTTATCTATTTTAATAATTGGTTTAATTTTCTTTTTGTTTGGATATTTATCATATATTTTTACATTTATTTCAAACACATTAAATATACCAATTGAAATAATGGTATATAACCATTATTTAAAGCAAGCTAAACTACATTTAAGTAAAAGACCTAATCTAAAAATAGTAGGTATTACTGGAAGCTATGGAAAAACAAGTAGCAAGAACATATTGAACGATATATTAAATTCAAAATATGTATCTTATACAACACCAAAGAGTTTTAATACTCCGAATGGAATAATAAAAACTATAAATAATGATTTAGATAAATTTAACGAGATATTTATAGTTGAAATGGGGGCTTGTAAACTTGGAGATATAGATGAACTTTGTGATATAGTACATCCTAAATATGGAATTATTACATCAATTGGTCTTGCGCATCTTGAAACTTTTAAAACCGAAGAAAACATTATAAAAGGTAAATTTGAACTTATAGAAAACCTGCCTAAAGATGGTATTGCAATATTAAATAAAGATGACATTAAGCAAGTCAATTATCGTTTAAAAAACAAAATAAAAACTATATGGATAGGTATCTCTAATAAAGATGCAGATATATATGCTGAAGATATAAAAATGTCTAATGAAGGATTGAGTTTCAATGTAGTAATAGATAAAAAGAAATATAAATTTGAGACAATACTTTTAGGTAGACATAATGTATATAATATACTAGGTGCTATTGCGCTTGGTTTAGAGTTTGATATAGAAATAGAAAAATTACAAAGAGCGGTTAGAAAACTAAAGCCTACAGAACATAGATTAGAATTAAAAGAACAAAATGGAATATATATAATAGACGATGCTTATAATTCAAATCCAGTAGGAGCGAAATCGGCAGTAGAAGTCTTATCAATGATGCCAGGAAAAAAGATAATAGTAACTCCAGGAATGATAGAATTAGGTGAAAAAGAGTATGAATTAAATAAAGAATTTGGAAGACAAATGGCAAAAGTCGCAGATGAAATAATTCTAGTTGGAGAAAAACAAACAAAACCAATATTAGATGGAATAAAAGAAGAAAAATACAACATTAATAATGTACACGTAATAAATAATGTAAAAGATTCTTATTTATTGTTAAATAAATTAAAGAGTGGTCCAACATATGCGTTATATGAAAACGACTTGTTAGATACATTTAATGAGAGGTAATTATGAATATAAAGTTAGACTCTAGAAAAGTAAAAAAAGGTGATACTTTTGTTGCTATAAGAGGAATAAATAAAGATGGACACAACTATATAGATTCTGCAATTAAAAATGGAGCAACTAAAATAATAGCAGAAGAAGGAAAGTATGAAGTTGAAACATTAATTGTGTCAGATACTAAAAAATACTTGGCTAATTACTTAAAAGAAGAATATAAGGAAATATTAAATAGCATAAAATTTATTGGTATAACTGGAACTAATGGTAAAACAACAAGTAGTTTCCTAACTTATCAATTATTAAATAAACTAGGCACTAAAACAGCGTATATTGGAACAATAGGTTTTTATATAGAGGATTCATTTAAAGAGTTAGATAATACAACTCCAGAAATAACAGATTTATATGAAATGTTTATAGAGTGTTATAAACATGATATAAAAGTAATAGTTATGGAAGTAAGTAGTCAAGCTATAAGTTATGGTAGAGTAACTGGACTTGAATTTGATATAGCTGCTTTTACTAATTTAACACAAGATCATTTAGATTATCACATTACTATGGATAATTATATGAATGCAAAGTTAGAACTATTTAAAAACCTTAAAAATGATAAGTTAGCAATAATAAACGAAGATGATCCACATTATAAAAACTTCGTTTTAAAAGAAAACAATAATGTATTATATGGTGAAAAGTCTAATAATTATAAGATAGAAGACTGTAAACTAGATATGACACATTCTTTGTTTACAATAAATGTTGATGGTAATAAATACAATATAAATTTACCCCTTCCAGGTAAGTTTAATGTTCACAATTATATGAATGCTTTTATAATAGCAAGATACTTAGAATATGATATAAACAGCATAATTGAAAAGACAAAAGAGTTAAAATCACCAGATGGAAGATATGAGGTTTATAGTTACAACAATGGAACTATTATAATAGATTTTGCTCACACCCCAGATGCATTAGAAAACATACTCAATAGTGTAAACGAATATAAACAATCAAAAGTTTACACTATTGTTGGTTGTGGAGGAGACAGGGATAGAAAAAAAAGGCCCATAATGGGAAAAATCTCTGTAAGTAATTCTGATTATGTAATTTTTACAAATGATAATCCTAGATTTGAAGATCAAAATCAAATAATGGAAGATATAGTAAAAGATCTAAAAGAAACTAATTATGAAATAATATTTGATAGAAAAGAAGCTATAGAAAAGGGTATGTCTTTAGTAAAAGATAAAGATGTATTATTAGTACTCGGAAAAGGTCACGAACCATATCAAGTTGTTGAAGATAAAAAGGAACACTTTAGTGATAAAGAAGAAGTATTAAAGATAATAGATAAAAAATAACTATTATCTTTTTTGTTGTTTAAAGCATAGATTTATGTTATATTTATATAGTAGGATAACTGGGGTGATACTATGTATAACTTAGGGCCACAATTTGTTTTTAATAAAGAGAAAGCTATTTCTAAAGAAAAAGCTGTTTTTCATGGAAAAAAGTATAGAATAACAATATTAACAGATAGATTAGCAAGAATAGAGTATAACGAAAAAGGATTATTTTTAAACGCTCCTACTCAATTTGCTCTTTTTAGAAATTTTGATTTGCCCAACTTTACCGTTAGAGAAGACTCAAAGTTTTTAGAAATAGGAACAAGATACTTTAAATTAACATATGTAAAAGAGGGAGATGTAAAATCTACTTCTAATTTAAAAATTGTTTTAGAAAACACAGACAAAATGTGGTATTTTAATAATCCAGAAGTTAGAAATTTTGATGCCAACCTTTTATCTTTAGATGGTAAAAAGATATTGTTTCAAAAAGGATTATTTTCAACAGATGGTTTTGCCTCTATAGATGATTCAAATAGTTATATTATAAATGATGATGGAACTTTATCTTCTAGAAAAGAACAAACAATAGATACTTATGTATTTATGTATAGAAATGATTTTGAATATGCATTAAAAGATTATTTTATGCTTACTGGTATTCCTCCAATGATACCAAGATATGCTCTTGGAATTTGGTGGAGTAAAGATTTTAGATATAATGACCAAATGCTTCAAAAGTTATTTCAAAGATTTTCTAAAGAAGAAATTCCTATATCTATATTGCTTTTAGATAAAGATTGGCATATTAGAGATTTTTCTGATAGAAAGAATTTAACTACTGGTTTTACTTTTAATAAAGAATTATTTAAAGATCCTGGACAATTTTTAACAATAATGCACAATATGGGAGTTAGAGTTGGTTTAAGTGTAAATCCTATAGAAGGAATACTTCCTAACGAGGTTATGTATACAGAAGCAAGAAAATACATTAAAGTAGAAAACAATAAACCAATTATGTATGCACCGTTTTCGCCTGTGTTTTTAGATGTTTATTTTAAATTATTAATTCACCCACTTGAAAAATTGGGAGTAGATTTTTTCTTTAATGATTTTGTTACAGAACAAAACACTAATATATACTTTGCTAATAGTCATTATGGTTATTTAGATTCAAATAGAAGTGAAGCAAAAAGAGGAATGTTTTTGGGAAGAAATCCAATGATAGCACCTCATAGATATGGGGTATTGTATTCAGGTAAAACTACTGTTAGTTGGAATACATTAAAGTTATTACCGGAACTCACAGCATCGGCATCTAATATAGGTATATCTTGGTGGAGTCACGATATTGGAGGTTTTTCTGGTGGTATAGAGGATAGTGAACTTTATACTAGATATGTTCAATTAGGATGTTTTTCTCCTATATTTAGAATACACGTAGATAAAGGTAGATATTATAAAAGAGAACCTTGGAGATGGGATGTTCAAACTTTTGAAATAGTAAAAGAATATATGCAACTTAGAAATAAACTTATACCATACATATACTCAGAAGCTTTTAAGTATCATAAAAATGGAACACCATTAGTGCAACCACTTTATTATAAAAACATAGAAGTATATGATGATCCTTTATATAAAAATGAATATTTATTTGGTAAAGAGTTTTTAGTTTCTCCAATTACAACAAAAAAAGATCAAGTTATGAATAGAGTTGTTCATAAGTTTTATTTGCCAAAAGGAACTTGGTTTAATTTTAAAACTGGTAAAAAGTTCCCCGGAGAACGTAGTTATGTATCTTTCTTTAAAGATGAAGATTATCCAGTATTTGTAAGAAGTGGGGCAGTAATACCTATGTCTAGGTTTATAAGTAATAATGCAGCAGCTCCATCATTCTTAGAAGTACATATATTTCAAGGTAAAAGCAATTTATATGAATTGTACGAAGATGATGGCGTAAGTAATTTATATAAACAAGGTTATTATTTAAAAACAGGTATAGATTATAATTATCAAGAAAACAATTATACTGTAATAGTTAGAGCAATAGAAGGAAAAAGTGGTATAATACCTGATAGAAGAAATTACAGATTTA
>CAZIYD010000024.1:0-9071 GCA_964543375.1 uncultured Muribaculaceae bacterium
TCTTTTTCATATAAACTAAGTAACTTTTTATGTATTCCGGGTTCAATCATATCTATCGTATTAAGGACCAATTCTAAAGATTTCTTGTAATCTCCATTTAGAAATAAGTTTTCACTCTTGTCTAAACCTTCTTCTATATATTGCTTTATTCCTCTATATCTATTTCCATATACGATAGCATTTTCAGCCATTTCTGATGTTTTTAGTAATTCATTAGTAGTATTATAAAACTTAAATACCAAATCTCTTGCAGTATCTACTCTTGTATTTAAAGTTTCTATTTTAATCGGTTTTCTTTCCAGTTCTTTTACTATTTCTTTTATACTTTCATATGCTTCATCTTTTTCAACAAAATAATTATTTGGTATTACTGGTATGTTATAGTCTCTTATTCTATATTTAGTATTTTTTAATAGTTCTTCTATCTCTTCCAACTGTTCTTTTGCTCTGTTTTCATCTTCTTGCATATTACCTACTGTTTGCATATAATCATTTGATTTTTCTTCTAAACTAGATATTTTAAACATTAAAACCTCTAGTTCTTTTATCAATCTAGAATAAGGGAAACTAACAGTATTAGTTGTATCACAAAGCAAATTAAAATCTCTATTTGCCTCTTCAACACCAATTGAAATATCATTTAATTCCTCTATTTGATCTTTTGTTAATTCATAATTACATTTAGCATCATCTACCTTACCATATAAACAAGTAGTAATCTCGTTTATTTTAGAAATTTTAGATTTAAATGTTATTATTTGATTTTCAAAATCTTTTCTAGAAACTTTTTCCATTTCTAAATCACTATATAAAGAATCAAAATATTCTAAAATAGTTTTTAATTCAAACAGCACATCTTCTAAATTTAAAACTCTAACCTTAGATTCTGAATCTTTTAATTTTTTTTCAATCTCTTCGATATTATAATCTATATTTAAATAATCTAACTGATATCCATCTTTTTCCATTTTATTTGATAACAATTTAGATTCTTCTATTCTTTTAGGTATTAAATTATCTGTCATAAGAAGAATTAATGGCAATTCCTCTAAAACTGTTTCCATATGCTTAATCATAGTATCTAGAGAACTTACTATAGATTTTACGTCATCATATTCCTGATTTTCCATACAAACTTCGAAAGCCTGAAATCTTTTTTCTATATTTTCAAATTGGAGTTCTACTACACTAGATAATTTTTTTAAATCTTGTTTTGACGATTCATATAGTTTGGTTATTTCTCTAAACTTATACTTCAAATCAGTTACAATAGCTCTATTCTTATCTTCACTAAGTGTTATTTCTTGTATTTCTTTAAAAATTTTATCTCTTTTTTCTCTTGCTTCATATATTTTTATTTCTGTCTTACTTTTTTTGATTAAAAAATCTTTATAATTCTTTTCTTCTAATAAATATTCAGTTTCAATTATTAAATCATTTATAATTGGAACATACTCTTCTTTTATTTTATCTATGCCTTTATTCCAACTTAAACATTTTTCTTTTAACTTTTCGTTTCTTATTAAGCTTTCAGCCTTAGATAATTCTGTCATTATTACTGGATCTATTACTATATTTTTTTCTTTTTCTAGTCTTTCTACTTCTTTTTGATGCCTTTTTTTAGTAAAATGTTGAATCGTAGATAAAACTACTATTATAAGCACAATAGCAATTACATATAATGTTCCTAAGAAAAGTGATATATTTTCCATAAACACCTACCTTATATTTGTATTTTATCATATTTTTTTGTTTAAATACATAGTTGACTTAAATATTATTAAATATTATAATACTAGTGCATTAAACAAAGCAGCATATAATAAAATATATAATGTGAATCTTGAAAGTTACTAATAACTACTCGGCTGCGTAGTGAAAATACAAGTAGATTCACCCTATGTATTGGTATTGTACTTATGTTTAATAGTAAGAAAGGAGAATTATGGCAAGATATACTGGTCCAGATTATAAAAGAAGTAGACGTGTTGGAATGTCTACACTTGAAACTGGAAGAGAATTACTTAAGAAGCCTTATCCACCTGGACAACACGGGAAATCTAGAAGAAGTAAACTATCAAACTATGGAATTCAATTAAAAGAAAAGCAAAAGATGCGTTTTACTTATGGATTAGGTGAAAGACAATTACAAAGAGTATATATATCAGCATCTAAAATGAAGGGTATTCATGGTGAGAATATGCTTAAGATACTTGAAAGTAGACTAGATAATATAGTTTACCGTATGGGTATGGCAAATACTAGAAATGGCGCTAGACAACTTGTAAATCATGGACATATTTTAGTTAATGATAAAAAAGTTGATATACCATCATATCAAGTAGTTCCTGGGGATAAAATATCTGTAAAAGAAAACTCTAAAAATCAAAAGTCTATAAAAGAAGCGTTAGATAGAGTTGTAAAAACTATTGAATACGTATCATTTGATAAGACAAAATTAGAAGGTTCTTATATAAGATATCCAGAGAGATCTGAATTAACAGCAGATATAAACGAATCATTAATTGTTGAATACTATAGTAAATAAAAAAGATAAGAATTATTTCTTATCTTTTTTTTCTAATTTAGTTACTACTTCTTTAGCAAAATCTAAAACTGCTCCTTTTATTGATTCTGTTGCATCTTCAACTACAGGTTTACCTGTTTTCTTTGCTAAGCCAACTAATTCTTCTGCTTTTACTTTTAATGCTTCGCCTTTTTCTTTGGCAATGTTTGCTACTTTCTCTTTATTTAAACCAGTTAAATCTTCTTTTATTTCAACAATTTTTGTTTCGATATTTGTCTTTAATTCGTTCATATCTAAATCTTTTAATTGATCAAATAAAACAGTTCCTTTTTCTTTTAAAATTTTCCTTGCTTCTTTTCCACTTTTAGGTGCAAAAAGCATACCAAGTCCTGCTCCAACTAAAGCTCCTAGTGCAAACTTACTTCCCTTCTTCATTTACTTCATCTCCTTTCTTATTTTTTCTACTAAATAATCCTAATAAAAATGCCGCAATTCCTTCTGTTACTTTATCCATTACAATTGAAATTCTATCTGTTGCATTATCTATCATTTTAAACGCTCCATCTAAAGATTTTACCTTTGAATCAACATTATCAACTATTAAGTTAACCTTTTTTAATATTTTTATTACATCTACTAATAATACTATAAGTATTATTACCGCAATTATTGCAACTACATATAAAACTATTGGAAGTCCTGTTTCTAAAAAATTTAACATTATTCCTCCTCGTCTTTATACATATTATCGACTAGTGCATAAAAGTCATCATCTGAAGTTTCTTTTAATAATGCATCAATAGATTTTATTTTATTATCTATTTCATCTAAATCATAACTTTCTTCTTCATATTCTTCTTTTTTATCTTCAACTTCTTTTTTCTCTTCTTTCAAAGTTTCAAATAAGTTTATTTCTGATTCTTTTTCTATTGGTTCTTCTTCTTTATAAAGTTCTGGTTCCACATTCGTATAGAATTTTTCTTCTCTTGTTATAGTTTTTTCTATTTCAACTTGACCATATGCTCTTCTCATTACAGAATCTACATCTATCTTTCCATCTATATCAAATCCACTAGCAGATCCCTTTTCAACTATGTCCCCTTTTTTATAGTTCTTATCTAATATACCATAAACTGGAGATATAACGGGAGAAGGTCTAAATGTTTTCTTTTCTTCTATTACTGTTTTTCTTTCCACTACTTTATAGTTGTTTTCTTGTTCCTTAAGTGCATTAATTTTAGGATTTTTATCTTCTTCTACCAAATCTTCTTTTCCAAAATTTATTGGAAATTTAAACTTAGGATCTGTTTTAAATAAATCTCTTTCTGTTATTAAAAAAGCAGGATCTTTTTTTACTTCTTGTTGTTCTTCTTTAGTTTCTTCCTTTATTTCTTCTTTTAGTTCTACCTTTTTTTCTTCCTTTTTTGGTTTTGTATCTAATTCCTCTTCTTCATAAAATATATCTTTTAATTTATCCAAAAAACCCATTATAATTCACTTTCCTTTCCTTGTTTATCTTGAAGAGGTTCTTCTATATCTAAGAAAGTTCCTTCTTCTCTTTTAGGTACAAATATATTTAAGTTTTCTTCTTTCTTTAAATCTTTAAAGTTCCCTAATTTTGTTTCCGCTAAAATGTCATTAAATTTCAAAGAAGATAATATATAACTTGTATTAAGAACTGTATGATCTATATTCTTTTCATTAACGTATGCTTCTATTTTAGCATAATTATACATGATTTCTATGAAATACTTGTTTTTTGATTTAGTAATTTCTATATATCCTTCTTTATCTTTATAGTTTATTTTACTCGAATAGTATGCATCTTTATTTACTTCATATTCTAATTTCACTTTATTATAATAACTAACTACATCAACATACAAATAATAATAATCTCCTTTAGAATATAGAGTTTCGTTATAATCGTTTCTTCCTACCAAAGTTACTTCATTAGGAATATAATATTTATATCCTGGAGAGACAGTATTTGCTAAATTATTATTACTTTTTAATATGTTTTCTATTGCGCTTGTCTTTGTTATTTCTATTTTTTTTATACTACAGGCCGTAAATAGAAACATGACTAGCAAAATCAGCAATATTTTTTTCATATGCCACCTACTATACGTACATTATATCATAAAGATATAAATGAATAAACATTTTTTATTACTTATGAGCCTCAAACATATAAATCTTTTTTTGTTCTTTTTTAAACTTATCTTCATACTCAGTTGTTACTATATTTTTTATATTTGAGTTGTGCAAATCTAAAGATATCATATCGAATATATATCCATAATTTGATAGTGTTAAAATAGAATATTCAAATAAATTTCTATTATCTGTTTTCATTACAATTTTAGAAGTTTCCTTAAATATACTATTATATAAATTTAAAAAATCCAAACTTGTTAATCTTCTTTTATGGTGTCTATCTTTATGCCAAGGATCAGAAAAATTTAAATATATTTTACTTATCTCTTTATTAAAGATTTCATCTATCTCTTTTGCGTCACACCTTATTAATCTGAGATTATTTAACTCATATTTATCTATCTTGTTTATTGCTTTATATAAAACACTATCATATTTTTCTATGCCTATATAGTTGATATTTGGATTATTTAATGCACTCTCTAATAAAAACTTTCCTTTTCCCATACCAATTTCAATATGTATTTCATTACCATTACCAAATAAATTATTATATTTTCCCTTATATTCTTTATAATTATTTATAATATATTTACTATTTTCAACTTTTTCTTTAGATCCCTTTATATTTCTAAGTCTCATAATATCACCAATAATATTATACTATAAAATGTTATAATTGATAAGGAGGCAGTATGTTTAAATACTCTTTAGATAATAAAAGATATCATACTTTAAATTATCACTATAATCATATATTTGGATCTAAAGTTTCTAAAATAAGTTTAAACGGTGGATTTACTTGTCCAAATAGAGACGGAACTATTTCTTCTTTTGGTTGTATATATTGTTCTAAAGATAAATCTGGTGATTATGCTGGGAATGTTTCAGATGATATAAAAACACAATTTAATAATATTAAAAAAATTATGGATAATAAATGGGATACCAATAAATATATCGCATATTTTCAAGCTGGAACTAATACATACGCCAAGATAGAAAGATTAAAACATCTATATGAAGAAGCATTGAGTATAGAAAATGTAGTTGGTTTAAGCATTGCTACTAGACCGGATGCTATAGATGATGACGCTTTAAAATACTTAAATGACTTAAATAAGAGAACATATTTAACCATGGAATTAGGTCTTCAGACAATACATGAAAAAACATCTAAATTAATTAATCGTGGACATGATTTAAAAGTATTTGAAAATATGGTAAAAAAACTTAGAGATTTAAATATAGAGGTTGTTGTTCATATAATAAATGGTCTTCCATATGAAACAAAAGAAATGATGATAGATACTATAAAATATTTAAATAAATTAGACATACAGGGTATTAAAATACATATGCTTTATATTTTAAAGGGTACTCCTATTCATGATTTATATATTAAAGAAAAGTTTAAAATACTATCTTTAAAAGAATATGTAGATGTGGTAACAGATCAAATAGAATATTTAAGAGAAGATATTGTAATACATAGAATCACAGGAGATCCTAAAGAAGAAGATTTAATAGAACCGAGTTGGGTTAAAAAGAAATTTAATGTTTTAAATAACATTGATATAGAGTTAAATAAAAGAGGAACATATCAAGGATTTAATAAAACAATATTAAATAGATTTGATTTAATAGTTAACAAAACTTTGAAAGAAAAAGACATAGTAATAGACGCTACAGTTGGTAATGGTTTAGATACACTAAAACTAGCAAACATAGTTAAAAATGGATTTGTTTTTGGTTTTGATATACAAGATAAAGCAATTAAAAATACCGATAAACTACTAAAATTAAATAAAATAAAGAATTATAAACTATTTAATATTTCTCATGAATATATGTATGAAACATTAAAAAATTATAAATCAAAAATAAGTTTAATAGTCTTTAATTTAGGATATTTACCTAAAGGTAATAAAGAAATTAAGACAAACAAAAAATCAACTATAAAAGCTATAGATGATTCATTAAAATTACTAAATAAAAAAGGAATTATTCTAATAGTAAGTTATCCACATAAAGAAGGAAAAGAAGAATCCCTTGAAATAGAAAAAAAATATATCTGTAAAACATATAGAAATACAGATAATTTAGATGCTCCTTATTTAATTGAGATAAAATCTAACCTTCAATAAATTCATAACTATATTTATTTTCTGATGTTCTTGTGATCCTTACACTTCCCATTAAATTTTCCCCATTTTTAGGATTTTTTATATCTGGTTTTAAAAATCCGTCTTCTACCAGTAAAGGGATACTAATATTGACATAACCTGGAGAAATAAAATTTTCTTTATAACTATCAAATGACATATTAATATAACTTTCTGCAGCAGATTTTACCATCTCAACATTTGTTTGATATGCCTTTTCTTTAGATTCTTTTATAGTTCCTATCACTGACGGAACAACTACAGCCATAATTAATCCTAATACTATTATTATTGATAGTAATTCTACTAACGTAAACCCATTTCTTTTCATATTATCCTCTTTAATATACTATAAACTTTATCTTTTAATTCTTCTAAACTTCCATTATTATCTATAATATAATCATAGTCTTTATAATTATTTAACGCTATTTCAGTATAGTGTTTTTTTTGTTTATCACTTAATATATCTACTTCTCTATTCACTTTTATACTAAATACATTATTAAATTTTTCTTTCATAATAGTTATTTCTTTTTCTTCTCTAGCATCACATATTACAAAAGAATCAAAATAATTAGAAAGTATCTCAATATCTTCTACTACTCTATCTATCAAAAAAGTTGGTTTATTCATTTTAAATCTTATTATTTCAGTACCCAACTGTTGAAGAAGATCTCTTGGCTTTGTGTCATCACTGCCATCCCAATCAAAATAATCTATTGCATACATTTTTAAGTATTTAGCATATGACATTTTAACAGCTTTATTATTATTTTCTTTTAAATAATCAATTATAATACTACCTATAGTATCTTTACCTGTTCTTGCTTTTCCACATATTATAAATATTAAAGGCTTCATAACTCTCCTTTTTTATTTAACTTTTTTAATATAAATTGATATATTACTTTTATTACAGACGCTAAAGGAGCCGCTATTATAACTCCCCAAACTCCAAATAAATAACCGCATATAAGCATACTTACCAATATTGTAATTGGGTTCATTTTCATAGTTTTACTCATAATTAAAGGATTTAATATATTTCCTTCTATTAATTGAACAATACCAAGAACTATTATTACTAATGTCCCTATCGCTGGACTTTGAGTAAAGCCAACTATAGATGCGGGGATAATTCCCAAATAAGGTCCAACATACGGTACTATATTTAATATAGCTGCTAATAATGCAAACAATAATGGGGCTTTTAAACCCAATATAGATAAAGCAATTGAAGATGTAATAAACACTATTAAAGAAGATAATAACGTTCCTTTTAAAAATCCAAATAAAGAATTATTTATATTAGTTGTAAGTTCCTTATAATCCTCTTTAAACTTATTAGGTATGTAATTATAAACCTTTCCTTTTACTTTCTTATAATCATATAACAAATAAAATCCCATAAGTAATCCTAAAGAGAAAGTTCCAAAGAAAGAGAAAAGTCCATTTATCATAGAAATAAATTTATTAGGCAGTGTAATAGTTAAGTTTTTAGCAAGATCAGATATAGAATTAGCCATATTCATCTTCATCGTATCAAAATCAAAATAATTATTTGATTTCAAACCATTAAATAAGTTGTTTAACCAATTTTCTATGTCTCCAAATATAGATGGTAAAGACTTAATAAGCTCATTTATTTCATTAACTAATATTGGTATAAATTCAGTAAACGCAAACAATATAATACCTAGTACTAAAACATATACTATTATTATTCCAAATAATCTTTTTATCTTTTTAGTTTCTAAATACTTTACCAATGGATCTAGCATCCAAGCAATAACAATACCCACAAATAAAGGAGTTAAAACACGAAGTATGTTTAATATAAATTTAATTATACCCCATTCTTTTCCTATAATAGTGGCAGCATATATAATACCAAGAATTATAAATATATATACAATCTTAAGTATTTTATTACTTAACTTAATTGCCCCATTTAAATCTTCATAGTTTATTTTTTTATTATCATTCATAACATCACCTATAAGTATTGTATCATGTATTATATTTAACATAAAGATTTAAAGTTTAAAAAGTTTTAATATTTATGTAATTTTGAAATTATAATTTTTTTTGCTTTGGTTTATAATTTAACAATATAAAACTATTTTAAGATAAAACTTAGGTAATAATAAATGGCAGAATTTAAAAAGTAGATATTAATCTACTTTTATTGTTTAGTCCATACACCATACAGTGAA
>CAZIYD010000025.1:0-8404 GCA_964543375.1 uncultured Muribaculaceae bacterium
TTAGTTTATCTATCGTTATACTCTTTCTAGTGGAGTACCCTTTAGATCTTTGTATTAAAACCATTTTTATTTTTGATTTTATTAACCTTTTTTTTATACTTTCATAGTCAAAATCATTATTAATCAAATCTATCTCTTCATAATTTATATTAAAAGACTTTAATGAACTTGGATTAGATTTTATACCTATAACCTCATCTAAAGTATCATATGGTTTTCCAGTTATACTAAGTAGGGTATCATTAGGTCTAAGTATTCCAAAGAAAGTAGTAGTAATAGCGTGAGTTCCTGATATAAATTGATTTCTAACCAAACTATCTTCAGATTTAAATATTTCTGAATAAATATTTTCTATTGTATCTCTTCCATAATCATTATAACCATATCCAGTTGTTCCTATAAAATGACTATCAGATACTTTATTATTATGAAAAGCACTCAATACTTTATTGCTGTTAAAAAAACAGATATCATCTATATTATCAAATATATCTTTTAAATCCTTTTCAATCATTTTAAACCACCATCTACTCTTATAACAGAATTATTTATATAACTAGAACTATCACTTGCTAAAAAAGTTATTACTTTTGCTATTTCTAAGGGTTCTGCAAATCTATTTAAAAGGATTTTCCTTTCTTCTGTCTTTTTAAAATCTAAAGTTAAACTTGAATTCATATCTGTATTTACCCAACCAGGAGCAACTGTATTAACTCTAATGTAAGGAGATAATAATTTAGAAAAGTTTCTCATTAATGATATTACACCCGCCTTTGAAGCATCATAGTCTATGCTACTTTCATAATTTGTATCTATACCATTAGTAGATGAAACAAAAATTATCTTTCCTTGTTTTTCTTTTAACATATGTTTTGATACGTGTTTAGTTACAAGATAAGAACCTATCAAGTTAACATCAATAACTTTTTTAAACTCACCATAATCTTTTAAACTAATATCATTATCTATAGCTATACCAGCATTATTAACCAAAACATCTATTTTTTTAAAGCTTTTTATTATAAAATCTACCATATTTTTAACTTCCGACTCACTTGATATGTCACATTTAATCAATAAAGCTTTTATACTATAATCTTTTTCAACTAATTCTTTTAACTCTAAAGCCTCTTTTTTACTATTTAAGTAATTAATTATTACATTATAACCTAACTTAGCAAATTCAATTATAGTTTCTTTTCCTATTCCTCTACTAGAGCCAGTCACTAGTACTGTTTTCATAATATCACCTAAAACATTATATCATAAAAAAAACAACTAATTATCATATTAATTGTTTTGTTTTCCAAGTTTTTTTAATATAGACGAATAAAAATTTTCATTTATAACAGCATCTCTTACAGTAACGTGAGATGAACCAGCTATATATATAGCCTTTAGATCATTCGTTCCAACAAGTTCATCAATTGATTCTGTTACTTCTCCATCAATTCCGGAGTCTTTTATATTGCAAGTTACATTTTCATATGTAGGATAATTTTTAAATATATTATTTATATGAATATTATATGGGGTTCCACGTCCTTTATTTGAACTTGCAAATAAAATCGGAATTTGTTTGTCTCTTAAAGATTCTACAAATTCTAAAGAAGGTCTACCATCTATAGATACAAACATTTGCATTCCTTGAGGATAATGTGAAGCATACTTAATTCCCCCGGTTGCTCCGGCACTATGTCCATAAGGAATTATGATTTTATCGTTTGCATCAAGAGATGATATTACTCTTTGTTGAACCTCATTTATGTTTGAATATTCACTTGCATAATAATTTGGATCTTTTACTTGAGGCATGATTATTACCGCTTGAAAATTAGGATTTTGCTCTATTTGTCTAAGGCCCATTCTGTCTTTGGGCATATTTGAGATTCTCATATTATTTCCAGCTTCATCAGATCCGTGAAACTCAATGAAAACGGGTAATCCAGTATAAGCGTTACCATTATTGTCAGTTGGTATGTGCACTAAATAATCCATACCATTTATTTTTCCAACATATGCGTTACCAACTTTAATTGGATTTCCATTTTTATCAGCTCTTAAACCTAGTTGGTTCATCAAATTTTGATCAAAACTTATTTTTCCCACTGGTTTTTGAGTTCCATCAATAGGAGAAGTCGGTTGTTGTGTGGGCGATATAACAGGAACAGCATTTAAACTTGTTGTGTCTTTTGGACTTGGTGTTGGAGATGGCGTTTCTGTTGGTTTTGTTTCTACTTCAACACCTTCGACTTTATCTATCGTTAATATTACACTATCTATATATTCTATATTCTCTTCTATTCTTATTAATAAGTCCGAGTTGGTTTTGTTTAAAGATTCTATTACAGATAACATTACATTTGCTTTTTTTCCTTTCCAATTATTAGAAATATTTTCTAAATTGGTTTTTATATCCATTGTAGAAACATTAAACTCTTCTTTAAAGGCAACCAGTTTACTTTTAAGGCTAACTAAACTTTCTTTTTTTAATACTATTTGTCCCATTAAAACACCTCTTACTATATTTTATATTATAACATAAAAAAATTAATTTTCTATTAACGATAAGCTTACTTTGTTTTTTTCCAAAACTATATCATCAACATAACAATCAACAATATCTCCAACAGAAAATAAATCACTTGGATGTTTCACATAACTATTACTCAATTTGGATATGTGAGCTAAACCATCATTTTTCAGACCAATATCTATAAAAACACCAAAGTCAACAACATTTCTTATAGTCCCTTGTAATTTCATTCCCAAAGAAAGATCTTCGATTGTTAATACATTACTTTTTAAAATTGGAGCTTTAATATCATCTCTAAGATCTCTTAAAGGTTGCTTTAACGAATTAATTATATCTATAAAAGTATATTCATCTATATTTAAATCCTCTTTTTTCACATTATCTATCTTTTTTGATAGATCAACAGATCCAATATCTTCTTTTTTTAAACTTAATTTATTTAGAATTTCTTCTGCTTTTTTGTAACTTTCGGGATGAATTCCCGTTTTATCGAGAGGATTAGACCCATCCATTATTCTAATAAATCCAATCGATTGCTCATAAGACTTGCCAGTTAAAATTTTTTCAAGTTCCTTTCTACTATCTATTTTTCCTTTTTTATTTCTATATTCTAACAATTTATCAATATGTTTTTTTGTAAGACCAGACACATACCTTAGCAAAGAAAAACTCGCAGTATTTATGTTTACTCCAACACTATTTACTGCTTTACTTACAACAAAGTCTAAAGATTCATCTAATCTTTTTTGTGGAACATCATGTTGATACTGACCAACACCTATACTTTTTGGTTCAACTTTTACTAACTCTGATAGAGGATCTTGAAGACGACGCGCTATACTTATTGCACTTCTTTCTTCTACGTGCAAATTAGGAAATTCTTCTATCGCTAATTTGCTAGCTGAATATACAGATGCTCCAGCCTCATTTACTATAATATAATTTATATTTTTATTATAATCTTTTATAAGAGTTGATATTAAGCTTTCTGATTCTCTAGATGCAGTACCATTTCCTATAGCAACAATATTAACCTTATACTTATCTATAAGTCTAATTAACTCTTTATTAGAATTATCAATATCTTTTATTGGTTCATGAGGATATATTACGCTTTTTTCTAAAAGTTTTCCAGTTTCGTCTATAACCGCTAATTTACAACCCGTCCTGAAAGCTGGATCTAATCCCATAACAACTTTGCCTTTCATAGGTGGCTGTAGTAAAAGACTCTCTAAGTTGTTTGAAAATATTTTTATCGCTTGTTCATTAGCTTCATCTGTAAGCTCAGTTCTTATTTCTCTTTCTACACTAGGAAAAATTAATCTTTTATAAGCATCAGATATAGCATCAGAAACATATTTAGAACATATTGAAGTTTTATCTTTTATATTATCATTTAATAAATATTCTATTATTCTCTTGCTATCTATAACTAAGTTAACAGTTAAAACTTTTTCTTTTTCTCCTCTATTTATTGCAAGTATTCTATGAGGTTTAATTACCTTAATTGCCTCACTAAATTCGTAATACATTTCATAAGTTTTATTTTCATCTTTTGCTTCTTTTTTCTTTTTTGAAGTTATTGTTCCATCTAAATAAATTTGTTTTCTAATCCATTTCCTATAATATGGATTATCGCTTATAAATTCAGCAATTATATGTTTTGCTCCTTCTATTGCTTCTTCTTCTGTTTTTATAAATTCATTTATATATTTGTCTACACCTAATAATTCTTTTGGAAAAGATAAAATTAATTTAGAAAGAGGTTCTAAACCGTGTTTAATTGCCTCGGTTGCTTTTGTTTTTTTCTTTTCTTTAAATGGTCTGTATATATCTTCAACCTCAATTAATTTAGTACAATTTAATATGTTTTCTTTTATTTCATCAGTCAACATACCTTTTTCATCTATTAATTTTATAGTGTTTTCTTTTTTCTCCATAAGATTAACTTGGTACTCGTATACCTCGTTTATATTTCTTAATTGTTCCTCATTCAAATTACCAGTCATTTCTTTTCTATATCTCGCTATAAAAGGGATTGTGTTCCCATCTTTTAAAAGATTTAGCACGGTTTCAATTTGTTTTTTTGAAACAATTAAATCTTTTGCTATTTGTTCAATTATTATATCGTTCATATTCACTCCAATCTAATTAATTATAACAAAAATTATTCATATCTTAAAGCATCAATTATATTTAAATTAGAGGCTTTTATAGAAGGCAATATACTCGATAAAACGCTAACACAAACACTTACAAATAAAGCATAACAAATATAACTATAGTTAATGATTGGAACGCTTAATTTAAATGTATCTAATATAAATCTTTCAAAATTACTTAATATTATAATTGATAATGCTATTCCTATTAATCCGGATATAAGTCCAAATAGAAAACCATCTGAAATAAATATTTTTCTTATATCCTTTTTTGTAAATCCAAAAGCCCTAAAAGTTCCTATTTCTTTTGTTCTTTCTAATACACTTATGTATAAAACAACCATTATCATGACAGAAGATATTATCAAAGAAAGTATACATGCTATAAGCAAAATATAGATTATTATGTCAAAGGTTTCATTAAAAATTTTTAAAGATTCCTCTATATATGATATAAAGTAACCTTTTTCTAATATTTTTTGTTTTGTTAATGATATATTATCTGTTTCTAAAAATAAAACATTTGGTTTAACATCATAAACTTTTTCTAAATCCTTATAATTAAAATAAATGTTTTTTTCACTTAAACCATCTTCATATACACCCGATACTTTAAAAACATTGTTTTTGAATGGGGTTTCAATAAAAATAGTCCCTTCGGTTTTTATTATATCTTTCATATTACTATTAACTAAAACCTCGTTTTCATTAGGAAATTTCCCGTCTAAAAGCAAAGTTTCATTTAGTGATTTTGAATAGGTATTTATATTATCGAATGAATATATATCATTAAAAACTTTAAAATTAAAGATTCCCTTTTCGGTATATCCTAAAGATATGTTTTTAATATCAATCTTGTTTATTATTTCAAGGTCTTTATCTTCAAATTTTTTTGATATTAATACATTTCCATCTTGTTTTTCGTTATATATATCTAGTATTTTGGAGTTTCTAGATTCAATTATAGCTTTATTAATATGGTTCTTTATACCACTGCTCATAGACATCGTAACAATCAAACTCATTATCCCTATTGATGAGCCTAGTGATATAATCATATTTCTAAATATTTTTTGCTTTGAATTTTTTAAAGATAAAATTGTAGTTTTTAAAAAAGACGATTTTTTTATTTTTTTTGTCAATTTAACTTTTTCATAAAACTCTAAAAAATCATCTTGTATTATTTCACTATATATTGAACCATCTTTTATCGTTATAACTTTATTGCTTATTTTTGCAACTTCATTAGAATGTGTAGCAATTATTATTGTATGACCCATTTGAGATAAATTCAAAAATATTTTTATTATTTCTTTTGTATTTTTTGAATCTAGAGAACCTGTTGGTTCATCACAAATTAGTATTTTGGGTTCTTTTATTATGGCTCTAGCAATAGCGACACGTTGTCGTTCCCCTCCGGATAACTCATTTGGTCTTTTATACATGTGATCTTTTAACCCAACTTTTATAAGTGCTTTCTTTGATAATTCTTTTCTTTTTTTACGGCTTAAATTTGAAACCAATAATGGCATTTCAACATTGTCTATTAAGTTTAAATAAGAAATTAAATTAAAGTTTTGAAAAACAAAACCAATGTTTTGATTCCTATAAATATCAAGATTGCTTTTAATATCTTTATTTTCAAACAACAACTCTCCATTAAACGATTTATCGAGTCCTCCAATTATGTTTAATAATGTTGATTTTCCACTTCCGCTTTCGCCATATATAGATATTATTTCGCCTTTATTTATTGTTAAGTTAATATCTTCCAATATTGATATCGTTCTTTTTTTTAAATTGTAATCTTTACTTATTTTTTTTAGTTTTAATATTTCCATTTAATCTCCTATATTTATAATATTTAATAAAATTATTAAATTTCTTTTATATAGAAGAAAAAAACTCTAATTAATAGAGTTCATTTCGCTTCTTTCTTCAAAGCTTAATTTTAAATTTTCATAAAGTTCTTCGTCTTCGATATAATCAAAAGCGGGAACATCTTCAATAATTTTTTCCAATACAATATCAAATTCTATTGGGCTTGTATTCTCATCAACTTTTGCAACATATAAGTATTTTTGATTATTATAGTCTATTTTATCTAAAATAACATAATTTGATCCGTCTAATGTTTCTATTAATTGGTTTTCATTTAACATTTTTTTCACTCCTTATCTTGCTCTAGAAGATCCTTCTATCGATGTTTCAAGAATTTGATCTCTATTTTTAAATACTTTATTTGTCATTTTCTTTATATTATCAACAACACTAGAAGAAATATTCCTAATTCCAGTTACAACTCTTTCTCTTAAGTTAGAAATAACCGGTTCTGTCATTTCCCTTGGATGAGATATTAAACTGCTGTAATCTCCCTTGTAATTTTTGTTTAATTCCACTTCGCTATAACTAGGAACATATCCAAACTTTTCTATAAAATCCATTTTAAAACCATCCATTTTCCAGTCTCGTTTTTGCTCTGTCTTTATTGGTTCAGATAATTTAATTTCCTCTTTTGTTTCAATAGGCTTTATTGGTTCAGATAATTTAATTTCCTCTTTTGTTTCAATAGGCTTTATTGGTTCGGATAATTTGGATTCTTCTTTTATTTCAACAGATTTGGTTGGACCTTTCATTTTGTCATAAAATTCATCAATAGATTTTCTTACATTATATAGTTCAAGCTTAACTGTGTTTAAAACAACAATATCTCTTCTAATTTCCTCTAAATTTAAATATTCGCTTTTCTTCGTTCTTTTTACTTTTAAACTTGCTTGTTCCTCTCTTAAGATACGAACTATATCTTTTTTTAATTTTATATCTGTCATAAGTTCGTTTATCCCTTTTTTAATAGTTTCAATGTTTTTGTTATAATAATCAACTTTTTCTTCTAAATCTCTTTTTTCGACTCTTTTTCTTTCGAGTTCTTCCTTTGCTTCTGACATTTTTTCATCTGAAATAGTTAAAAAAGATATATTTATTTCATTTATTTCTTTTTCTTTTTGTCTTAAATTTGTCTGAACGAGTTTCCTTTGCTCATAAAAATTTGGGAGTATATCTCTTTGTGCTTTTTTAGAATCCTCTAGGATTTTGATTTCTGGTAATATTTCACGAATCTCAGTTCCAATAATATAAAACCTGAAAATATCCGCACTTTCTTCTGCTGGGGAATAATATGGACTATCCAATTCAAAATCATCAGACAACTTTCCATCTTCTTCAAACTTAATTGTGCTAAGCTTTTTCTCAATTTGAATTATCCTTTCAGCAAGTTTAAGTTCTCTTTGTTCCATAAAGTTTCTGATCTCATTAAAAATTTTTTCTTCCATACATAACTCCTTACAGTATACTATATTTTAAATTATATCATATTTTTATATATTATAAAACTTTTAAAAAATGGTGGAGGCGATGGGAATTGAACCCATGTCCGAGAAGTGTTTTAAAAAGGTTTCTACAAGTTTAGTTGAATTTTAATTTAATCAATATTTTCAATCCAACAAATTAATATTGACGATTCTAATTATAATTCATTAAGTCACTTAGAATATAACTTAATATATCTTGCTTTATTAACCTCTATAATCCATCACAAGAAAATAGATAATAGAGATCTAGCTGCAATTAAGCAAATGCTAGGCTTTGATTTCTGTTTCCAGTTATTTAAAGTTTTGGATTTTACGCATACCTTACGACTTGCTTATCT
>CAZIYD010000026.1:0-8310 GCA_964543375.1 uncultured Muribaculaceae bacterium
CTTACCTATTTGATATCTTCTAAAAGGAAATGATAATGAACCATAGTTTAGTGCTGTGTATTTTGCTAGGGGTACAGTTAAATCAAAACGCATTACCTTATCGTCTACTTTATATACTTGTTTTTCTGTTTCTCCACCCACTTTAGCAAGTAATACTTCTTCTGCTTCAAGTATTGGAGTATCTAGTGGTAAAAATCCAAAAGATTCATAAACTTCTCTAATAGTATCTAACATTCTATTAAACTTTATTTGATCTTTTGGAAGTAATTCCATATATCCTGATAATGTTCTTGGTTTAACTTTCATATGTCCTCCTTAAAAAAATAAAATACATCGATAGGGGCGAGTTTCCCCGCGGTGCCACCCTACTATGTACTTCATTTAAAATATATAGTTTTAAACATAAGTGTCATTCATAACATATAATTAATGCTTTCACCTAACGCATCTCTCTAAAAATTACATAGTTATTACTAATCTTATAAGTGTATTATAGCATAAATTATAATTTAGGTATTTTTTTTTCATCATAAGTGTCTTTTTTAGATCTTATTTTTTCATAGAATTGTTTTACAATATTTAATAAATCTGGACTTAAATAACTTATAGATTTTTCCACTATTTTTTCAGGAATTCCATAATATGCCTCAGCTATACTACCAGATATCGCTGCAATTGTGTCTGAATCTCCTCCAATTGATATAGCGTTTCTAATTGTATCTTCAAAACCTTCTGATTCTAAAAAAGCATTAATCGCTTGTGGTACACTGCCTTGACACGATACATCAAAACTATAATCTTCTCTTATTTCGTCTAGTGTAAAGTCTAGATTATATGATTTTTTTGCATAATCATAAAGTTGTTCCTTAGAATAACCATGTAAGGCTAAAAATATCATACCAGATATTACTTGAGCCCCCTTTATTCCTTCTATATGATTATGAGATACTTCAGCAGAAAGTTTTGCTAACTCCTCTGCTTCAACTAAAGAATTTGCAATGTATCCAACAGGAGATACTCTCATTGCTGATCCGTTTCCATAACTATTATATGGTTTTGGATTATTATCTAATAACCAGTAGATAAAGTTTCCTCCGTATCCCGCGTTAATATAATCTCTTCCTAATTTTTGCATGTTAAATATACATCTTTCTTTAAAATGTTCTTTGTTTTTATTATCTTTATATTCCATGCATGCATTTGCAATTGCGCATGTCATAACGGTATCATCTGTAAATTTATTGATTTTTGAAAATAAAACAAAATCTTTGTTCTTTATATTTTGTCTTTCATAAATTGAACCTATTATGTCCCCACTTATTGCTCCTAACATATTTACCTTCCAATTGCATCTTCTTTTGGAAGATTTTCTTTAAAACCTCTTTCAAGATTATTAATATATCCTATGTGATATACTCTTTTTATTTGTTCATGATCAAATAGACTATAACTCTTGTCATCCTGTATTCCAAAAGGGTATGGACAACCAACATAGTCACGTGTTTGATTGTTTGTAGAAAAATTAAATCCTATTATCATTTTTAAATCTTCTGAATCTTCCAAACCCACAACACTTCCAATAGGCATATATTTCTGCATTCCTTCTGTTATTTCTTTATTATTTCTTTCTTCAATTTCTTGTTGAAAAGTTTGGTTATTGTTTTTAGACTCGAACTTATAATCCCCAATATCCCCAACAAATCTTCTTTCATTATCTTCAAAATCCATATTATCTATTTACTATAAATAAAATTATAGTATCTCCTTTCCTCTATTGTACCACAACTGGAACAATTATTTTTTCCATTCCATTTACTATGGTTTTATATACATTACCAACTACGGTCATTGTTGCATTTCTTTTTATTAAAAATTCCGCTTGGCCATAATTAGTAACTCCTGAAATATTTTCTATAAATGCACCTGTCCCAGAATTTGGTAATGTGATTATCTCTAAAATTATATTTACATTATTTGATCTATATCCAAAGTTTTTTTCAAATATTAAACTACTACTCTGATATCCAGAAGATGAAAACGTATCACCAACTTTTAAATGATGTGGTTCTATTTTTAATGAACCGTCATATAAATCTTTTAATCCCCTATAAGTTATAATTGCTTCATCATACCTTGCTGAACTTATAACAGAATCAAGTTCTGTTAATATACTACCATCTGATGTACTAAAATTTCGGTTTTTTCTACCATTTCCAAGATCTTTCCCGGATACTCGATTTTGAATAAAATCTATATCTTTATAATAGGATCTATATTGTGGAATATTATTTAACCAACCATTTATTTCAAATCCCCCACATGCTGTATAGTTAAAAACCGCTGATTTTTGTAATTCGGTATATTTTTGGTTTTCTATATAACCAGAAGACATAAGCTTTTTTATGGTCTTCTTTTGTTCTAAAGTAAAGTACTGTTGTAAATCTTTAAACATTTGTTTAGAATCAATATCCCCTGGTACAATATTCAAATATTTTTGAAAATTAGGATCCGGATAATTTCCCATTGATCTAATTAATCCAAACATATATAATTTAGCATCCCCAATGGATTTTGCAGAAGAAATATTATCTTTGGGATTTGAAAACTTTATACCCAAATCACTTAAATATTTTTTAAAACTTTTATGTCTACTTTCACCATTTATGTAGGCCTCAATTGATTTTATATTACTTGTTGTTTTTCTACCAAATAAATTAAAAGTTATTCCAATTGGGGTTGCTAAGTCCATTAAGGCTTCTTGTCTTAAATCGATATCCGGTATTTTATAAGCTTCATAAACCTTTAATAACTGCTGAAAATTAAGTTTTACATCTTGTCCCGCCACATTTATTATCATTGGTACACTGTTTGCTAAAGACGTTCCACCTCTTAATACACCAGCTGTTATAAAGCCAAATATTGCTTGTTCTATTGCGCTTAAAGTTACATCTTTTATATCATATTTTTGGTTATAATGAAGAGAATCAAACCCACTATCCACATATTCTTGAACAAACTCTGTCCAAGCCTCGTTAAATAAATTTCTTAATATTCCAGCACTCTCATCTGCAAATCCAGGTAATCCCCCCAAACTCTCAAGTGCTGTTGAAGCTAGTGACGACATGAATGAATATGCATAAGCATCCGATGTTAAAGTTCCATATGTTTGATGAGATTGTTCTAACTTATTTCCATAAGATGATACAAATAAATATCCTGTTCCAAGACCTGGAATTGCTAAATTTAATCCTATTGATGGTGCCATATATCCAATTCCAGAACCTACTTGATATGCTCCTTTATGAAATATAGTTCTTAACCATTGTACATCATTTGAAGCGGTTACTTTTTCATATATTTGCTTATAATTATTGAAATCTTGTTGACTTATTTTATTTTCTTCTAGTAATTTTTTATGTTGTTCTAAACCTTCTTCTGTAAAGTTAGTTGCTAAAAACTCTAATATATACATTTGTTCATATTGATTTGCCGATTTTCTTCCATCAGAATAAAACGCACTTACAAAGCCTTCTATTGAGGCTTCAAATCCATCTAAATTACCTTTTAAAAATGAGTTTAAAAATTTAACTACTTCTCCGGAATCTGAAAGCATAAAATCTCTATATCTTGAAAACCCTTCATAACCTTTTTCTTTGTTTATATTATCTTTTAGTGCATTTAAATAAGAACTCGCTGAACTAGTTCCATTCTTATTATAGTGATAATAATAGATACTTTTTTGAGAATCAGTTAAATATTTTAAATCTGACTGATTTGACTCACGAAAATATAAATCATATAATTTAAATAAAAGGGGAGGATTTATATAAAGTGTTTCCCTATTAACTGTTAAAGTTTCAAAAAATGATACGTGTACTTGATTTCCATTTTTTATTGTGTCATCGTCTGACATATATGGATATTTTTCTTTATACTCATAATATTCTTTTAACTCGTCTTCTGATAGAACTATATAATCTTCTTCGGTTTGTAATGATGAATATTTTTCAAAATCCTCATTATTTATAACCATTTCAAAAGGTTTTACTAAATCATACATCTTTTTATCATATAACATTGAAACAAGTCTTGATCTTTCTTCTATTAATTGATTATATGATGCTGTTATTTTTGATAAATCTTCTAAATATTTATCTAAAGTTAATATTAATTCATCTAAATCAGTTTTATCCGTTATACTGCGAATTCTATCTATTTGAAATTTATAATATTCTTCAGATTGATCAATTGTTTTTAATTCTTCTATCAATGATTTTGTATTTAACAAATTTTGATAAATTGCTTCAACAGCAGTATAGCCAGTTACACTTATATCACCATTTTCTAAACCGATTAAATTATAGCCAGATATTATATCAGAAACACTTAAAACACTTATTCCAAGTAAACTATACAAACTGTTTCCATCTGATATTGTGAATTCTTTGTTTATGTATTTAGATTCCAATTCATCATTTATTTGCTCTATTCTTTTTTTCGATTGCTCAAACGATAATGTTAATAATGCTTCAAATGTCATTTCAGAAGAACTATTAGCTTGATTCATATTTTTTAATATCCAAGGTGTTCCATCGGGAGATAATCTCATATCAATTTTATTGTTTTGACTATTAGTCAAAAAAATTGGACTTTCTATATTTATAGGAATATCAAACTGATCATATGCAATAAAAGCACGTGTGGAGCCAATGTTTAAAGCCTCATTTTGAATGTTTAATTTATTTAAATCAGTGCTTATTTCATTTAAACCCACATTTTTTATTCTTCTATCGAGGTCTTTATTTTCAATATCATATATATCGTTCGACGAAATAGATAATCTTGATTGATTATCTTGGGTTTCTAATATTATATCTTTAAAAAACTGAGGATTTATGTTCATATTTACCTCTTTTATTAATTAATCGTTAACTCGTGTTTACTTTCTCTTGATTTCTCCTTTGTGTTTTCTGATTCTTCTTGTTTTTCCATTGTGATTTTTTTTCTTTTTTCTTCTATTTTTTTGTTTATTGAAATGGTTGCGCTAACTATACTTGATTTTACAAGATCTATTTTATCTATTAATTCTTTTTGCTCTTGTATCATGTTTCTTATTTCTTCTTTTTTGTTATCAACAGAAGAGGAAAAGTTGCTTTCATAATTTTGCAGCAATAATTCAAATTTCTCATTGCTTGCTATAAGTCTTTTTTGTATATCACCCAATTTAAATAATGTTTCCTCACTATTCACTAACTTTTCACTCATTTTTTTCTCCTAATACTTAAAAAATGCAATTGCTTGCATTTTTAGTTTATCGACACATTCGAATTTCCAGTATTGCCAGCGTTTGAACTTGTGTTTATATTTTTAAATACATTATGTGCCGCTTCTATATCTGCTACAACTTCTGATACTGTTTTTTGGAACGAATTCATTTTTTCTATTGCTTCTTGCATCTTATCATTTAATGCTTTTGGATTTCCTCCTGATAACCAATTAGAAAATACATCGTTTTTCTTATTTGAAATTTCAGTTGTTATTGTTGATATTTTACTAGCTACATCTTTTAAGGTTTGACCGGCTGTTACTGACGCATTGGTAATTGCTACTCTTTGCCCTGCTTCCTTTTCTATTGTCGATAACACTTTTGTATATCCTGCTTTTTTAACTGCCGTTATTCCTCTAGAAACTCCTCCAGCTTGTTGTTCTAAAACATCAAAACCTTCTGCTATTGCAGATATTGTGTTTCCTAAAATGATCAAATAATTATACATTGTTACCATGTCATCATGAAATGTTTTTATATTTGGTAAATGTTTTGCCGCTGCTGATCCAAACCAATCCATTCCTATTGTTTTATATGATGTTTCTATTGGGATTATGAATTCTGATTTTACTTTATCTGCTAAAGTTCCGCTACAATAATTTCCGTCTGATAATAATTTTTCTAAATTTTTTACTTCTATTCCTTCTAACATTTTTCCTACCTTTCTATTTTTAATTTATCATAATTAGTTAATATAATCAACTTTGTTTACATATTTTTACTTATTATTGTTATTGTATTTCTCTTGTTTTTTATAACTTGTATGAAGTATGTTATGTGCTATCTCGCTACCAGGTTTTCCTAAAAAATCTTTATATATATTCAATATGTCCGGATTTTTGTGCGCTTTTCTATTTTCTAAATTTCTATCTTCTTCATATAACGATTTTGCTCTTTCTTTTTTGATATCTATATAGTTTCTTGTTTTAGAATTTACTATTGGTTGACCACCACCATTTATACATCCACCAGGGCAACCCATTATTTCTATAAAGTGATAAAAAACTTCATTGTTTTCAATTTTCTTAAGTAGCTTTTTAGCGTTTGAAAGCCCTGAAACTACTGCCACTTTTATTTCCATATTGTTTAGAGTATATGTTGCTTCTTTTATACCTTGCATTCCTCTTACATCATTAAACTCAAGACTTGTTAACTCTTTTTTATCTACAGTTTCAACTAAAGTTCTAAGAGCAGACTCCATAACTCCGCCAGATGCTCCAAAAACTACTGATGCACCACTTCCAAGTGGATTGTCAAACAAACTATCTTCTAAATTTGGAAAATCTATATTATATTTTTTCAATAACTTTATATATTCTCTAGCAGTTAATACAACATCTACATCATCATAAATAGTGGCGTTATCATCTTTTAGTATTTCTTCTTTTTTAGCAATACAAGGCATTATAGTAACTACAAATATGTTTTTAGGATCTATATTGTTCTTTTTTGCATAATAAGTCTTTATTAATGCTCCAAACATTTTTTGAGGAGATTTACACGAAGATAGGTTTGGTATCATATTTGGAAAATATCTAACCAAATAATTTACCCATCCAGGACTACAAGAAGTAATCATGGGTAAAACTCCTTTTTTATTTATTCTTTCTACAAACTCGTTACCTTCTTCTATTATTGTTAAATCTGCTCCATAATTTATATCGAAAACTTTATCAAAACCTAATTTTTTAGCAGATGTTACAAGTTTTCCTTTAACATTAGTACCAATTGGCATTCCAAAACCTTCTCCAATAGTAAATCTAACAGAAGGCGCTGGTGCTATTACTGTATGTATTTCTTTATTGTTTAAAGCATCTATTACTAAATCTATGTTTTCTTTATCTGATAATGCCCCAGTAGGACAAACATTTACACATTGACCACAAGCAACACATGGTGTATCTTCTAATTGCTTTTCAAAAGCACATCCCAAATTAGTGCTGTTTCCTCTTTTATTTTTTCCTATTACAGCGACAGATTGAACTTTGTCACAAATAGATGCACACCTATTACAAAGTATACACTTGTTATTATCTCTAACTAAATATACAGTAGATTCATCTTTAATATGTTTTTTATTATTACCTTTAAATTTGTTACCTTCTATTTTATATTCATATAATAAGTCTTGAAGTTCACAATTATTGTTTCTATCACAATTATCACAGTCTTTATCGTGTTCTCCTACAAGTAGTTCTAAAGTGTTAATTCTAGATTTTATTACTTTAGGACTATCTGTAAGTATTTCAAGTCCTTCTTTTACTTTTGTAGAACACGCTGTAATTAATTTGTTTGTTTTTGCATCTTCTACAACACATATTCTACAACTTGCTATTTCATTAATATCTCTTAAATAACAAAGAGTTGGAATATCTATTGCTATTTTTTTTGCTGCATCTAAAATAGTAGTGTTTTCTTCTACAAAAGTTTCAATATTATTTATTTTAATATTTAACATAATTACTCCTTTACTATAGAATTAAATTTACAAACTTTTATACATGTTCCACATTTTGTGCATATATTTTGATCTATTTCATGTGGAGTTTTTATTTCACCACTTATCGCATTTACTGGACAATTTCTTTTACATACTCCACAACCTATACACTTATCTTTTAATATTTTATATTCCAATAAGTTATTACATGATTTAGATCTACATTTTTTATTGTTTATATGATCTATATATTCTTCTTTAAAATATTTTAAAGTACTTAATACTGGATTTGGTGCAGATTGACCTAGTCCACATAATGAGGATTCTTTTATGTGGTTGGATAATTCTTCTAATTTGTCTATGTCTTCTATACTTCCTTTTCCGTTTGTAATTTTTGTTATAATTTCTTGAAGTCTTTTTGTACCCACTCTACAAGGTACACATTTACCACAAGATTCATCTACAGTAAAATTTAAAAAGAATTCTGCTATATTTACCATACAGTTATCTTCGTCCATTACTATTAAACCACCAGAACCCATCA
>CAZIYD010000027.1:0-7267 GCA_964543375.1 uncultured Muribaculaceae bacterium
TAGGTCAAATTCAAACGGATGTAACAAGTGGAGGATTAGTAGTATTTGATAATATAGCACCAACATGTAGTGTAGCGAAGAGTAACACGGGAACAACAGCAGGAGTAACAGCAACAGTAACAGCAACTAATAGTCCAGTATCAGGAATATCAAGTGGAACAGGAACATTTACTGGATTAAAAGCAAATGCAACATACACAATAACAAGTGGGGCTGGATTAACGGGAACATGTTCAATAACAGTTACACCACAAACACAACATAGAGCACAATCGTGTAGTGCGTATTCAAGTTGTGCAAATGCGGCATGTGGATATAATTCTTGTGCAAACAGTGCATGTGGAGCAGCGTCATGTCGTAACAGTTCATGTAGTTGTGCAACATGGGGAAATTATACCTCAACACTTAGGATTTCAAATTGTACAGAATCCGGAAATCCGGGAACAAATCAAGTTTATGTTAGAAATACTAGATGGGGACAATGGACTTGCAACTGCCGCTCAAATCCTCAACCAGCTTGCACATGGCAAGTGGTTGCTAGATCCTGTTGGTATAATCCAGGTTCTTGTGAAGACTCATGTGGAACAGCTTGTTCAAGAAATAATAATCCTGGATGGGCTGGTTGTGGTAATTGGTATGGAAATGATGAATGGGCAAATTCTGGTACAGTTTGTGAACAACGTGTATATACAGGATCTTGTGCAACATATAACAGTTGTGCAAATGCATCTGCATGCGGATATAAATCTTGTGCGGTTGCAGCTTGTGGAAATGCAACATGTGCAACATCAGCATGTGGCTGTTCAACGTGGGGTGCATGGGGTGCATGGTCTACAACGGCATGCAGTGCACAAGCTAATGTTAGACAATGTCAAACACAAACAGTTTATAACTAATAAAAAAACTTGAGATTAATTCTCGTTTTTTTTATATATTGCTAAATTTATTTAACTTGTTGTTGCAAAAAAATAAATATGCTAGTATAATGTTTATGCGGTGATTTTATGCATATAGATATTAGTAAATTACTTAATTATTCATTAGATGAAATTATTTTTGAAGATAAAATAACTATAGATCCTAGTTATTTAAAAACAATAGAAATAAGAAGTTTGAGTGAAATTAAAATAGAAGGTTCTTTTAAAAGGGAACTAGATGATTTAATATCACTCGAAATGTCTATTGATGGAAGTATGATATTGCCATGTTCAGTTTCTTTAGAAGATGTCGAACATCCATTTAATATAGAAATATACGAAGTGTTAGATGAAGAAATAAATGGAGAATATTTAAAAATTGAAAAGAATTCTGTTGATATTTTTAAATTAATATGGCAAAATATCTTGTTAGAAGTACCACTTAAAGTTATAAGTCCAAATCTTAATAGAGATAATATAAAAGGTGATGGATGGACTTTAAAGGAAGAAAATTAAAAATTAAGGAGGGATATTATGGCAGTTCCTTTTAGAAGAGTAAGTAAAACTAGAAAGAGAATGCGTCGTACACATTACAAAATCGATGGACCAGAAGTAACAAAATGTAGTAATTGTGGTGAGGCTTTAAAACCTCATAGGGTGTGCTCGGCATGTGGTTTTTACAAGGGAAAACAAGTAATTACAAAAAAAACAAAGAAAGATAAAGAATAATATCTTTTTTTATGTTGTAAAAAAACATATTATTTGATATAATTTCATTGAAATTAAAAAGGAAGGGAGGGATAAAATGACAAAGGTAATGGTTAAAAATGGTAATTTTGAAGGTGCTTATAAAAAATTCAAAAATGATCAAGCTAAAAACGGTACCCTCTCTGAATTTAAAAAGAGGGAACATTATACTAAACCAGGGGTTGCTAGAAGAGAAGCAATAAAGAATGCTATTAAAAACTCAAAGAAAAAAGCAAGAAATAATGACGGAAGAAGAGATAATTAATGAACGATAAAATCAAACAAGATCTAATAAGTGCTATAAAATCTAAAGAAGAATTAAAACTTTCTACTATAAGACTATTAAAAGGTGCTATAGAAATAGAAGAAAAAAGATTAAAGAGAACTTTAGAAGATAGTGAAATACTAGATATAGTAGGTAAACAAATTAAACTAAGAAAAGATAGTATTGTTGAATTTGAAAAAGCTAATAGATTAGACAAAGTAGATTTATTAAAAAAAGAAATAGATTTACTTATGTTATATCTCCCAGAACAAATGAATGATTTAGAATTAGAGAGTATAATAGATGAATCAATAAAAGAAGTAAATGCTCAAACTAATAAAGATTTTGGTAATGTTATGAAGGTATTAATGCCTAAAATAAAAGGTAAAGCAGATACTAAAGAAGCATCTGAAATAGTAAAGAACAAATTACAATAGTTTGTTCTTTTTATTATGATATAATATGTTTAGGAGTTTTTATGATAAAATCAGCGTTATTAAAAACTTTAAATAATATATGGCCAATGATAACAATTTTTGTAGTTGTACTCACATCTATAAGAATGATGTACTTTATAAACAACAAAAAAGAAAAATTTGTTTTATATAAAGAATTGACGGGTTTATTATTTATTGTTTATGTACTGTTTTTATTCTACATAGTAACATTTCAAGATAATAATTTTGGTTTTTCAAACTATGTCCCATTTAAAGAAATATTAAGACACAGTATAAGCTCTAGATTGTTTTTTAGGAATGTAATAGGGAATATTTTATTATTTATGCCTCTTGGATGGTTTATAACTTATTACATAAAAACAAATAAAGTATACTATGCTTTAATATTATCTATAATAATATCTTTATCAATAGAACTAATACAACTTTATATTGGAAGGGTATTTGATATAGATGATATAATACTAAATGTATTTGGGGGTGTACTTGGTTATATTTTATATATGATACTTTATAAAATAAAATCAAAACTACCCAAGGTTTTACAGAGTAATTGGTTTTTAAATATATGTATAGTCCTAATTTTTGTGGTTTTTATATTATATTTAACAAACTGGTATAAATTTATATTGAGGTTTACATGAATAATATAAATATATTTAATGAAACAAAAGAAAAAGTTAATGTTGATATCTTAAACCTTGTAAACTATGCTTTAAAAAAAGAAAGTATAAATAAGGTAGAATTTAATATAATTTTTGTTGATAATAATAAAATAAGAGATATAAATAAAAAATATAGAAATATAGATGACTACACTGATGTAATAAGTTTTGCATTAGAAGACTACGATAAATCTTTATTTGAAGGATTTAGAATACTTGGAGATATATATATATCATTAAATAAGGTAGAAGAACAAGCAAAAGTTTATAATCATTCTTATGAAAGAGAATTGTCGTTTCTTATAATTCATGGATTACTTCATCTATTAGGGTATGATCATATGAATGAAGAAGATCAAAAGAAAATGTTTAATAAACAGGAGGAAATACTAAATGGCTACGGTATCAAAAGGTAAAAAAGAAGTAAAAGATAAAAAATATGGAATAGATAGATTTATAAATAGTTGGAAATATTCTTTAGATGGATTAAAGTATGCATATACACATGAACAAAGCTTATTATTACATGTAACTTTAAGTATTGTTGCAATAATTATGGGTTTATGTTTTAAAATAACAGGAATACAGTGGATATTACTAATTATAGTAATGTCTATGCTTATGGTAACAGAACTTCTAAATACCGCGATAGAAGCGACTATCGATCTTGTTACAGAAGAATATCATCCAATGGCAAAAGTAGCAAAAGATTGTGGCTCTGCGGCAGCTTTAATAGGGTCTTTACTTGCTACTATAATCGCGGGGTATGTATTTATTCCACACATAATAAAATTAATAGGGGGAGCCTAAAATGATAGAAGAATTAAAAGAATTATTAAATAATTCAAAGAGTAAATACTATAACTTTCCTGTATCCGCAATATTAGTTTTAAGTGATGGTACAAAATTTTATGGCGTAAATGTAGAAACATCATCACCAAATGCTGGAATATGTGCCGAAAGAAATGCTTTATATAGTGCGATTACAAAAGGATATAATAAAGATGATTTTAAAGAACTACATATAATGGGCACAAAACCTATAACACCTTGTTTTGTATGTAGGGCTGCATTAATAGATTATTTGAATTTAGATACAAAAATATATACTTATACTAAAGAAGGATTATATAAAGTTTATAATTTAGAAGAATTACTACCACATGCATTTGGAGAAGAATCATTATGAAATATGGTATAACAAGTATAATAGGAAGACCAAATGTAGGTAAATCCACTTTAATAAATGCTATTTTAAATAAAAAAGTATCTATAATTTCTAACAAACCACAAACAACAAGAAATAATATTGAAGGAGTTTTTAAAGATGACACACATGAAATAGTATTTGTAGATACTCCTGGAATACATAAACCAAGACAAAAATTAGGCAATTTATTAAACGCTAAAGCGTATATATCCATGGAAGATGTAGATGTATTAATGCTTGTAATAGATGTTACAAAACCTTTAGGAAAAGGAGATAAATATTTAATAGATAAACTAGATGGAAGAAAGACAATATTAGTACTAAATAAAATAGATAAAATAAAAAAAGATTTACTTTTACCTATTATAGAAGATTATTCCAAACTATACGATTTTTCTGACATTGTACCAATAAGTGCATATAAAAAAGAAAATATAGAAGAATTAATTAAAGTAATAAAAAAATATATAAATGGTAATGATTCTATATATTATGAGGAATCAAGTCCAAATTTCATCGTTAGTGAATTAGTAAGGGAAAAGGTATTAGAGCTTACTAAAGATGAAATCCCACATACCGTTACTTGTTTAGTGGAATCTATTAAAGAAGAAAAGAATATAATAAATATAAGTGCATCTATAATTGTAGATAGAGAAAACCTAAAGAAAATAATAATAGGTAAGGGTGGATCTATGATTAAAGAAATAGGTATTAGAGCTAGAAAAAGTATAGAAGAATATTATAACAAACAAGTTTATTTGGAACTTAATGTAAAAACAATAAAAAATTGGAGAGATAAGGAAAAACATTTAATTGAATTAGGTCTTAAGGAGAAATAATGCAGGAAGTCGTGGAAGGTTTTATAATAAAAGAAAGAGATTACTTAGAATCTAGTAAGATTCTAGATGTATTTACTAAAAAGTATGGTATTATATCTGTAATTTCTAAAGGTTGTAAAAAACCTAAAAGTTCTCTTTGTAGTTTATCTTCAAAAATGACTTATGGAAATTTAAATATATATTATAAAGAGGGAAAACTTTCTACATTAACCAATATAGATTTAATTAATAGTTTAAGTACAATAAAAAAAGACATATTAAAGATTAGTTATACTACTTATATAATGGAGTTAGTATTTCAGGTAGTAAAACAAATAGATATTTATGAAGAGATATATGACTTGTTTATAGATACAGTATTAAAAATAAACGACAATTTAGATCCATTAGTGTTAACTAATATATTAGAACTAAAATTACTTGATTATTTGGGAGTATCTCCAATGTTAGATAATTGTTCTATATGTGGTAGCAAGGATAATATAGTTACTTTATCTTTAGAAAAGCATGGATTATTGTGTAAAAATTGTAGAACTAATGAATACTTATATTCACTGGATGCTATAAAGTATATAAGAATGTATTCATATTTAGATATTTCAAAAATATCTAAAATAGAAGTAAATGAAAAAGTAAAAGAAGAAATAAATAAATATTTAGATAGATATTATGAAAAATATACAGGGTTATATTTAAATAGTAAAGAATTTATAAAGAAAATAAAAGAAATAACGGAGGATTAATATGAATATGGAAGAAATGGTAAATTATTGTAAACAATACGGATTTATATTTCAAGGCAGTGAAATATATGATGGTCTTGCAAACACATGGGATTATGGTCCACTTGGAACAAAATTAAAGAACAATATAAAAGATGCTTGGAGAAAGAAGTTTATACAAGAAAGATCGAATTCTTACGAAGTAGATGCGGGTATACTTATGCATCCTAGAGTATGGGAAGCTTCTGGTCATGTTGCTAGTTTTAGTGATCCGTTACTTGACTGTAAAGAGTGTAAAACTAGACACAGAGCAGATAATCTTATTAAGGATTTTGATGATAAATCTAATCCTGATGCTATGAGTGATAAAGAAATGTTTGAATATATAAAAGAAAAAAATATTCCGTGTCCAAAATGTGGAAAACACAACTTTACAGACATAAGAAACTTTAATCTAATGTTTCAAACCAATAGGGGAGTAACTCAAGACTCAAAAAGCATAGTATATTTAAGACCTGAAAATGCTCAAGGCGAGTATGTTAATTTTTTAAATGTACTAAGAAGTATGCGTTCAAAAATACCTTTTAGTATAGGCCAAATTGGTAAAGCATTTAGAAATGAAATAACACCAGGAAACTTTACTTTTAGAACAATTGAATTTGAACAAATGGAATATCAAACTTTTTGTAAAGAAGGAACTGATATGGAACTTTATGAATACTTTAAAGATTATGGTAAGAAGTTTTATATGTCTTTGGGGATAAAAGAAGATAATTTAAGATATCACGATCATGATAAATTAGCGCATTATGCTAAGGCTGCTTGTGATATAGAATATAAGTTTCCTTTTGGATGGGGAGAAGTAAACGGTACACATAACAGAACAGATTATGATTTAAAAAGACACCAAGAGTATTCTTATAAATCTATGGAATATTTAGATCCTGAAACAAATGAAAAATATATTCCATTTATAGTAGAATCTACTTATGGATTAGATAGAACAATACTTGCTATATTATTTGAAGCATATACTAAAGAAACTTTAGAAGATGGTAGTGAAAGAGAAGTATTAAAATTAATACCATATCTAGCACCTTATAAAGTAGCAGTTTTACCTTTAATGAAAAAGAATCATTCAGAAAAAGCGTTAGAACTTTATAAACAATTATCTAAAAGTTTTAGTACAACATATGATGAATCTTCTAATATAGGAAAAAGATATAGAAGACAAGATGCAATAGGAACTCCTTTTTGTATTACTATAGATGATGATTCTTTAAATAATAACACAGTAACAATTAGAAATAGAGACACTATGAAACAAGATATAATATCTATAGATGAAATAGAAAATTATATAAATAAAGAATTAATATACTAAAATTAAAAGATTGATTATTCAATCTTTTTTTGTTGATAAGTATAAATTGACAGTGTATGT
>CAZIYD010000028.1:0-4812 GCA_964543375.1 uncultured Muribaculaceae bacterium
TAATATTGTGATATAATAAAATTGTCCTATAGAATATCGAAAGTCAATCATAAATCCGACTAAGTCGATAATTAGGGAATCAGATATAAAACTGGTGTTTATGAAAGCTTGCCCGTAAGGTGTAAGAATCCTAATAGTTTTATAGAGATGCCCACCTGTGTTTACGCAGGGGTTTATCGCATTTGCTTTCGCTTCTATGGGACTTTTTTTGTGAGGAAATATGTGGTTAAATAGATTAGAGCTAATGATTGGTAGTAATAATATATCTAAATTAAATAATGCTACAGTTGCTATTATAGGATTAGGGGGAGTAGGTGGTTCTGCTTTAGAATCTATTGTTAGAAGTGGTATAAATAATATAATAATAGTCGATAAAGATATAGTAGATATAACTAATTTAAATAGACAAGTTATATCTTTAACTAACAATATAGGTATGTCTAAGGTAGATGTTGCGGAATCTAGAATTAAATTAATTAATCCAAATTGCAATGTTATTAAATTAAATATGTTTTTAGATGATTCAAATATTGATGAATTATTTAAATATAATATAGATTATCTGATAGATGCTTGTGATACCATTGATACTAAAATATCTTTAATAAAAGAGAGTCTTAATAGAAATATAAAAATAATAAGTTCAATGGGTACTGGTAATAAATTTGATCCATCTAAATTAGAAATATTAGACATAAGTAAAACATCTTGTGATCCTTTAGCTAAAGTAATGAGAAAGAAATTAAATAATGTAGGTATTAAACATGTAATGGTTGTATCATCAACTGAAATACCACTTAAAATAAGTAATCCAATTGGATCTAACAGTTTAGTTCCTAATAGTGCTGGAATATTACTTGCTAGCTATGTTATAAGAGACATTATAAAAATGTAGATAATAGTAGATTTTTGTAGATTTGACAAAATATTAAATAATCTTATAATACAAATCACGGAGGTTTTATGGGAATTGTTGATGAATATAAAGGTAATATAAGTAGAGCTAGTGCTATATCAGATGAGATTTACCACATTGTAAATCTTATAAAAAAAACAAAAATATTTTCTAAAGAAAGAAGAAATTATTGGAAAAAGATATATAAATTACAAGATGAATTAAAAGAAACAAAAGTTAATATAAAAAACAATAAAAACGAATTATCTTCTTATTCAACTTTTAGTAGTGATTTAATATTGCCACTTCTTGTTGATCATATTTCAAATGTAGAAGGAGAAGAATATCACATAGTTAAATTAAAAGAAGAAGATTATGAAGAGTTTTTTTATCCAACGGGTAATGCGTTTGATCCACCGATGTTAATGTTAAGACTTGGTTCTACATTTAATATAATAACTACATCTTCAAACAAAGAAAAGTTAGAAGAAATGAAACCACAAACATATCTAAGTAATTATTTAGATCCTTTAGATAATAATAATTATATATGTTTGGATGATACTAAAAGTATAACATTATTAAATGGTTTAGAGTTAAGAGAAGAATTTTCTAAATACCCATACTTAAAAGACTTTGCTTTAATTTTACTTAAAATGAGATTAGAAAATAAAAATATTACAAATGAAGAAATAAAAACAAAAATTAAAAAGCGATAATTATCGCTTTTTATATTTTTCATACATTTGTTTTAATGCTTGTTCGTATTTACTATTTGTTTTTGGAATATAATAAGTTTTATCTTTTAATTTTTCTGGTAAATAATCTTGTTTTACAAAACTATCGGGATAATCATGGGGATATTTATAACCAAATGCAGAACTATTTATATGCTTGGGAACATTACCAATGTTACCGTCTTCAATATCTTTTAAAACATTATTTATAGCAAGATATCCACTATTAGATTTAGGAGAAAGCGCTAGTTCTATAATAGTTACTCCAAGAGGAATAACAAGTTCAGGCATTCCAAGTCTCTCACAAGCATCTATACAAGCCATTACTTTAGGTCCCATACCAGGATTTGCAAGTCCAATATCTTCATAAGTTATCACAGTCATTCTCCTATAAATAGAATCAAAATCACCACCTTCTATAAGTCTACCAAGATAGTGAAGTGAAGCATCTACATCTGATCCTCTAATACTTTTTTGAAAAGCACTAAGTAAATCATAATAACCATCTTCATTCTTATCGTGTAAAAATACTGGTTTATTGTCTATATTTTTTAATACTTCAAGTGTTACTTTTTTATCTTTAGTTCCAAAATACGCTAGTTCTAATAAGTTATAAGCATATCTTAAATCCCCATTAGATAATTTAGATATATAATCTATAGATTCATTATCTATTTTTATACCCTCTAAATATTCTCCTTTAATAGCACTTTTAATACCTTCTTTAATATCGTTTTCATTTAATTCTTTAAGTTCAAATAGTTGACATCTACTTCTTATCGCAGGATTTATAGTATGAAATGGATTGGAAGCAGTGAGTCCTATAATAGTTACTAATCCAGATTCTATATATGGAAGTAGTAAATCTTGTTTATCTTTATTCATTCTATGTATTTCATCAATTACTAGTATTATTCCTTTATACATCTTTGCTTCTTCTATTACTATATCAAAATCTTTTTTATTATTAATAACAGCATTTAAGTTTCTTGTTTTTAAACCCAGTTCACTAGTAATAGCGGTCGCTATACTAGTTTTACCAATCCCAGGTTTCCCATATAATATACATGAAAAAACCTTCTTATTTTTAACCATATTATATAAGACTTTATCTTTAGAAACTAAATGTTTTTGACCAATTACTTCTTTTAGAGATTTTGGTCTTAATTTGTGTGCTAAAGGTTCAAACATTTATATCACCAATCTAATTATACAATAAAAAATTAATTTGGTATAATAATTAAAGGTGATATTATGAATAAATATTTAAAAGAATTCTTAGATTACATAAAAATAGAAAAAAGATTATCTAACAATACTTATTTATCATATAAACGTGATTTAGAGAAATATTTTAAATATATGGGTGATATTAATATAACTAAAAAAGATATTGAGGGTTATATAGAGCACTTATTTAAAAGTGGTGTTAGTAGTTCTACTATATCTAGAAATATAGTGAGTATAAAAGGATTTCACAAATATATCGGAAGAGTATATGAAAATCTTGGTGATCCTTCTGAATCTATATTAAGACCAAAAACATCAAAGAGATTGCCAGATGTTCTAACGAAAGAAGAAGTAGAAAATCTTTTAGATATAAATCACGATGATGCCTTTAGTACGAGGAATAAAGCAATGTTAGAATTAATGTATGCAACTGGTCTAAGGGTAACAGAATTAATTAATTTAAATGTTAATGATGTAGATTTTGAGAATGCTACTGTAAAATGCTTTGGGAAAGGTTCTAAAGAAAGAATTATACCTGTTGTAGATTATGCCCTTAATTTAGTAAAAGAATATAAAGATGTATATAGAAGTGGTATGTTAAAAGGTTATTTAACTGATAGTTTATTTTTAAACAATCATGGTAAAGGTATGACTAGGGTTGGATTTTTTAAAATAATAAAGAATATTGCTAAGGAAAAAGGTATTAATAAAAATATTCATCCTCACATACTTAGGCATTCATTTGCGACCCATATACTTGAAAATGGAGCTGATCTTAGAATAATACAAGAGTTACTTGGTCATGAAAATATATCTACAACAGAAATATATACTCACGTTAGAACAGATTTAATACGAAAGAACTATGATAATTTTCATCCTAGAAGTAAAAAGTAAGGTATAATCTATACAAAGGAGGAGATATGCAAGAATTAACCAAAAAAGATAAAGAGTTTAGAAATTGGTACAATTCTAATAGTAAAAAGATAAGTTATAAATACTATGAATTAGATAATTTGGTTAAAGATTTAGTCGATTGGTATGAATCAAAATATACAAAAGAAGAAATAGAAAACAAAGAATTTAGTGAGAGATTAAAAAGGTTAGATTACTCTGAGTTGCTTTCTTTCTTATCTCCAGATATGTCTTCTTATTTAAATGAAAGAGCTTTTAGTAAAGAGTATGACTATTTAGCACTCAAAAACACACTAAATTATGCAAAACACAATTTAATAGTTGGAAACAGTTTTAAAGGAGAAGATAAGGAAACACGCTTAAAAAGGACTCTATATTATATGAAAGAATCAAATACTTATTTTGGAATGTTACTTGATGTAGATGATTTTATACTAAATGAAACAAAGTTTTCTTTAGAAGAAGTTGAAGAAATAAGAATTAATTTAAAAACGATTAATAATAAAGTTTTAAAAAGAAATTAACAAATAAGGAGGTTTTATGGAAAGTAAACATTTATTAGCGTTAAATAAAGAATATATGGATTGGTATAATAGTAATGATGTGGGATACTCATTAATTGAACTACAAGGACTAGTAAACTTTATAATAAATTGGTATGAATTAAAATATAGTGATTATGAAATAGATACAAATAGTTATGATAATTTAACTAAAAATATGACTATTGATGCTTTTAGAGACAGGATTCCAAATAAGATGGGGGATTTGTTAGATGAAAATTTTATAGGAACAAATTCAAACATAATGCTTTTTCAAACAGTAAATAAAACTTTAAGAGTTGTTCCATATGGTTTAATACACGGGAAAAACATGTCTATGGAAGAAAAAAAGAAAGGTATAATTAGAGCACATAAATTTGTTTGTGAATTTAATAATAATTATGGAACTTTATTAAATGTAAAAAAAGATGATTTAAAGACAAACTTTCAAAGTGAAAGCGAATATTTAGAATTATTAAATTATTCAAATCAA
>CAZIYD010000028.1:4912-6173 GCA_964543375.1 uncultured Muribaculaceae bacterium
TCTAAATTACTATCTTCAACATTACAATTATATGTTATTTGTTCGTTAAAAGAGGATTTTAAAATATTCTCTTTTTTTATTATGCTGTTTATATATTTTTCATCTTTATAATCAAATGTAATATTAATATTTTTACCTTTAATTAGTTCTTTTATTATTAATGATTCTTTAGCACTTTTAGAATAAGCTCTAATTAACCCATTAGCACCTAATTTTATACTTCCAAAGTATCTTGTTACTATTACTAAAGAATAATTTAAATCATTCTTCTCAAGTACATTTAAAATAGGCATACCTGCTGTACCACTAGGTTCTCCATCATCGTTAAATCTTTTTATATTATCTATTATATATGCATAACAATTATGAGTAGCATCTTTATATTTTGTTTTTATATTATTAATATGTTCTAACGCTTCATTTTCACTAAAAACTCTAAATGTATTTACTATGAATTTAGATTTTTTTATTATAATATAATTTGTATTGTTTTCTATAGATAACATAACTCACCAATAAAATTATATCATGTTATAATATTTTTGGAGATATTATGGACGAATATGAATTAAAATTAAACAAAGATAATATATTGTTTGTTGCGGGCGTAGATGAAGCGGGTAGAGGCCCTTTAGTAGGTCCTGTTGTAAGTGCATGTGTAGTTTTACCTCTAAATTATAAATTAAAAGGATTAAATGATTCTAAGAAATTAAATGAGAAAAAAAGAAATGAACTATTTGATATAATTATGAAAGATGCATTAGGTATTGGAATAGGAATTGTAGATAATAATAGAATAGATGAAATAAACATATTAGAAGCAACAAAAGAATCTATGATTTTAGCAATTAATAACTGTCTAAAACAAACTAAAATAGAACATATATTAATAGATGCTGTTAAACTTAGTATAGATATACCAACAACATCCATAATAAAGGGAGATTCTTTATCAAAATCTATCGCAGCATCTTCAATAATAGCAAAAGTAACCAGAGACAAAATAATGTATGAATTAGATAAGTTATATCCTATGTATGACTATAAGAATAACAAAGGATATCCGACTAAAAAACATTTGGATAGAATAAAAAAACATGGTATAATAAATGAGTATAGAAAAAGTTATAAACCTGTTAAAGAAATTATAGACAAAAGTTGACAAAAGCATAGATTTATGTATAATACAGTCAAAAAGAGGGAAACATGACAAGAAATATATTAAAATGGTTGACAATTTTATTTCAGTCTGTAGCTATAG
>CAZIYD010000029.1:0-5679 GCA_964543375.1 uncultured Muribaculaceae bacterium
ATGTTGCCTCTCTTCCTCCTATTGTTACCTTTGGATCTGTTACTACCTTACTAAACGTTATATTTAATGTTATTCTGTCTCCATTTTTTGCAAACTTATTATTATATGGATTGTTTGATATTGTTGTTGCTACTGTTACTTTTGGATATGTAGAATCATATACTATTACTGTCCTTTTTACTTCTATTACATTGTTTTTTTCATCTGTATATTTATATGTCTTTTCATATACACCTAGTATCGCTGTATTTACTTCTCCTGTTATCTCTACTTCTCCGTTTACTATATTCCCCAAACTATCAAGCGCTATATATCCAGGTTCCATATATGGTGTGTTTTGTCTCACATATGTTGGGTTTCCTCCAAGTAATATTATTTGTCCATTAGTATTTTCTGCCAATGAACCATCATATACTATTTTATATTCTAGATAGTTATTATCTTTTAATGTTAATAGTACTCTTGCTTCTGCACCCAATTTATCTATATCGCTTTGCTCTATTAATCCCATATTTAAAAGGGTCTCTAAAAATATTACGTTTTTATCTCCAACTAACTTGAGTGTATCTGTTACCGTTTTATTTGTTACGGATGCATATTCTTTCGCTGCATCTATTACCAGATTCTCTACGTACTCTTTTGATAAATCATTTGTTTTATTAAGCATCCTTCTTATACTTGGTGTTGCGATTAAAAGCACTATCAACAATACCAAGATTGTTGCTAGCATCTCTATCATTGTAAATCCTAGAGTTTTATTATTCTTTTTCATTATTACCTCGCACTATACTATATATTATTTATTATATCATCATATTTTTAAAAACAATACATGATATAATTATATTGGAGGAAGTTATGAGACTTGAATTAAAAAATATAAATAAAAGTTTTGGAAATAAAAAAATATTAAAAGATTTATCTTTTACTGTTGAAAGCGGAAAGGCAATGGGTTTTTTGGGTAGAAATGGTGCCGGTAAAACAACTACTATTAGAATAATAATGGATGTTTTTAAAGCAGATAATGGTTCAATATTAATTGATGGAAAACCTTTTAATAAGGAAAATTTTAAGGTTGGATATTTACCAGAAGAAAAAGGAATGTATCAAAAAATATCTTTGATAAAACAACTTGCATATTTAGGAGAGTTAAAAGGATTATCAAAAACAGATTCAATAAATAAAGGAACAGAACTTATAAATATGATGGGTTTATCTGAATACATTAATAAACCTCTATCGACATTAAGTAAAGGTAATCAACAAAAGTTTTTTATATCTCAAGCAATAATAGATGATCCGGATATATTGATACTAGATGAACCATTTGGTGGTCTAGACCCTGTAAATGCTCAAAGTTTAAAAGAAATTATAAATAATTTTATTAAAAAGGACAAAATAGTAATTTTTTCTAGTCATCAAATGTCTCACGTAGAAGAATTTTGCGATGATGTTACCTTTATAAAAGATGGGAAAATATTATTATCAAAAAATCTTAATAAATTAAAAAAAGAAATGGGTAAAAACAAAATCAAATTAAAAGTATCAGAAAAAGATTTCATGGATAAGTTAAACAATATTAATAATATAAATTTTGAAATAGAAAAGAAACACATTATAATAGAGTGTTTGAAAAACAAAAGTACAAATGAGTTGCTTGCTGATTTGATAAAACAAAAATTAAATATTGAAGAGTTTAGTTATTATGAACCAAATTTAGAAACAATATTTATAAAATTAGAAGGTGATAAAAATGAATAATACAAGAAAAGTATTCTTATTTGAATTTAAAAATAAATTTAAAGAAAAATCTATAATAATATCTTCAATAGTAATATTATCTATGATATTTATTGGTACTTTTATACCAAGTATATTAAATAAAAGTATGAACAAATCTGATGATAAAAAAGAACAAGATAAAATAAAAGAAATGGAAAAAGTTGGTTATATAGTAAATAATACAGATATTGAAAACTTTATAATAGTAGATGATTTAAAATTAGCAAAAAAGTATACTAATGAAAAAGAATTGAGAAAAGATATTCAATCAAAAGATATAAATATAGCATTTATTATTTTAAACGATACAAATTATAAGATACTTAAGTCGGGATCCGAAATAACGTTCTCCGCTATAGAAGATTATGGGATAAAAAACAATTTATCAGTTTATGCAAAAAATAAATTTTATAAAGAACATGGTATAAATCCAGAAGTAGTTAGTAATGCTGAGAAAATAGAAATAACATCTTCAATAGAAAAAATAGGAAAAAGTGCAGAAAGTAATTACTTTATAGCATATATTGGAACATTTATAATTTATTTTATTATTATATTGTTTGGTGTTGCTGTCTCAACAAATGTTGCAAGAGAAAAAAATGACAGAACAATGGAATTATTAATCACTAATACATCATCTACAAGTTTAATAGTAGGAAAAGTATTAGCATCTCTTGCATTTAGTATAGGTCAAATAATAGCAATGTTAATCATTGGAGCAATTGGAATAATTATAAACAAAGCAAGCTATCCAATAGATTTTTTAAGTATATTAATTCAAAATATATCTCCATCATTAATATTGTTGTTCTTAATATTTTCTTTCTTTGGATGTTTAATGTACTTCTTTATATATGCAGCATTAGGATCTTTAGTATCTAGAGTAGAAGATGTAAATAATGCTATTGGTCCTATTCAAACAATATTTGTAATAGCTTTTATGGTATCTATGATAGGTATGTCTAACCCCAACTCAGCAATAATTACTATATCATCTTTCATACCATTCACTTCCCCAATGGCTATGTTTGTAAGATATTCTATGACCACGGTGCCAATTATAGAAGTAATAATATCTTTAATATTATTAATAATATCTACACTATTGCTTGCAATACTAAGTATAAAAATATATAGACAAGCAACTTTAAATTATGGTAACAAATTATCACTAGTTAAAGTTTTAAAAAGTATAAGATAATTATGAAAAGTGTAGGAATAATAGTAGAATATAACCCCTTTCACAATGGACATTTATATCATTTAAATGAAACAAAAAAAAGGTTTAAAGACCATATAGTTATTGCTGTTATGAGTGGAAACTTTACGCAAAGGGGAGATGCATCTATCATTGATAAGTGGGAAAAAACGGATATTGCATTAAAATATGGTGTTGATATTGTTATAGAACTACCCTTTCAATACGCAACTGGATCCGCAGATATATTTGCAAAGGGAGCACTAGAAATATTAAATGCATTAAAAGTAGATTCTATTTTATTTGGAAGTGAAACTAACAATATTGATATACTTTATAAATATGCATTTGATATATTAAATAACAAAAAAGAATTTAAAAATAATGAATCATACCCTTCGAATATGTTTGAAAAGAATATAAATAAACCAAATGATATATTAGCAATATCTTACATAAAAGAAATTATAGTAAATAATTATAATATTAAACCCTATACAATAAAAAGGAAGACAGATTATCATAGTAAAGATTTAAATCAGGTTAGTGCAACAAGTATAAGAGAGGCATTGAAAAATAGTATAAATATAGATAAACAAGTTCCTTATTCATTTAATTATAAAAACTTGAAATTTATAGAGGATTATTATGAACTATTAAAATATAAAATATTATCAACAGACGATTTAAGTATTTATAATGGGGTTGATGAGGGTTTGGAAAACAGAATAAAGAAAGTAATAATTAATTCTAATTCTTTAGATGAATTAATAAACAACATTAAAAGTAAAAGGTATACTTATAGTAGAATAAAAAGAATGCTGTTACATATATTAGTTAATTATACAAAAGAAGATAATAAATATTATTTAAATACTAATCGTATAAGAATATTAGGTTTTACTGATAAAGGTATAAAATATTTAAATAAAACAAAAAAGGATATTACTTTGCCTATAATAAATAATTATTCTAAATATAAAAAAGAATTAGAATTAGAATATAAGGTGTCATCAATATATGATTATAAAACCATTAATAATGAATTAAATAAACCTATAAAAAAGTAAATCTTCCAGACAATAGTTAAGTAAAAATACTTTGGATAAAATTAATTACTTAATTTAAAAATGACTAATATTATTAGTCATTTTATAATAAATCGTTACTATTATGTTTTTTTATTTGTAAGAAGGCTATTCCAATTATACCTATTGTTATTATACTAAACAGTATATAATTATAATTCTTTAATACAAAATTCCAAACTTTTTTAATAATTTTTTCTTCTTTTATAACAGTAGTTTCTGTTTCTTCTACTTCTTTTTTTTCTTTTTTTGTTTTTATATAATTATTAATTTGACGTGTAAATTCCTCTTTTGATATTTTGGTTGCTGTGTTTTCTTTACACAAAAAATACTCTTCATTTCCTATACAAAGAGGATCATCTTTATAAACGTTATAATTAGGTATCACAAGGGTTTTATTTCCTATATCATAACCATCACATACACTTCCAGGTTTTGCTATTAATTTAAATATTATATTACTTCCAGGATTAATATTAGTTATTATATTGTTTGTATTAGAGTATGTTTTATCTAAATAATTAATAGCTGTATTATCCTTCATATTTAATATTGTTACTTTATATAATATTTGATCTTTTTCTTTGTATTTTTCTATTGCATAACTAAAATTATAAGTTTCATTCCTTAATTTTAGTTTTTCTGTTTGATTACAAAGCGGATCGATCGCTCTACCCATAACTATAGTAGGTAGAAATATTAATAAAATAAAAATTATTCTTTTCATATATCCCCTTTATTATAGTTAAAGTATATCATATATATAGTGTTAAATTAATAAAAAAGAAACTATTTTACAGTTTCTTTTGTTATTTTATCAATACCACCCATATAAGGTCTTAAAACTTCTGGTATTTTTATACTTCCGTCTTTTTCATAATTGTTTTCTATGAACGCTATTAAGGCTCTAGGTGTTGCCACTACTGTGTTATTAAGCGTAGATAAATATTCATTTGTAGAATCTTTTTTTACTCTAATACCTAATCTTCTTGCTTGAGCATCACCCAATCTTGAACAACTACCAACTTCAAAGTATTCCTTTTGTCTTGGACTCCAAGCCTCAACGTCACAAGATTTAACCTTTAAGTTTGCTAAATCACCACTACAACATTCTAATGTTCTAACGGGTATATCTAAATTTCTAAAAAATTCAACAGTATATTCCCACATTTTATCATACCAGTATGCTTCATCTTTTTTATCACACAAAACAACCATTTCTTGTTTTTCAAATTGATGAAGTCTATATAAACCACGCTCTTCTATACCGTGTGCCCCTACTTCTTTTCTAAAACAAGGTGAATATGAAGTTAATCTTATAGGAAGTTCGTTTTCTTTTACTATTTGATCTTTAAACTTACCTATTAAAGAGTGTTCAGATGTTCCTATTAAATATAAATCTTCATCTTCTATTTTATACATCATATTATTCATCTCTTCAAAACTCATTACGCCTTTTACAACATCACTTCTTATCATAAATGGAGGTATACAATACTTAAAACCTTTATCTATCATAAAATCTCTTGCATAACTAAGCATCGCAGAGTGAAGTCTTGCTACATCTCCAAGCAAATAATAAAATCCACTTCCGCTTGTTCTTCCTGAACT
>CAZIYD010000030.1:0-5591 GCA_964543375.1 uncultured Muribaculaceae bacterium
AACATAAAAATCACCAAAAAGATTATAACATAATTTATAAGTTATGACTATGGTATAATATTTAAGGAGGAATAATATGGATTTAATAATAGGATCACACGTATCTTTTACTAAAGATACACAATTAGTTGGAAGTATAAAAGAGGCACTTAGTTATGGTTCTAATGCTTTTATGATATATACAGGAGCACCTCAAAATACTAATAGAGTACCTTTAAATGAACAATTAATAGAAGAATCAAAACTACTATTAAAAGAAAATAATATAGATATAAAAAACATTATAGTTCATGCCCCATATATAATAAATCTAGCTAATAATAAAACAGAAGATTTTGTTAATTTTACTATTAATTTTTTAAAACAAGAAATATCGAGATGCGAAACACTAGGTCTTACAAAGTTAGTAATCCATCCAGGATCGCACGTTGGTTTGGGTGAAGAAGTAGGACTAAACAATATAATAAATGCACTAAATATCGTATTAGAAAAGCCTACAAATGTTAAATTGTTACTAGAAACAATGTCTGGCAAAGGAACTGAGTGTTGTTATAAATTTGAACATATAAAATATATAATAGATCATGTAAAAAACAACGATAATTTACTAGTATGTATGGATAGTTGTCATATGAGTGATGCTGGTTATGATATAGAGAATTTTGATAAACTATTAGATGAATTTGATAGAGTAGTGGGACTAGATAGAATCGGAGCAATTCACATAAACGACTCTAAAAATAATAAGGGAGATAAAAAAGATAGACATGCTAATATAGGTTTTGGAACACTTGGATTTGATAAATTAATTAATATTATTTACAATGATAGATTAAAAAATGTTCCTAAAATACTCGAAACACCATATATAGACAATATGTATCCGCCTTATAAATTTGAAATAGAAATGATTAGAAATAGAAAATTTAATCCAAACATAATAGAAAACATAATAAATTACTATAAAAATGTTTGATATTTATAAATAATTTGATATAATCAATATTGATAAAAAAAGGAGTGAAAATTATGGCAAAAGTAGGAAATAGAGAAAGAATTACTTTAATGTGTTCTGAATGTAAAGAAGAAAACTATAGAACAATTAAAAACAAAAAGAATACTACTGAAAAATTAGAACTTAATAAATATTGTTCTAGATGTAAAAAGACTACTCTACATAAAGAAAAGAAATAAACTAATGTTTATTTTTTAATGGAGATAATATGATAAATGTAAATGACTTTAAAACTGGTATGACTATAGAACTAGATGGCGAAATATTTGAAGTATTAGATTATTCTCATGTTAAACCAGGTAAAGGAGCAGCTTTTGTTAAAGCAAAACTATATAACCTTAGAACAGGTTCTAATACTGAAAATTCTTTTAATTCAGGAACTAAGGTTGCTAGAGCATTAATAGAAAAAAAACCAATGCAGTATCTTTATTTAAATGGAGATAATTATGTTTTTATGAATATGGAAACATATGAACAAATAGAAATAAATCAAAGTCAATTAAATAGAGAAAAAGATTTTTTAACAGAAAATTTAGATGTATTTGTAATTTTTTATGGTTCTGAATTACTTGGAGTAAATTTACCAGAAAAGGTTGAATTAAAGATTATAAAATCAGAACCAGCAGTAAAAGGTAATACTTCATCTACAGCAATGAAAGATGCTATTACTGAAACTGGTTTATTAGTTAAAGTTCCTTTATTTATAAATGAAGGTGAAGTAATAATCGTGTCTACTAAAGATAGTAAATATGTATCAAGAAAATAGCATAGAAATATGTTGTTTTTTTGATTATATGTAAATTAACTTTACGTGTATTGACAAACCGATATCTTTTTGTTAGAATAGTCAATAAATTATGTTTAGACTGGGGTAATTATGGTTAAAAATATTGATAAAATTCATATATTAAACAAACTTTACACTAGCAAATGTGAAGTTGGAACTTGTATTTATAAAAATAACAAATATTTTTATAAACGAATAATAAATTATGATGAATATGAAAATTATAAACTAGTAAAACCATATTTTAAAGTACCAAAAAAAGCAATAAAACTTGGTGAATATATTCTTTATGAATATGTCTCTGATTTTGAAGGAAAGACATTAAATGATTATTTATATGGAAATATAATTACTAACATTAATTTTAATTCTATTGATAATCAATATCAAAAAAGTTTAAACAAAACATTGAAGTTAGATTTTGAGTTAAACAGCAAATCTAAAAAATATTTTTTTGACAGATTAAATATTTTAGAAAAAAATCTAAGAGAAATATCAAATAAAGAAATTATATTTAATTCAGAAACTTATAATTTAAGTAATATTTTTAATGATATTATTTTAAATATTAAAAAAGAAAAAAAATTGTATTCATTTGTTACACAAGGAGATCCAACAGATACAAACATTACATATACTGGTTATTTTGTAGATTTTGAGAATTCTGGATATAATACAATAATATCTGAACTTTCTATAGTTTTCGTGTCTTTATTTTCTCACGGATTATATTTTTATCCAAAGTATAATCAAAAAGCATACACTTTTAATAAAAACATGTTGAAAGTATTCGAAAATTATAAACCATTTATAAAGTATTTTATGAAAAACGACAAATTGTATATTAATGATTTCAATTTAAATATTCCATCAAAAAATAGAGATTTAATTAATAAATTTATAGATGTTTTTTTGAAAAATCAGCACTATTCAATATATTCAGAAGATTTTAAATTAATTAAGTATTATATTTGTATTAGACTTTTAACTCCTATTGATATTTTTAAGATGAATGAAGAAGATAGAACAATTGTATTGGTAATTGTAATATTAATTTATTCTAAAATAGAAGATTTAAAAGATTTAAAAAAATTAGTTAATTAAGGAGAGAGAATATGGTAGTTTTTAATATTATAAAACCAGATATGATAAATCATTCTGAAAGCATTAGTTATTATTTTGATTTTGTAAATTCAAATTTTGACAGTTCGTCAATGGATACTTATCTAATTTCTAATTGGGTTGAACTTGCAAAAAAAATTTATGAATTAGAAGTTGAAAAGCAGACTACAAGCATTGAAAAATTAAAAAAAACAAAAGAAATTTTAACTACAATTCTAGGTTATAGCCATTTTTATAAAGAAAACAACGCTTTATTAAACATATATGATGTTCCATCAAGATCTATTGAAGCTTTAGATAATTTAGTAATGTTTAAAAAAGATTTAAGAAAAAAATATGTTTATAATACAGATAAATACTATATTAAAACTGTAAATTTTAATGAATCAAATTATCAAAAGCCATTAAGTATGATAAATATTAACAATATTGAATTAGAAACTTTTAAAATACCATTTAATAAATCATTTGACGATGAAAGTTTTAATATGGTTTACTTTAATAAATTACATTTCCCAGATCCAGATCCAATTGCAATATTAAAAGAATTTAAAATTTTAGAAGAAGTAGGAATAATAAGTAATAAAAACAAAGTAAAGTTAAAAGGAATTAAAAATGAAATATAGTTTTATAATACCAATTTTTAATAATGCAAATTATATAAAAGACACAATAATGAGTATAACAAGTCAAAAAACCAAATCAAAATATGAAATCATTGTAATAGACGATGGTTCAACAGACAACATAAAAGAAATTATGAAAGATATAATAAGCGAAAATAAAGCCACGATAAAATATTACAAACAAAAAAATCAAGGTGTTTCTGTCGCTAGAAATGTTGGTGTAAAAAAAAGTTCTGGTAAATACATTGTTTTTTTAGATTCCGATGACAAGATACATGAGGATTTTTTTAAAAATATAGATAAAACCATAAAAAAACAAGATGTTGAGGTTTTAAAAACAAAGGTTGATTGTATAGAAAACAAAAAGTATAATGGGCGTTTTGATGTTCCAACATTTTTAAACTTAACAGGAAAAGAAGCATTAATTAATTTTTGTAATTCTAAAAAGATATTTGCGACTCCTTGGTCATACGTTTTTAAAAGGGATTTCTTTATTAAAGAAAATTTTGTATTTAAATCAAATGTAACACACGAAGACCTAGGATTAATTCCCATTATTTTATCCAAAGCAAACTCTGTTTCATCTGTTGATTGGTATGGATATAAATATATAAAAAGAGAAAATAGTTTAAGCAGCAAATCAGATGATGCAAGTGAGCTCAGAAGAATAGACGATTTCTTATATCATACATATAGTTTACTTAAATATTTTGAAAAAACATATTCTGATGATTCGGAAATTTTTACAAGATATTTTTATGAAAGGGCAAAAATAAAAGTAAATAATTTGAGTTATAGTGTAAGATTAAAAATGCATTTTGAAAATTTAACAAAGATAGAACATTTCTTTCACAAAAAAATTGATGTAACCTCTATATCTTACTTACCTAATGATTATAAAACAACAATAGAAAAAGCAGTTGCTAAAACAATTGAAACATTTGAAACTAATTTAATTGGTATAATTTTGGGCGGTTCTTGTGGAAAAGGAGAGCCAATATCTGAATGGTCCGATATAGATTTATATATTCTATTAAAAAAACACGATTTTTTAAAAATTCAAAAGCTTTATAATGAGTTGATAAAACTTTCAATACATGTGGGTACAACATTTTATTCATTGAATGAAATATCGAATGATATGCTAGATGGCAAAACCAGAATTATGGTTTATGAAAAAAACCATTTAAATATAAATCCCACATTATATGGATATTCTTTGTTTAAAAACGTTAGTTATAAGGAAGTTGTGTTAAACGATACAAATAATTTACCAGATACATTACAAGTTTTTAGAAGAATGATATTAAGAGTAGAATCAAATGAAATAAAAATAGATAAAAAGTATATAAAATTTTTAATATTACTTTTAAAGTGTTATCTTAATATGAACTATTTTTATACAAATGGATATGAAGATGTTATTAATGTTTTCTTGAAAATCTATAATAGTGAGTCGACAGATAAACTTTTATTTGATATAATAAAAGTTATAAAAGATGTAGAATCAAATAAAAAAGAATTACTTGACTTTAGCCGAAAGGCATTTGATTTCATTATAAATGAAATGGAGAAAATAAATATGGAAAAAAGAGTTAGTTCAAGAGGAATAATAATTGAAGATGATTGTGTATATGCAATGTTTAGAAGAAGAATAAAAGAAAATGGTAGCAAAAAAGAATATTATGTTATACCTGGTGGTGGGATAAATGAAAATGAGACACTAGAAGAAAATGTAATTAGAGAGATGAAAGAGGAATTTGGAGTAGATATCAAAATAAACAAATACTTAGGTAAAGACGAATCTGATGAAACAATTGCGCACTTTTTTAGTTGTTCTATAACAAACGGAACACCAAAATTAAGTGGTGAAGAATTAGAAAGATGTACTGAGTCAAACTATTATGAAATTAGAAAAGTTCCAATAAAAGAATTGGATAATATAGATATTCTAGCAAAAGATATGATATTAAAAGCATATTTAGACGAATAAATTATTAATTTAGAATATTATATATGTAATAAAAAAAGATATTATCTA
>CAZIYD010000031.1:0-5517 GCA_964543375.1 uncultured Muribaculaceae bacterium
ATACCAAGTGATTGGGGAACTGCTGTAAACATTCAAGAAATGGTATATGGAAATAGAGGAGACAGTTGTGGAACAGGTGTAGCATTTACTCGTGACCCATCTACTGGTGAAAAGAAATTATATGGAGAATATTTAATAAATGCTCAAGGAGAAGACGTTGTAGCGGGTATTAGAACTCCTGAACCTATATCTAAATTAGAAAGTGTTATGCCAGAGGTATATAAAGAATTTACTAGAATAGCAGATCTTTTAGAACATCATTATAAAGATATGCAAGATATGGAATTTACTATTGAAAATGGTAAATTATTTATGCTTCAAACTAGAAATGGAAAAAGAACAGCAGGGGCAGCACTTAAAATAGCGGTAGACTTAGTAAATGAAGGAATGATAACAAAAGAAGAAGCATTACTTAAAGTTGAGCCAAGGCAATTAGATCAATTATTACATCCTAACTTTGATTTAGAATCACTTAATAAAGCAGTACCTTTAACAACAGGTTTAGCGGCATCCCCAGGGGCGGCTAATGGTAAGATATACTTTACTGCAGAAGATGTTGTAGAAGCAAATAAAAGAGGAGAAAAAGCACTTTTAGTAAGACTTGAGACATCTCCCGAAGACATAGAAGGAATGAACTCTGCTGAAGGAATTTTAACTCTAAGAGGTGGAATGACTTCACACGCTGCAGTAGTAGCAAGAGGAATGGGTAAATGCTGTGTATCTGGATGTGGAGATTTAACTATAGATGAACATACTAAAACCCTAAAAACAAAAGATGGAAAAGTATTTAAAGAAGGCGATGTAATGAGTCTTGATGGTTCAACTGGTAAAGTATATGGTGAAGAAATAAAAACAACAGAACCTGAAATAAGTGGAGACTTTAAAACGTTTATGTCTTGGGCTGATGACGTTAGAACTATGAAAGTAAGAGCTAACGCTGATACTCCAAAAGATGCTCGCCAAGCATTAGAGTTTGGCGCAGAAGGAATAGGATTATGTAGAACAGAGCATATGTTCTTCCATGCAGATAGAATATTTGTAGTTAGACAAATGATAGTAGCAGAAACAGTAGAAGATAGAGAAAAAGCATTAGAAAAACTTTTACCAATTCAAAGAGAAGACTTTGAACAAATCTTTAAAGAAATGAAAGGACTACCAGTTACAATTCGTTTCTTAGATCCACCATTACATGAATTCTTACCTAATACAGAAGAAGAAATAAAACATTTAGCAAGTGAACTTGGACTTGAAGTTTCTAAACTCAAAGAAAGAATAAGTTTATTACACGAAGTAAACCCTATGATGGGTCATAGAGGTTGCAGACTTGCTGTTACTTATCCTGAAATTGCTAAAATGCAAACTAGAGCAGTAATGGAAGCAGCAATAAAAGTATCAAAAGAAGGACTAAAAGTAGTTCCTGAAATAATGATACCTTTAGTAGGAGAAGTTAAAGAATTAAAATATGTAAAAGATATAGTACTTGAAACTATAAATAAAGTATTTGAAGAACAAAACTATACTATAGATTATCATATAGGAACTATGATAGAAATACCTAGGGCATGTATAACTGCGGATAAAATAGCAGAAGAAGCAGAATTCTTCTCATTTGGAACAAATGATTTAACTCAAATGACATTTGGTTTCTCTAGAGATGATGCTGGTAAATTTCTAGATGAATATTATAAGAAAAACATATTAGAATCTGATCCTTTTGCAAGATTAGATCAAAATGGTGTTGGTGAGCTAGTTAAAATGGCAGTAGAAAAGGGAAAAACATCTAGACCAGATATTAAACTTGGAATATGCGGAGAACATGGTGGAGATCCTAGTTCAGTTGAGTTCTGTCATAACTTAGGTTTATCTTATGTATCTTGCTCTCCATATAGAGTTCCAATAGCAAGACTTTCAGCAGCACAAGCAGTACTTAAAAACAAATAATATTAAAGATTAAGGTTCTTATCTTAATCTTTTTATATGTTATAATGAATATATCAAAGAGGTAACAAATGAAAAAAGGAAATAGATTAAAAATAGGTTTATTTATTGATAATTTTTTTCCCTCTATTGATGGTGTAGTAATCGCGGTAGATAACTTAGCAAAAGAATTATCAGAACATAACGACGTAGTTGTTGTAGTCCCAAGTCAAAAAAACTATAAAAAGATTTCTAAACCTTATAAAATAAAAAGAATAATTGGGACTAATATTCCATTTACAGAATATCAATTGGTTACCCCAAAATTTTCTTATTCCAAATATTATAAAGAACTATTAGATGAAAAGTTTGATATTATACATATACACTCTCCATTTTCTATAGGGAAGTTGGGTGTTAAAATAGCAAAAGAACAAAACATTCCATCTATAGGAACGGTGCATACTAGATTTAATTTTGAAATAGAAAAAATTATTAAAGTTAAATTTTTAACAAACTTTTTAATGAAAGAAATAATAGATGTCTTTAATGAATGTGATGAATGTTTTGTTGTAAATGACCCTTTAATAGAGGAAATAAAACAATATGGTTATAAATATGAACCGGTAGTAGTTTACAATGGGACTGATTTAAAACCTATAAGAACGAATAAAAATTCATTTGATGAAATAAATAAAAAATATGGATTAACAAATCAAGAAAATGTTCTTTTATTTGTAGGAAGAATCACAGATGTAAAAAATATATATTTTATTTTAGATTGTTTAAAATTATTAAAAGAAGATAATGTTGATTTTAAAATGTTGTATGTTGGAAGTGGTCCCGATGAAAAGAAACTTAAATCAAAAATAAAAGAATATAAGATGGCGGATTCAGTAATTATGACAGGAAGAATTTCTGATAGAAAAGAATTATCATTAATATATAAAAGAGCAGATTTACTTTTATTTCCATCATTATTTGATACTTCAGCTCTAGTAAGAATAGAGGCCGCAGTTAATGAAACTGTAGGTTTATTTATTGATAACAGTATGATTGGGTTAACAGTACAAGATGGCATAAACGGTTTTACTTCAACTTTAGTAGAAAAAGAATATACAGCAAAGATAAAAGAAATCTTGAGTGATAAAGTAAAACTTAAAAAAGCATCAAAAAAAGCAAAAAAAACACTTGCTAAAAGTTGGAAGGAAGTTGCAAAAGAAACACATAATTTATATTTAAATGAGATTAAACAAAAGAAATCATGATATAATTAAATTATATGATACCGGGGGATTTTATGAAAAAATCATCTGATTTAAATTTTCACTTTGGAACTATGGGTAGTGGTAAAACTGCTCAATTACTTATGAAATACTATAACTGTAAAAAAGATAATGGTATGAATGTTTTATTACTAACCTCACAAGTTGATAATAGAGCGGGTATTGGTAATGTAGAATCAAGAACAGGAATACAATCTGAAGCAATAACTGTAGATAAAAACACAAATATATTGGATTTAATTTTATCAAAATCAAACATAGATGGTATATTTGTAGATGAGATTCAATTTTTTACTAGTAAACAAATAAAAGAGTTAAAAGAATTAGCGGACAATAATATATCTGTAGATGTTTATGGTTTAAAGAACAACTTTAAAGGCGAACTTTTCGGAGAAAAAAGCAAATCTATAAAAACTATTTTAGAACTTGCAACAAATATTATTGAAATAAAAAGTTTTTGTGCATGTGGTAACAATGCTACGCACGTTGCTAGATTTAATCGTAATGACTGGGTTATACAAAGAACTGGTCCAGAAATATTAATAGGTGGCAATGATAACTATGCTCCACTTTGTTATAGATGTTGGAGTCAAGAAACAATACCTAGAGTAACTAGAATTAGAATTTTAAACAATGCTTTTGAAGAAGAAACGAAAAAAGGAATAAATACAGATGTAAACAAACTTTATAAATTAAGAGAAGAGATAACTTTAGAAGAAAAAAAACATTTAGAAGACGAAGTTTTAATGTTAAGAGATAGCACTAGAAAAACAGAAGCTAAAATAAAAATGTTGATGAGAACAAAGAGTGAAAAATAAAAAATTGAAAGGGAAACTATGAAAGTATTGTTAACAGGTGGTGCGGGAAGTGTGGGTTATTATACTCTTTTAGAACTTTTAAAACAAAATCACGAGGTAACTTTATTAGATTTAAAAAATAAAAGAACAACAAAAAAATTAAAAAAGTTTAAAAACAAAATCAATATTATTTGGGGAGATGTTAGAAATTATGAATTAATGGAATCATTAATTCGAGGAAAAGATGCTGTAATACATCTTGCTGCTATTATTCCACCACTTTCAGATACAAGTCATGAATTAACAAAAGAAGTTAACTTTGGTGGAACAAAAAACATAGTAGATGCAATATCAAAAGTAAATAAAAATTGTTTTTTGTTATTTTCTTCTTCTATAAGTATATATGGTGATAGGTTAAAAAATTATAATATTAAAGTAACAGACCCACTTATAAAAGAAGGTAAAGATTACTATGCAAGTATGAAAAAAGAAGCAGAAAAATATATAGTAGAAAGTAATATAAATTATTCTATTTTTAGACTTACAGCAATTATGGACAAACCAAAACCTAATCCATTAATGTTTCATATGCCACTTGAAACCAAATTAGAAATATCAACCGGAAAAGATACTGGAATAGCTCTTGTAAACTCTTTAAATCATATAAAAGAATTAAATAAAAAGATATTTAATTTAGGTGGAGGTTTTAAATCGAGAACAATTTATAAAGACTTTTTAAAGGAAAGTTTTAAAAGAATGGGTTTAAATTATAAATATTTAAACGAAGATTACTTTGCTAAATCAGATTTTCACTGTGGGTATTATATAGATGGAGATAAATTAAATGACATTATAAACTTTCAAAATGATACATTAGAAGATTATTACAATTATTTAGAAAAAAATGTTAATTTAATACAAAAAACAATTACGAAATTATTATCAAAGCAAATAGTTAAAAAAATAAACAATTCATCTGAATTTAAAAAGTAGATATAATTATTCTTATAAAAACAATAAAGCATGTATTAATATATGCTTTTTTAACATATTTAATTAAGAAAAAACAAATTTTATGCTTTTGAATTAATAATAAAAAAATAATATTATTGCTTTGAAAGGAGAAAATATGTTAAATCAAATAGTTATTGTAGGAAGGTTAGTTAGGAATCCAGAGTTAAGAGAAACTGAAAATGGAAAGAAAATAACTAATGTTACACTCGCGGTTCCAAGGAGTTATAAAAATTCCAAAGGAGAGTATGAAACCGATTTTATTGATTGCGTTTTATGGACCGGAATTGCAGAAAACACAGTAGAATACTGTAAAAAAGGAGATCTATTAGGAATCAAAGGTAGAGTTCAAACTAGAGTTTATGAAACAGAAGATGAAAAGAAGAAACACGTAACTGAAGTTGTTGCAGAAAAAGTTACTTTTCTATCAAGTAAAAAATCAGATGAATAATGAACTGATAAGATAAAAGTAGACAAATAAAAAGCAGTCTACTTTTTTTGATACA
>CAZIYD010000032.1:0-5412 GCA_964543375.1 uncultured Muribaculaceae bacterium
GAAAAAAACTTTTTAGAGGATAACAGTCTTCATGAAACTTTATCAGAAGCAGCTAGAAAAAGATAGTAATTACTATCTTTTTTTGTTATAATATTTATGGTGATAATATGAAGATTTTATGTATTGGAAATGTATCTTATGATATAACTTATCCTATGGATAAATATCCTATTGAAAACTTTAAATATAGGGTTAATGATAAAATAACAGGTGGTGGTGGACCTAGTTCTAATGCTGCTTATTTACTTGGAAAATGGAAAATGAATACTCATTTTGCGGGTGCTGTTGGTGATGATACTTTAGGTAAAAAGATTTTTAAAGAATTTAAAGCTGTGGGTGTTTCAACTAAACATATTGAAATAGATAAAGGAAGAGATACAACACTAGCGTTTATACTTTTAAACAGCAATACTGGTAGTAGGACAGTATTTACCTATAGAGAAGATACTTTAGTATTGGATAAAAAGATAAATGAAAAATATGATGTTATTTTAATGGATGGCCAAGAGTACGAAGCATCATTACATGTTTTAAAGAAAAATCCAAATGCAATAAGTATAATAGATGCAGGACGCGCAAATGAAAAAGTAATTGATTTATGTAAGAAAGTTACATATGTTGCATGTTCAAAAAAATTTGCAGAAGACTATACAAAACTTGAAATAACAGATATTGAATCTATGAATAAAGTTTTAGACATAATGCTAAAAGATTTCAAAAATGTAATAATAACACTAGAAGAAAAAGGTTCAATATACAAAGAAAATGGTAACTTAAAAATGATACCAAGTATAGATGTCGAAGTAAAAGATTCCACCGGAGCAGGAGATTTCTTCCATGGAGCATTTACATATTTTATAGCTAATAATTATCCTTTAGAAAGGGCTGTTAGATTATCTAATATAACAGGAGCACTATCTATAACAAAAGTTGGTACTAGAAATTCAGTTCCTAATTTAGATGAAGTGCTTAGTTTAGAAAATGTTTAATGAAATAATACCATCTAATGCACCTGTTTTAGATTTGCACGGAGAAGGTGCAGATATATCTAGAATATATTTAAAGGATTTTATTTTAGAAAATTATAAATTAAAAATCAAATATTTTTTGATAATACATGGAATAGGAAAAGATATATTGAGGAAGACTGTACACGAGGAATTAAGATCAAATTCTTTAGTTTTAGATTTTAAAATAGATATGTATAATCCTGGATGTACTATAGTAAAGTTAAATACAAAATAAGGAGAGTTCATGAAAGTAAAAGGAGAGGTTAGAAATATCTTTTTTAAAGGCAATAATGGTTTTACTGTTGGAGTATTTAAAATAAAAGAAATAGATTCAAACGAACTAGATGAATATTTAGATAAAACAATAACATTCTCAGGATCATTCATAGATTTAAATGAAGATTTTGATTATGTTTTTTATTGTGATTTAGTTAATCACTCTAAATATGGAATTCAACTAAAAGTTAATAATTATGAAAAACTACTCCCAGAAGGGAGAAGTTCTGTAATTTCATATTTAGCCTCAGGTATATTTCCCAAAGTAGGAATAAGAACCGCTACAAAGATTGTAAACTCTCTAGGAGAAAATGCACTAGACATAATATTAGATAACTATAACTCTCTTTTGATGATTCCCAGTATGACTGAAAAAAAGGCTTTAAGCATACAAAATATTTTAAAAGAAGAAAGATCTAGTTATAAAATAATAGTATATTTACAAGAATTGGGTTTTTCATTTAATCAATCAAATAAAATATATAAAGAATATGGAAACGAAACTTATAACATAATAAATGAAAACATATATAAATTAATAGATATAAAAGAAATAAATTTTAGTTTAATAGATAAAATAGCGCTAAATTTAAATATGGAAAGTCTAGATGAAAGAAGAATATTAAGTGGAATATTATATTCTATAGGAGATATTTGTTTTCAAAGAGGAGACACTTATACCAATATAGAATCTATTTATTTGAAGTTAGTAAGTACATTAAAGGTAAACATCGATATAGAATCTATAAAGGAATATTTAGAAATCTTAAAAGAAGAAAATCTAGTTGTAATTGAAAATGATAATTATTATTTAAAAACGTATTATGATATGGAAAAAAGAATATCTGATAAAATTAATTATTTAATAAATAAAAATATTAGTAAAATGAAAGATATAAACGAAAATATTGAATTATTAGAAAATTTATTTAATATCAAATATAATGATTTACAAAAAAAGTCTGTAATAAGTGCTTTAGAAAACAATATAACTATAATTACTGGAGGACCTGGTACTGGAAAAACAACAATAATAAAGGCTATAGTTGAAGCATATAAGAGCATAAACAACTATACTATGGATGATCTAAATAATAATCTAGTCTTATTAGCGCCTACTGGTAGAGCATCTAAAAGAATAAAAGAAGCAACTGGTTTTTATGCATCTACAATACATAAATTTTTAAAGTGGAATAAAGAAACAGATGAATTTATGATAAATGAAAAAAATAAAAGTTATGCTAAATTTCTAATAATAGATGAGACTAGCATGATAGATGTATTTTTATTGGACAATTTATTAAAAGGATTATTTGATGATATAAAAATAGTTTTTGTAGGAGATTACAATCAACTACCAAGCGTTCTTCCTGGTCAAATTTTAAAAGATATGATAGATAGTAATATAATAAATACAATAGAATTAAAAGAGTTATATAGACAAAAAGAAGATTCTTATATAATAAATTTAGCAAATGAAATAAATTTAGGATCACTAAGTGAGGATTGTTTTACAAAAAAAGGTGATTACAATTTTATAGAGTGTAACAGAAACAATATAGAAAAATACATAATAAGTATATGTGAAAAATATATGGATAAAGGATTTAATGAGAAAGACATTCAAATATTATCTCCTATGTATAAAGGCATAAATGGAATAGACAATTTAAATAGTAAGCTTCAAAATGTATTTAACCCCAAAAAAGATAAATTAGAGTTAGATTACATGGATAATACTTATAGAGAAAAAGATAAAGTATTACAAACAAAAAACATACCAGATACAGACATATCTAATGGAGATATTGGAATTATAGAGTCTATAGATTTAGTAGAAAAAAGTTTGGTTATAGATTTTGATTCAGAATATTTAGAATGTAGTAAACAAGATTTAGATAATATAAAATTAGGATATGCAATAAGTATACATAAATCACAGGGTAGTGAGTTTGATATTGTTATAATACCAATGGATAGATCTTTTTCTAGAATGTTATATAGAAAATTAATATATACAGCAATTACTAGAGCAAAAAAGTATTTAATTTTAGTTGGAGAAAAAGAAGCTTTTATTAATTCTGTAGAAAACATAAAAGAACAAAATCGCTTTACAGGATTAAAAGATAGATTAACAAAAATATAATTAATGTTGTATAATGATAATATAGGGTTGGTGATAATGTGAATAAAACAAAGATAGTATCAACAGTGGGTCCAATGACTTCATCAAAAGAGATGCTAAAAAAGATGATTATAGCGGGAACAGATGTTTTTAGAATAAACTTGTCTCATTCTTCATATAAGGATGCAGAAAAAGCTTGTTCTCATATAAAATCGATAAATAGAGAATTAAAAACTAATGTTGGGATACTAATAGATACAAAAGGTCCAGAAGTAAGATTAGGCAACATAGAGGTTGACTTAGTATTAGAAAAAGACGATATCTTGACTTTGACAAATAGAAAAACAACAGGAGAATATGGTTTTGTACAAGTTACTTATAATGAACTATATAAAGATGTGAGTGTTGGAGATAGAGTATTAATAGATGATGGCTTATTAGAATTAAAAGTAATGAGTATTTTAGAAGAAGATATAAAGTGTATAACTATTCATGGAGGAAGGGTATTAAGTCATAAAGGTGTAAATATACCAGATTCTCCTTTGAGTATAGACTTTTTATACAAAGAAAATAAAGAAGATATAGAATTTGCTTCTAGAGTAAAAGCTGATTTTGTAGCACTTTCTTTTGTTAGAAACGCTAATGATGTATTAGATGTAAATGATATGTTAATAGCGCTTAAAGACGATCATATGCAAATAATATCAAAAATAGAAAGCAAAAGTTCCATTGAAGATATAGAAAATATTATTAAAGTTAGTGATGGAATAATGGTTGCAAGAGGAGATTTAGGAATAGAAATACCATTAGAATCAATTCCTAGTGTACAAAAAAGATTAATTAAACAAAGTTATACAAAAGGTAAAATGTGTATTGTTGCAACAGAAATGTTATCTTCTATGGAAGTTGCAGCAAGACCAACTAGAGCAGAAGTATCAGATGTTGCAAATGCGGTGTTAGATGGAGCAGATGCCGTAATGCTTTCTGGTGAAACAGCAATTGGAAGCTTTCCAATAGAGACAATAGAAACAATGAATAAAATAATAGATTCTACAGAGTTTTCAATGGATTATGATGAACTTTTAATAAAACATACAACAAACGAAAAAAAGGATGTAACAACAGTAATTTCACACAGCGTTGTAGATGCTGCAAATATGCTTAATGCAAAAGCTATAATAGCAACTACATTATCTGGATATACTGCAAAAAAAATAAGTTCACACCGACCTTGTTGTCCAATAATAGCAACTACTCCAATAAAAGAAACAGCAACATCATTATCTTTAAGTTGGGGAGTAATACCAGTATTTGTTGGAAAATATAATAATACTGATGAAATAGTAAATAACGCAGTAAGTATAGCGAAAAAAATAGTAGAATTAGAAAAAAATGATAAATTAATAATAACAGGTGGCTTTCCACTAAAGGAAACAAAATATACAAACTTCTTAAAAATAGAAGAAATAGAATAAATCTATTTCTTTTTATTTTATATATGGTAAAATAATAAACTTAGAAAGAGGGATTTATGGATAAAGATTTTAATTTAATAATATCATGTTTTAAAGATTCTTATTTTGTAAGAGCACTTATAGACCCAAAGTCTATTAATAATGTGGAAAAACGAGAAAAATCTATAATAGAATCTATGATAATATACCAAAATAATGATATTTTTAGTTCATCTAGAGTAACGTTATCAGATATTTATTTTAAAGATGATAAATTTTATTTGGAAGGTTCTTTTATAGTAAGAGAAGATAAAAATGATGCTTTAATATATCCATCATTAGAAGATGTATTTAATGCGGATACGAGAATGCTTACAACAGGTTCATATGAATCTATAGTAAGCTTAGAAGAAGACTCAATAACTTTTGAAACTTCTTATGGTGGTTATAGAAAGATAATAGGAGGCAATTTAGATGGTCAATCATTAAATGATCCGATTATAACTAATACAAGGGAAGTAGTAAAAAATTACATAGAAAGAGTAAG
>CAZIYD010000033.1:0-5262 GCA_964543375.1 uncultured Muribaculaceae bacterium
CAAAAAGTAAATATATTTGCTATGGCAGAAAACTTATCGGAAATGTTATCACATAGTGATTTTGATATTATGGATATTGGTAGAAAAAAAACAGCAGTATTTTTAGTAATTCAAGATGAAAAGAAAACATATCACGCACTTGCTACCATATTTATTAAACAATGTTATGAATCATTAATAGATGTTGCTCAACAAAATCAAGATGGTAAATTAAAGGTTAGAACTAATTTCATATTAGATGAGTTTGCTAACCTTCCAGCATTAAAGGATGTTACAACAATGATTACTGCAGCAAGATCTCGTCAAATAAGATTTAATCTTATAATTCAAAACTTTGCACAATTAAATCAAGTATATGGAGCAGAAGAGGCAGAAACAATAAAGGGAAACTGTGCAAATACAATTTATTTACTTAGTAGTGAGTTGAGATCCCTTGAGGAAATAAGTAAACTTGCTGGTGAAAGAAAAATTAAAAATAAAGACAAAGAAGAAGTTAGACCACTAATATCTGTAGCAGAACTTCAAAGATTAAAATTTAAAGATGCAATAATTTTGAGACATCGTAGTTCGCCTTTCAAAACTTCATTGTTATTTTCAAGTGAGATAAATTGGAAAATGCCAAAATATAAAGAGGGTGTTTTTCCGGATAGACAAAAACAAGAGGTGGAATATTTTAACTTGAAAGATTTTGTTGACGAAAAGAAACAAAAAAATATGACCCCAAATCAAAATATGTTTAAAGCGCCTCCAAGAACAATGCAAGATGACTTGTTTAGAGGAAACCCTTATCTTAATGAAAGACCCCCAATTCATGGATTACCATCTAGTGCTCCAAAAGAAGACGCATATGACATAGATGATTTGATAAAGAAAATAGATGCTAAAATAGCAGAATTAGAAAAAGAAGAAGAGTCAGAAAAAAGTAAAGAAACAAAAGATGATAGTGTTGAGTTAATATTAAAAGACACTCCAAAAGAAGAAGTTATAACCATAAATACTAATATAGATGAAGTTATTAATAAAATAAAAGAAGAAGATAATTCTGATGATCAATTCTTTGATGATTTCTTTTCAAAATAAAAAATGTACTATGTACATTTTTTTAAATAAGTTTGATTTTATTTATTAATAATTATATAATATTGTTTAGATAGTAGGTGTTAATTATGAATAATAAAGCGTTTACAATGGTTGAAGTTGTAGCAGTAATAGCTCTTCTTGGAGTTATAATGATTATAGCACTACCAAAATTTTATTCTTCTAGAGATGAAGCAAGAATTAAAGAAAAAGAAAAAATTGTTGATGGGATTATAAATGCTGGGGCACAGTATTTTGTTAATAATGAAACTCCAATTGGAGGAGAAGTTCAGATATCTACTTTATGTGCGGAAGATTATTTAAAATGTCCAATAAAAGATCCTGTAACAAACAATAATATGGGCGGTTATGTTAAAATCATTAATAATGCAGAAGGAATACAAACATACGAATATTTTGAATAGGAGGACTTATGAATAAAAAAGGATTTACATTAATAGAGATTTTATCGGTACTAGTAATAGTTTCTATCTTGGTTGTAATATCTATTCCTTCAATATCTGATATTTTAGAAAAATCAAAACAGAGATCGAAAGAAGAAGTATTGGAGACTGTGAAAAGTGCAGCAGAAATGTATGCAATTGATTATAAAATTGGATTAGCAGAACCAATACTGATTACAGAATTGTGTAAAAATTATTTAAAGTGTCCAATCAAAGACCCAATAACAGACGAAGATATTACCGGATATCTATATAGTAGAATTGATAAAACAAGTAATAATTCTAAAGTATTTGAATTAAAATCTGGAAGCCCTATAAGCTTAAATAATACAATTTTAAACACAGTAAATGGCAAAGATATTTCTGTAAATAAATACGCGGGTAATGGTCTTTATAAATGGGGAGATAAGTATATATATAGAGGAGGATTTACAAAAAGTAACACCGCAGGATTATCTACCGCTGATGGTTATTTAACGGATACAACAAGTGGAACTGATGTAAATAATTTTATTAAAGTTCCTTGGGAAGATTATAATTCTGGAGAAACTTGTAATACAACAACAAATAAGTGCTATAGAATAATGGGGATAAATAAAGATGGTAGCATTAATATAATAAGAGATAAAGCAGCTTTTAAACAAGTGTTTGATGACATTCACAACACAGAAGCAAGCAATTATTATTCTAATTCAAGTATTGATTATGGTTACTCGTCGTTATTGGAAAATCAGCCTTTAAGTCAATATTCTTCTGAATATAGAAAAGAAAGTAAAATGTTTGTTAGATTGTTTAAATCTGGAGGATATGAGGAAACAACTTTAAGAAGTTATAAAACCCTTTTAGAACCCATTGATATTTGTTTAAATATGTATGGTACAGTGGGGGGGATAAATCTAGCAAATTATGAGGAAACTAATTATATAACAGATTCTTGCAATGTATTTGGTAAGGCTAATGTAAAAAGTGTTTTCCCTTTAAAATCTAGATTTATGAGATTGTTTTATTCTGAGGAATATTTAAATTCTTCAACTGAGTCAAGTTGTACATCATATGGGCAATATCAATGTAGAAGTCAAAATTATATATATAATGATGATAGCATGATAAGTTTAAACTCGGATTTTAGGTTTTCTTGGATTGTAAGATCTATGAGTGTAAGAGGTCATCTTACCGGTTCTTCTGCTTATGGAAACCATTCTGTTAGGCCTGTAATGACTCTTAAAAAAGATGTAATAATAACAAGTGGTAATGGCACCTCTAACAATCCTTATATAATCGCAAACTAGGAGTAATATGCAAGAAGTATTTGATAATATAGTAAACTTTTTTATAGAAAACTTAAAAAATTTTGGACCATTATTTGGTGTTTTTATCATAATTTTAGAGTCTATATTACCAATACTTCCACTAGCAGTATTTCTATCTTTTAACTATATTGCTTTTGGTCCAGTATTAGGATTCATTGTAAATTGGATAGCAACTAGTTTGGGCTGTTTTCTATCTTACTTTGTATTTAAAAAAGGATTTGGAGATAAATGGGATAAAGATGCTAGAAAAGATGGAAAGGTAAAAGAAATATTAAAGTATATAAAGAAATTATCTTTTCCCTCATTAGTTCTTTTAATGGCACTACCATTTACTCCTGCATTTGCTGTTAATATAGCAGCGGGTTTATCTAATATGAATCCAAAAAAATTCATACCTGCAGTGTTAATTGCAAAACCATCTATAATCTTTTTTTGGAGTTATGTTGGTATGACTGTAATAAAAAGTGGTGGGGATATAAAAAAACTTATACAAATGGTATTACTTGTAGGACTCACATACTTAATATCTTTAATTATACAAAATAAAATAAAGGAGAAATAATATGGAATATATAATAATTGGTTTACTAGTACTTTTAGTAATCTTAGTAACTATAACTTTGTTTAAAAATATAAATGAAGGTTCTATTACAGAAAGATTAGGAAAATTTGAAACTACTATGACTAAGGAAATAGGAGATTTTAAGAGCGATTTTAGTAGAACCTTATATCAAGACTTTGAAAGTCTAAATAACAAAATAGAAGAAAGATTAAATATAATAAATAATAAAGTGCAAGAAAGATTAGATATAAACTTTGATAAAACAAATAAAACATTTACTAATATATTAGAAAGACTTACAAAAATAGATGAAGCACAAAAGAAAATAGATTCACTATCTACTGATATAGTGTCTCTTCAAGGAATACTTACTGACAAAAAAAGTAGAGGAACATTTGGAGAAGTAACATTAAAACACATATTAGTTTCAATATTTGGAGAAAATAACGATAGAATATATGAATTACAACATAAATTTGAAAATGGAACTATGACCGATGCTGTAATATATGCACCAGAACCCCTAGGAACAATTGCAATAGATTCAAAATTTCCTCTTGAAAACTATCAAAATATGGTCGATAAAAGTATAAGTAGAGTAGAAAGAGAATCATATGAAAAAAGATTTAAAATAGATGTAAAAAAACACATAGATGATATATCTAGTAAATATATTATTCCTAATGTAACATCTGATCAAGCATTTATGTTTTTACCAGCAGAAGCACTGTTCGCAGAATTAAATGCATACCATCAAGACATAGTGGATTATGCATATAAAAAACGTGTATGGATAACATCTCCTACTACTTTAATGTCTATGTTGACGGTGGTTCAAACAGTAATAAATAACATAGAAAGAGATAAATATGCACTAGTAATTCAAAAAGAATTAAAGGCATTATCCGTAGAATTTGATAGGTATAAAGAAAGATGGGATACTCTATCAAAAAGTATAGATAAAGTATCTAGAGATGTTAAAGATGTACATATTACATCAGAAAAAATATCAACTAGATTTGAATCAATTAACAAAGTAGAGGTTGATAAATTTATAGAGGAATAAAACTCTTAAATATTCAAAGTTGCTTTATAATTTATAAAAGGAGTTGTATTTAAATACAAAAACATGTTATAATTTATTTATACTATGGGAGGTTATCAATGAGTAAAATAAAAAAAATAACACTTGTTCTAGGGGTATTTTTTATAGGGATTATGATAACGTATGGGGCTGAGGAGTGTGAACCAACAAAAAACAATGTTAATAGTGATGATAGAGTTTTAACATGTGATGAAACTAAAGCAACGGTGACAAATTATGAATATCCAAAAGGAGTTGGTAATTGGGCGATTTCTTTGGATAATCCATATTGTAGAATTGAATGTAAAGAGTATATTTCTCTTTCGTTTGAAGGAATACAAAGAACTTATGCGGGAATGGGATTTTCATACCCATTAAACGTATCTGCAACAAGGTCATGCAAATCTACGTATAAAAATGTGGAAAATTTTGATAAGTTATATAGACAAATGGTAGATGCGTATATGGTGTTGCACGGAAATCAGGTAAATGGAAAACCAAGAGAAGATGTAAACGAAGATGGTTATATGAATGCGGGGGATGTAACAACAGTAAATGGTTGGGCAAATACACTACTTTCACTAGATGGCAAAAGAGTACTGGCGATAGGAAACCCTGTAGATACATTGCGTAGCGAGATAATGTATATGAAAGGATTAAAAACAACATGTAACGAATGGGGAGTAACAAAGGATAAATACGAATTAAACCCAACCGTCGGTTTAAATATAGCAACTACAAAAGGAAATGTAACAAAGAATTATA
>CAZIYD010000034.1:0-5214 GCA_964543375.1 uncultured Muribaculaceae bacterium
ATATTACTTTAATATTAGAAGAAAACAAAGGCGTTTTATTAAATGAAATTCCAAACAATATAAGAATAAAAGAATACAAAATAAGTCACAATAAAAATATAATATTAAGAAAAATACTAAATAGATTAAAACTAATATTTCATATTATATTAAATTTTAATAAATATGATTTTTCTTGTCTATATGTTCCTTATTCTATTCCTGGTTCTATTTTAATGAGATATTATTCTAAAAATAATTCTATATGGATTCATACTAACTATTATGAATTCTATATGCAAAATGAAGAACCATTTAAGAACTTCTTTAATAATAGAAAGATAGAAAAATTTAAAAATATATTTATAATATCAAATGAAGCAAAAGAAAGCTTTATTAAGATATATCCAAATCTTAAAGAAAAAGTAATAGTATGTGGAAATTTAATAGATAATGAAAAGATATTAAAACTATCAAAAGAAAAAGTAGATTTAAAAAAAGGATCTAAAACAATATATTTAAACGTATCAAGACATGAAGAACTGTCAAAAAAACTAACGCGTTTAATAAAAGCATCTAAATTATTATCAAAAGAAAATGATAATTTTGAAGTTTGGATGATAGGAGATGGAGAAGATAATTCTAAATATAAATCTTTAGTAAAGAAAGAAAAACTAGATGATAAAATAAAGTTTTTAGGTATGAAGTCTAATCCATATCCATACTTTAATAAAGCAGATGCAGTTATTCTAACTAGTGATTATGAAGGCTTTCCCGTTGTTTATTTAGAAGCGTTAGTACTAAAGACGCCAATAATTACAACTATAAAAACAAGTAATTCATATTTTGATATATCTGATTATGCTTTAATTTGTGATAAGGATGAAAAATCCATATTTTCTGCTATGAAAGAAATAAAAAATAAACAAAAGAATTTGAATATAAATAAATATAATCAATATACTTTAAAAACAATAACAAAAGTAATGGATGTGAAATAATGCCTAAGTTTTCTATAATAATTCCTGTTTATAATACTGAAAAATATTTAAAGAAATGTTTAGATAGTGTTTTAAATCAGACCTTTAAAGATTATGAAGTTATTGTTGTAAATGATGGTTCTAAAGATAATAGTCAAACTATAATAGATAAATACAATTTTAAGTCATATAAAAAGAAAAATGGTGGATTAAGCGATGCTAGAAATTATGGTGTATTAAAAGCAAATGGAGAATATATATTATTTTTAGATAGTGATGATTATTATGCTCCGAATTTATTAGAAACACTAAACAATAATTTAAACGATGTTGATATCATTAGATTTCAAGCTGTAAGAGTATCTGGTGATAAAACTTTTGATTATTTAAATACTGAATCATTTAACACCACAAATGGAAATGAAGCTTTTATTAAACTTTACCAATCTAAAAGTATAGAACCAGCGCCTCTTTATGCATATAAAAGAACATATTGGTTAGAAAACAATTTTAAGTTCAGTAAAGATAAATATCACGAAGATTTTGGATTAATACCACTTGTAATACTAAAAGCCAATACTATTAAATCAATAGATTTTAAAGGATATTATTATGTAGAAAGAGAAGACAGTATAACAACTACGACTAATTATGATAAAATAAAGAAGAAAGCATTTGATATGTTATATCATTTTGATTATTTATATAAAAATTCAAACGATAATAAATTATTCAATAGTTTTATATCTAACTCATTAATATTAAAAATAAAAGATTTAAAAGCAAGTGATAAGAAAGAATATACTATAGAGTTAAAGAAAAGAAATATTATTAATTTAATATTAAGTGATACTTTAAAGCGCAAAATAAAAAAGAAAATATTAAAATTAAAGTATAATTTGTAGGAGTATATATGAAAGTAAGTGTAATAGTACCAGTTTATAATACATCAAAATATTTAAAAAGATGTTTAGATAGTTTAGTTAATCAAACGTTAAAAGATATAGAAATAATAGTAGTAAATGATGGTTCTACAGATAATAGTCAAGATATAATTGATGAATATAAAAATAAACATAAAAATAAACATAAAAATATTAAGTCATATAAAAAGAAAAATGGTGGACTTAGTGATGCCAGAAATTATGGTTTAAAGTACGCAAAAGGAGATTATGTTGGTTTTGTAGATAGTGATGATTATGTAGAGTTGAGTATGTATGAAAAACTATATGATAAAGCTATAAAAGATAAATCAGATATGGTTACGTGTGATTTTTACTGGTTATATCCAAATAAGACTATAGAAGACATTGGTAATGAAAATAAATCAAAAGAAGAATTGATGCTAACTATTAGAGTTATAGTGTGCAATAAAATAATAAAAAGGAGCATAATAAAAGATAATAAACTAGAGTTTCGTTTAGGATTAAGATATGAAGATATATATTTTACTTATGTTCTTATGCCTCATTTGAATAAAATAAGTTATTTAAAAGAACCTTTATATAATTATATTCAAAGAGATGGCTCTATATCAAACAATCAAAATAAAAAAGTAAGAGATATATTTAAAATATTTGATTTAATAGAGGAATATTATAAAGAAAACAATATATATGATAAAAACAAAGATATATTAGAATATCTACATATTAGATATTTCTTAGGAAGTTCTTTCCTTAGAATAGTAAAAGTTAAAGATAAAGCATTAATGAATAATATATTAAAAGAAAATTGGAATATATTAAATAATAAGTATCCTAACTTTAAGAAAAACAAATACTTAAATACACTTCCAGGAAAGAAAAACAAATATTATAAGCACCTAAATAAACCTTTATATAATTTAAGTGCGTTTATATTTAGATTGAGGTAACATGCAAAAAAAAGAAGAAAAACTATTATATATATTTATATTATTAAACCCTATATTTGATTTACTAAGTTCTTTATTTAGTAATTTTAAATATACACCCTCTACCTTTTTAAGACCTATAATACCACTTTTACTTTTAATATATATATTTATAAAAGATAAAAGTATAAGAAGTAAATTTTTAGGTCTCTTTTTAATATATATATCTTATTCTTGTATGCATTTATATTTATATAATGGTTTAATAACAGAGTTTTCTTATGGAACACTCATGCATGAATTTCAATATATAGCAAATTATACATACTTAATATTTACTTTTGTAACATTCTTATATGTATTTTACAAAAAAGATAATAAATTAAATAAATATATATTTTATACATCTTTATTTTATATATTATCTATATATATAGCAATTATTACTAAAACATCTCTTACTTCTTATGTAGAAGGGGTAGGTTACAAAGGATGGTTTAATACAAGTGGTGCAGTAGGAGCAATACTTACCTTATCTTTATTTGTAAATGCTCCTTATTTAATAAAGAATAATATAAATAAATATATTACTTTTTTATATTTGTTTTTAACTTTATCTTATCTTCACTTTTTAATAGGAAGTAGAGTAGGGATGATGGGTAGTCTACTATTTATAGCATCTTATCTTTTTTCTGTTATGTTAATTTTTTTAAGAGAAAAAAACAAAGATATAATCAAAACAAATCTAAGACTAGAATTATTACTTCCTATAGTTATAGTACTTATAATGTCTATATTTATTGACTCATCTACATTTGCAAGGAGAGCACAATTAGATGATATGAAAGATGAAGAAAAGCATATTGCATATGATCTAAAAGATGAGATAGATAAAATAGATGAAGAAGGCTCTGTTGGAAAATACATATTAGAAGAACAAAAACTAGCGCTTGATGCCTTAGAAGAATATGCTAATGCTACAGAGATGGCTAATGTTAATTTAAGAAAACAGCAAATAGTTTATCATTACTACTTATATTCATATCAAAACAATATACTTTTAAAACTATTTGGTAATGGTTATTTAACAAATATGGGAATGCTTACACTAGAGATGGAAGGATTCGCTCTTTTCTTTAACTTTGGAATACTTGGATTTATGCTTTATTACTTACCATTTATTTTAATATTAGTTTATTCTATATATACTTTATTTAAGAAATATAAAAATATAGATATAACTTACATAATGTTAGTGTTATGTTCTATAACTAGTTTTGGTATATCAACATTATCTGGTCATACATACTTTAATACTTCTGTTATGCCTGTTATAATAGTAATGTATACACTTCTTTTAAACAAAACAAAGGAGTTAAAATGAAAAAAGTAGTATTTGGAATAACTAGTATGAATATTGGAGGAGCAGAAAAAACTCTAGTAGATCTTTTAAATAATATAAAAGATGATTATGATATTACTCTTTTTACTATTTATTCTAAAGGATTACTACTAAAAGACTTAGATAAAAAAATAAAAGTAATAAGTTTAAAAAAATATAAATATGAAGACACAAACATAATAAAAAGAAAAATTATAGGTATATCTTTCTTCTTTAAACCTTATTTAATATATATATATAACAAACATATAAAGAATAAATTTGATACTGAAGTAGCGTTTCTAGAAGGTCCTATTACAAATTTATTCTCATTTAAATCAAAAGCAAAAAAGATAGCGTGGATACATACTGATTTATCAAAACATTATTCTAAAGACATCTGGAAATATAAAAATTATTATAGAAATTATAATAAAATTATATTTGTAAGCAATGAATCTAAAAAAGGATATGAGAGTTTAATAAATAACAATATACCTAAAGAAGTAATACATAATTACATAGATGAAAAAAGAATAATAGAATCATCTAAATCATTTATTCCTAAAGAAATAGATAAAGATTCAATATCATTTTTATCAGTATCTAGATTGGTGAGTGCTAAGGCAATAGACAGACTTACACTTGTATCTAAAAAACTGATAGAAGAGGGTTTAAAACATAAAATCTATATAATTGGAGAAGGTCCAGAGAGAAAAATTATAGAAAAATTAATAGAGAGTTTTAATATGGAAGATACTTTTATACTTCTTGGAGAAAAAGAAAATCCATATCCATATATAAAAAAATGTGATTACTTTCTAATACCATCTTTATATGAAGGTTTTTCAATAGTGGGTGTAGAAGCTATAATGCTATCTAAAAGAATAATATCCACTGATACAGGGGCTAAAGAAGCGCTTAAAAACTATGATAATAAATTAATAGTAGAAAACTCTTTAGAAGGACTTTATAAAGGAATGAAATCTGAAATAAAAGCACATAATAAAAATAAAATA
>CAZIYD010000035.1:0-5058 GCA_964543375.1 uncultured Muribaculaceae bacterium
TTTTTACTATCTAATGAAAATACTTCTATACCAAGTTCTTTACCAATTTGTTTTAGTTGATCTATCGCAGCAGGCCTATATATGTCACATGCTATAAAAAGAGGGTTTTTACCTAGTTTTTTTCTAACTAAATTACCTAGTTTACCGATTGTTGTAGTTTTTCCAGAACCTTGAAGACCTACTAACATAACTACATTAAACTTATTATTAGGTAATGTTGTGTCCGATTCTCCAAGTAAAGATAATAACTCATCCTTTAATATTTTTAAAAACTGTTCGCTAGGTTTCAAACTGTTTTGAACCTCTACTCCTAGTGCTTTATCTTTTACTTTATTAGTAAATTCTTTTACAACAGTATAATCCACGTCTGCTTCTAAAAGAACCAATCTAACTTCTCTTAAAATATCACCAATATTTTCCTCAGTAATTTTTCCATAACCCTTAATATTTTTAACTACATTTTGTAATCTATCGCTTAAATTCTCAAACATCTCTACATCCTATCGTTTATTTTATTTAATTTATCTTTTACACTCTCATCTTTTATATTATCTATTATTTCTTTTAATAGTTTATCTTTTTTATTTATCTTTAATACTTTTTCTAATTCAATTAATTTTTCTTCAGAAATTTTAATTTGTTTATGTATAGCATTTCTACTTATGTTATATTTATTACTTATTTCTGATAATGTTAAATTTTTAAAATAATATTCTTCAAAATAAGTTCTTTGTTTTAAAGTTAAAAGGGACCCATATATATCATATAATATTATAATTTCTGTATTCATTTTATCATTCCTTTAAATAAACCATATATATATTTTTCTATATCAAATTGACTTAAATCTTCTAACCCTTCTCCTAAACCAATATACTTAACTGGAACACTTAATTCTTCTTTTATTGCTAAAACTATACCACCCTTTGCGGTACCATCTAACTTAGTTAAAACAATTCCTGTTACATTAGTTATTTCTTTAAAACTCTTAACTTGATTAATTGCATTTTGACCAGTAGTAGCATCTATTACCAGTAGAGTTTCATGAGGTGCATCTGGTATTAATTTGCTTATTACTTTATTCATTTTTTCTAGTTCGTTCATTAAGTTAACTTTGTTTTGAAGTCTTCCTGCTGTATCTATTAATACATAGTCATAGTTTTCTCTTATTGCTTCCTCTATTCCTTTATACACTATAGCAGATGGGTCTTTTGTAGATTCTTCATAAATAACCTTTGAATTTACTCTATTTCCCCATTCTTTTAATTGTTCTACAGCTCCTGCTCTAAATGTGTCCCCAGCAACTAATAGAACTTTATTATTATCTTTTTTTAGTATATTAGCAACTTTAGCAATTGTAGTTGTTTTACCTACCCCGTTTACCCCAATGAACAAAACAACAGTAGGCCCTGATTCGCTTTTATTAAGTTTAGTCGATATAACGTCCCCCTCTACGTATATTATAAATAATTCATCTACAATTAACTCTTGTAATTCCTCTAGATCTGTAATACCTTCTTTTTTTACTCTCCCTCTAAGTCTGTCCATAAAATTAAAGACTGTATTTACCCCAATATCTGCAGTTATTAATATTTCTTCAAGTTCTTCGAAATAATCTTCGTTGGGACTTTTATATTTTTTAGAAAGATTGTTTAAGCTAGATACAAAAGTATCTCTCGTTTTTTCTAAACCCTTATCATATAACTCATCTTCGTTTTTATTAAATATATTTTTTATCTTATTAAAAATACCCATAAATATCACCTTTACATATTATAACATTAATCTATTATCAATTGAAGTAATTGTGATATAATAATTTTAAGGTGATATTATGAAAAAGATTATTAAATTATTTGCTTTTATATTTTTATTCGTTTTATTTTTAGATGTTACAAGCGCTAAAACAACATCTAGTTATAAAAATGAAACAATATTTTTTTATGATAAAGATTACATTGCAATTAACACACCTCAATTTTTGAAAAACGAGGTGGCAGATTCAAGCAAAGAAATTTTAGCCCCTAATAGAGCTTCAAACGAACTTAGTTGTGACAAAATAAAAGAATTAACTGATCCAATTTGGAAATGGCTTATGATAATTGGACCAACGCTAGCACTTGTGCTTGGAGTATTAGATTTACTAAAAGCAGTAGCATCCGGAGATGACAAAACTGTTAAAAAATCTATGTCAGACTTTGGAAAAAGACTAGGACTCGCAGCACTTCTATTAATGCTACCTACAATAGTTAATCTTATAATTGGACTCGTAGAATTTGGGGATTTAACAATTTGTTTATAACTTTACAAAGAATTGATTATGTTGTATAATCCATACATATCAATTCTTTTATTTTGATTGAGGAGGAAATAAATGAACTTTTTAAAAAATGAGGAAACCAAAGTTTTTGCTTTAGGTGGTTTAGGTGAGGTAGGTAAAAACATGTACTGTGTAGTACATGATAATGAAATAGTTATAATAGATGCTGGAGTAATGTTTCCAGAAGATGAGTTACTTGGAATAGATTATGTTATTCCAGATTTTGATTATTTAAAAAAGAATGAAAATAAGATTAAAGGGTTATTTATAACACATGGTCATGAGGATCATATTGGGGGAGTGCCTTTTTTACTACAAAGCTTAAATATACCTATGATATATGCACCAAGACAGGCTGCTGAATTAATAAAATTAAAATTAGCAGATAGAAATATACCATATAAAAATATAGAAATATATAACGAAGAATCTAATTATAAATTTAAACATTTAGAAGTAGAGTTTATAGCAACTACGCACTCTATTCCAGATTCACATGCATTAGTAATACATACCCCAAATGGAACAATAGTTCATACTGGAGATTTTAAATTTGATTTTACCCCAATAGGACCAATGTCTAACATTCATAAAATGAGCGATATTGGTAAAAAAGGAGTTAAATTACTTCTTAGTGATTCTACGAACGCTATGGTTCCTGGTTTTTCTAAAAGTGAATCAAAAGTAGATGCTGCACTAGGTGACATATTTAGAAGACATAAAGGAAGAATAATAATAGCAACATTTGCATCTAACGTATATAGATTAAAACATATAATAGAAACAAGTAAGAAAAACGATAGAAAAGTCGTACTATTTGGAAGAAGTATGGAAAATAACGTTCAAGTAGCAATACAAAGTGGATATATAGATGGTAAAGGTGTAATTATTGAGCCAGATGAAGCAGCATCTAAAAACCCTAGTGAAATAACTTTACTATGTACTGGTTCACAAGGAGAACCACTAGCAGCTTTATCTAGAATAGCAAAAGGTACACATAAACAAATAAAATTAATGAAAGATGATTTAGTAATATTTTCATCTTCAGCAATACCAGGAAACGGAGCATCTATTGCTAAAACTATAAATCAACTATACTTAAAAGGCGTAAAAGTATTTACTAATACATCTTTAAGTGATATACATACATCTGGACACGCTAATGAGGAAGAATTAAAATTATTGATAAGATTATTAAACCCTGAGTACTTTTTACCAATACATGGTGAGTATAGTATGTTAAAAAAGCATGCAGAACTTGCGGTAGCTTGTGGAGTAAAAAAAGAAAATACATTTATCTTAGATAACGGAGATGTACTTTCTATGAATAAAGAAGGCATTAAAAAAGTAGATTCTGTACAAGCATTAGATGTTTATGTAGATGGTAATAGAATTGGAGATATCGGTGGAATAGTAATAAAAGATAGAGCAATAATGGCTAACGATGGTTTAGTTGTTATAATCGCTAATATAGATGAAAATCATAATTTAATAGATAAAGTAAATATAACTACTAGAGGATTTATATTAGTAAATGAAAACGAAGAATTAATCAGTAAAATTAGAGAACTTGCAAATGAATCTATAAGAAAAAATATAGTTAATACTAAAAATAACTATGGGGATTTAAAGAACTTTGTAATTCAAGATTTATCTGTGTTTATTAAAGAACAAACAGGTAGAAAACCTTTAATATTACCAGTATTTTTAGATATAAAAAGATAAAAAAGTTACTTATATAAGTAACTTTTATTTTAAAAGCTTATTCCAAACTTTAGTTCTAAAAGATTAATAAAAATAATAACAAAAAAAAGATAATTATTTATCTTTTTTTAGTGCTTTTAATATTTTCCCTTTTACAGATTCTTTTTTTGGTTCTGTTTTAGGTTTTGAAGTTTGTTTTGATTCTTCTTTTGATTCTTTTTTGGGTTCAGGTTTTTCTTTTACAACTTCTTTTTTTGGTTCTTCTTTCAAAGGTTTATCTTCTTTTTTTAGTGCATCTTTTCTAGATAAATTAAGTCTTCCTTTATTGTCATGTCCTAAAGCTTTAACTAAAATTTCATCTCCAACTTTAACTATATCTTCAGTCTTTTCTACTCTTTTGTTATCTAGTTGAGATATATGTACTAAACCTTCACAACCTTTCCATAGTTCTACAAAACATCCAAAAGATTCTACTTTTACTACTTTTCCAGTATATATCTTTCCTTCTTCTACTTCTTTTGTTATATCTTCTATCATTTCTTTTACTTTGTTTATGATATTTTTATCTTTATGATATATAAGTACTCTGCCATCATCTTCTAAATCAACTTTAACAGCATTTATATCATTTACTGAAGTTACATTACTAGATTCAAGTATTATTTTAGTTATTGTTTCTCCACCCTTACCTATTATTTCTTTTATCTTATCAGGGTTTACATGCATTTGTAGAATCTTAGGTGCATATTTACTTAACTCTTCTCTTGGTTTATCTATTACTTTATTCATTGTTTCTAGTATTTCAAATCTTGCAGTTTTTGCTTGTTCTAATGCTTTTTTCATTATCTCTTTTGTAATACCTTTTATTTTTATATCCATTTGCATAGCACATATACCATTTTTAGTACCTGCCACTTTAAAATCCATATCTCCTAAATGATCTTCCATACCTTGAATATCAGTAAGTATTGTATATTTATTTCCACTAGCAAGTAGTCCCATAGCTATTCCCGCAACAGGTGACTTTATTGGTA
>CAZIYD010000036.1:0-4935 GCA_964543375.1 uncultured Muribaculaceae bacterium
AGAGCAATAGAAGGAAAAAGTGGTATAATACCTGATAGAAGAAATTACAGATTTAGATTTAGAAATACTAGAAAAGCAGAAGATTTAAATGTTAACTTTGAAGGCACTAATTTATCTTATACTTCTTATGAAGATGAAAATGACTTTGTAGTTGAAGTAAAAGATGTAAGTACTGTTGGACAACTTACTGTAATATGTAAAGGTAAGGCAATTGAAATAGACGCAGTTAGACTTATAAACGAAGATATAGATGAAATAATAAGTGATTTATCTATAGAAACAAGTTTAAAAGATGAAATAAGTAATATATTATTTAGTAATAATACTATAAAACAAAAAAGAATAATGGTAAGAAAACTAAAGAAAAATGGTTTGGAAGACAAGTTTATAAAGATGTTTATTAAACTACTTGAATATATTGAGCAAATATAAGGAGAAAAACTATGAAATACTTTTTAATTTATTTTTCAATTTTTATAATTATATTCTTATTTTATAGATTGTATTTCTATATAAGAACAAAAAAGAATATTAATAAAAAGATATTAGAAGAACATTATTTAGATTGTAGACACAACATTAAATTAAAATCTTCAGATAAATCTAATTTTTATACTCAAATATCGGTTATTAACTCTTTAATTCTCACTATATCTTACGCTATGTTTGATATTAGTGATAAGTTAATTTTACAAATTTTAATAACTATAATCACAGTGTTTGTTTTAATATTTTGCTTTTATGAAATACTAGGAAATTACTACAAAAAAAGGTGATAACAATGAAAAAAAACTCATTTATGCAAGGAGCAGTAGTCGCAACATTATCAATAGTATTGAGTAAAGTAATAGGAATATTATATGTAATTTTACTTTATCCTATGTTGGGAGAAAAAGGTGGAGCATTATATGGTTATGCTTATGCTATTTATTCTCTTTTTTTAGGTATATCTATCGCAGGTATCCCTTTTGCAATTAGTAAAATAACAAGCGAATATGAAGCGTTAGGATACGTTTATACTAAAGAAAAATCTTATAAGATAGGTAAAATAGTTATATCGTTACTTGGTATACTAAGTTTTTTACTTATGTTTATATTCTCTAAACAAGTAGGTTATTATTTTATTGGTGATTTAGAAGGTGGGAATACAATAGAAGATGTTTCTTTTGTAGTTAGAGTAATTTCTAGTGCTTTATTAATAGTTCCTATATTAAGTGTTGCAAGAGGTTATTTACAAGGACATAAATTTATTGCAACAAGTTCAATAAGTCAAGTTGTAGAGCAAATATCTAGAGTATCTTTACTTTTAATTGGAACATACTTAGCACTTAATGTTTTTAAAATAGGGCTTACTAATTCTATCGGAATTGCCGTTTTTGCTGCTACTTTTGGTGCTTTTGTTGCTTATATATTTTTATATTTAAAAATAAAAAAAGAACACTTAACTAATGAAGACTATATTTTAACTGAAGAAGAAAAGAAAATAACTAACAAAGTTATAATAAAAAAGATATTCTTCTATGCAATACCATTTATATTAATTGATTCTATTAAATCTTTATTTAACTTTGTAGATTTATCAAGCATAAATAAAGTAATGGTATCTTTAGGTTATGCATTAAGTGAAGCAGAATCTGTTGCGAGTGTGCTTTCAACTTGGGGTGCTAAATTAGAAGCTATAGTATACGCTATATCTACTGGTTTAGTTGTAAGTATGATTCCACACATTACATCTAGTTTTGCTCTTGGAAACAAAGAAGATATAAAGAAAAAAGTAAATACATCTATACAAGCATTACTTTTTGTTTTAATTCCTCTTGTAATTATGATTTCTATGCTTACAGTTCCTATATGGAATGTATTTTATGGATATAATGAGTTAGCATTTACGGTATTTAGAGTTTTTATATTAGGAACACTATTTGTTGCTATTTATAATCTTACTTGTTCTACATTAAATTGTATATCAGAATCAAAAATAGTTATATTTTCTATTGTTATTGGAATAATATTAAAAGCAATATTTAATCCAGTTTTAATGAATGCAGTTAACTTTATTGGTTTGCACCCATCATATGGTGTTACAATTGCCTCTATTATAGCTTTTGGAACAGCATCTTTAATAAACTTTTATTATATAAAAAAGAAAATAGATATAGATTATAAAGAAACTTTTGGCAAGTTAGGAAACATTATATTTGGAACAATGGTTATGATAGTATTTTTATTACTACTTCAATTTATTATTCCATTAAATAATAAATCAAGGATAATCTCTTTATTTATCGCGGGTTTTTATGGTATAATTGGAACTATAATTTACTTATATGTAATGATAAAAACTAAAACTATTTATGATGTTTTTGGTGAGAATATATTTAAGAAAATTAAATTTAAATTAAAAAAGCGAGTATAATATGCATTATGAAATAAAAATAAATGACTTTGAAGGACCTTTGGATTTGTTGCTTCATTTAGTAAAAAAATCTAATATAGATATATATAATGTCAATTTAGTAGAAATTACTAATCAATATTTAGATTATATAAACGCCATGGAAGAGTTAAATTTAGATATAGCATCTGAATACTTAGTTGTTGCTGCAGAATTAATGGAATTAAAGTCAAAATCTTTATTACCAAAACAAATAGTTGAAGAAGATTCATACGAAGAAGAACCAATAAATATTATAGATAGACTTATAGAGTATAAAAAATATAAAGAAATAACAGAAGAGTTTCGAGATCTAGAAGAAAAAAGACAAGAAATATTTACTAAAATTCCATCTAACTACGATGAATATTTAGATGGCACTTTAATAAAGAACTCTAACCTTTCAATTGAAGATTTACTTTCTATAATGAATAAGTTTTTAGATAGAAAAGAATTAGAAAGACCACTTAATACTACTATTACAACTAAAGAATATTCTATAAGAGAAAGAATAAATAATATAAAATCAATTTTAAAAGCAAAAAAACAAATAACACTAAATGATTTATTTGAAATAAGAGAAAAGTCTTTTATAGTTATAACGTTTTTATCAATACTTGAAATGGTAAAAAACAATGAAATAAATATGATTCAAAACAAGAACTTTGATGACATAGTTATTACAAAAAAGGATGTGTAGTATGAAGGCAATATTAGAAGGTTTATTATTTGTAGTAGGGGATGAAGGTCTAACTATTGAACAAATATCAAAAGTATTAGATATTTCCATAGAAGATTCTAAGGATTTAGTTTTAAAGTTAAAAGAAGAGTATTTAAGTAATGAAAGAGGTTTAAGAATTGATTATTTAGGAAACACTTTAAAACTTACAACAAAAAGTGAACATAAAGACTATTACAAAAAATTGATAGAAGAATCAGAAAATGTACTTTCAGAGCAAGCTTTAGAAGTACTTGCAATTGTTGCATATAATGAACCCATAACAAGAATGGAAGTAGAAATAATAAGAGGGATAAATAGTGTAAGTCTTATAAAAAAATTGCAAGGAAAAGGTTTATTAAAAGAATGCGGAAGAAAGCAAACTATAGGTTATCCAATACTATATAAAACAACAGATGAGTTCTTAGATTATTTTGGTTTAAAAAATATAAATGATTTACCTAAAATAGAAAAAGACAATGAGGCATCGGAAGAACAAGATTTATTTACTTCCAAATATAAAGAAAATTAAAAAAGCATTTTACTTTATATTAAGATATGGTATAATTGCTTATGCCTTGCTCGTATGGCGGAATTGGTAGACGCGATAGACTCAAAATCTGTTTTCCCAAAAGGAAGTTTCGGTTCAAGTCCGAATACGAGCACCAATATATATGGCGAGATAGCTCAGCTGGCTAGAGCGATCGGTTCATACCCGATAGGTCGGGGGTTCGATCCCCTCTCTCGCTACCATTAAAATTAACAAGATTATTCTTGTTTTTTTTATAATATGATATAATATTTCTAGAATAGAGGATTATATGAATAAAAAAGGATTCACATTAGTAGAACTTTTGGCAATTATAATAGTTTTAGGTTTAATATTAGTAATTGTAGTTCCTAAAATTTTTTCTACAATACAAAAGTCAAAAGAAGATATTTATAAGGTTAAAGAAAATCAAATGAAAAAAGCAGCAGAAGACTATACTCTTTATAAAAATATTACTATGCCAAACTCAATTGGAGATACAATAACCATTAATATAACGGATTTAATTAATGAGAAGTTAATTAATCAAATTAAAGATCTTAATGATGATTCTATATGTCAAGGTTTTGTCTTAGTAACAAAAACAAATAGTCAAAACTATTCTTATAGTCCGTGTTTAACTTGTACTAATTATAGTACTGATAATTCAAATTGTAATTAATTAAAGTTAAGTAATTATAAAAACTAAAAAAATATGTTATAATGATTTTGTTAAAGGAGGCTTTATGGAAAGCGAAAAATTAATTAAACCAGAAAGAATTAAAACTAAAGATATATGTGTAGCACAACTTTTATACGGTGGTGGAGGACTTGAAATGTCAGGTTTAAGAGTGTATGAAGATAAACCATATACTCTTGCCGTAGGTTATATTTTAAATAAAGAATTTTTTGTTGATAGATTTCAAAGGTATATTCCTCTATATAAAAGACCTTCGATTTTAGAACACGCTACCACTGGTTCTGAAATAAATGCTGCAATAGAGTATACTAAAGATAGAGATAAAAGTTTAAAAAAAGGAATATATGCAGATAAGACAAGTATAAAACTTGCTTTTCCTGAAAATTTAGAAGAAGTAGATCAAATCGATATTGAATATTTGCTTGGAAAATTAGAAATACAATTATATTCAAATCTATCTAAATATGGAGTTAAAGACTTTACAGAACCTATACATGTTGAAAAAAACTTTTTAGAGGATAACAGTCTTCATGAAACTTTATCAGAAGCAGCTA
>CAZIYD010000037.1:0-4885 GCA_964543375.1 uncultured Muribaculaceae bacterium
TTTTTTATCTATATTTTTCTTTGTTATTTCTTTTATTAATTCTGGATTCATAATATCCATATTAGTAACATTTATAACATCTGTTCTTTTTGCATTATTCTTAGGGTTAAATGAATATCCTTTTAGTTTTGTTATATCTTTTATTTTTGAATCTTTTGTGTTTTTTGATAATTTATATTTGCTTTTTTCTACTAAGTCAGGTCTTCTTTCTATTGTTCTTATAACTTTTTGTTCTTCTCTCCAGTTATCTATTTCTTTGTGATCTCCCGATAACAAGACTTCTGGAACTTTTAAGTCTTCAAATACTCTAGGTTTAGTATACGTAGGATAATCTAATAACCCGTCTGAAAACGAGTCTTTTATATGTGATTCTTCTTCTATTACATTATCTACTAATCTTACAATAGAATCCGTTATTACCATTGCTGGAAGTTCTCCACCTGTTAAAACATAATCTCCAATAGATATTTCAAGATCACATATGGAACGTATTCTTTCATCAAAACCTTCATAATGACCACATATTATTATTAAATGTTCCTCTTTTGATAAGTTTTTTGACATTTTTTGATTAAATGGTATTCCTTGTGGCGTCATTAATATTACTTTTGAGTTTGATTTTGATAAATCTTTTACAGCATCAAATATAGGTTGACACATTAAAACCATTCCTGAACCACCACCATAAGGTGTATCATCAACTTTTTTATGAGAATCTATAGAATAATCTCTAATGTTATTGATATTTATTTTAACTTTATTACTTTCTATAGCTCTTTTTAATATAGATTCTGTTAAAAAACCATCAAACATATTTGGAAATAAAGTTAGAATGTCTACTTTCATAATTAGTCCTTTCTTAAATATATAATCTTGTTATCATTATCTATTTTTTCTATAAATTCATCTATTAAAGGTATCATTTCTTTGTTTGATAATACGAGTATTTTATATTTGGGATTTTCTATTATTTCATACACACTGTATTCTTTATCTTTTATAACTTTATAAGTTATAAAGTCTTCTATTAAATAAGGAGCATTTACACTTTTTACATAAACATTAGAACCTCTTAAATCTATTATGTCTTTTATATCTTTTATTCCTTCTAAAGTTAACATGTTATAAGTTTTATGTACTCTGTGTGTTAATATTTTATATGGTTTTGAATTTATATATATTATATTATTTGGAATAAATACCAAATCTTTTCTACTAAAATTTGAAAGTATTTTTATTTCACCTTTTAAACCATGAGTTCCTGTATATTTTCCTACATATATCATATTAATCCTTTAATTCATAAAGTATTATAGATGCCGCTACTGATACATTTAAACTTTCACAATCTTTGTTTATATTTATATATATATGATTATCACATAAATTTCTTACTTCTTCTTTAATACCTTGTCCTTCGTTTCCGAATATTATAACATTTTTTTCATTTCTTTCAATTGTTTTTACATCAATACCATTATTAACATCTGTTCCATATATTTTGTATCCTTTATTCTTTAAATCCTTTAATGTGTTTATATTGCCAATTATTATATTTTGTTTAAAAAGCATACCTTGTGATGCTCTTATTACCTTATCATTGTATAAATCTACAGTATCGTTGCTTAATATTAAAGTGTCTAAGTTAAAGGCGTAAGAACTCCTTATTATTGTTCCTAAGTTACCTGGATCTTGGATGTTGTCTAAATATAATATGTTTCCATTTATAATTGAATTTGTCTTCTTTCTTACAATTCCAATTACTTCTCTATGAGATTCTAAATTACTTATGTACTTCATAACTTTATCTGATATATAAGTTTTTTTAACATCTAAATTTATATTATAACCTTCAATTGCAAATATTTCCTCTAAAACATCTGAAATATATGCTTCTTCTACTAGATGAAATCCTTCTACTATAAATTTATTATTAATATCTCTATATTTTTTTTGAGTTAATTTTTTTAGGTTTTTTATAATTGTATTATCAATAGAATTAATTATATTCATTCTTTCATCTCTTTTCTTAAAACTTTATAATCTTTACAATATTTTCCTACTAAACTCCAAAATTTAGAAGAATGATTGAATTCTACAAAGTGACATAGTTCGTGTATTATAACATAGTCTATATATTTTATTTCTTTTTTTATTAATTCTAAGTTTAAAGTTATACTAATATCTTTCTTATTACAAACTCCCCATCTACTAGTCATTTTTCTTATCTTTAATTTTGGATAAGGAATAGATTCTTCAAAATTACTATATATATAATCAAGTCTTTCTTTAAAAATATCTTGTGATAGATCTTTATAATATTTATCTAATTTTGATTTATCTTTTATATATAATTTGTTGTTATATACTTCTGGTTTATCTTGATTTGAAAGTATTACTATATCTATTTCTTTACCTAAAAGATAGTTTTTATTTTGTTTTTCTTCTTTTTTAGTTTCTTTTTCAATCATTTTGTGTATTGAGTTTTTATTATTTTCTATTATTTTTTTTATTTCTTTATCTTTTGTCCATCTATTAGTATAAACATAAATTTTTAAATCTTCTTTTACTCTAATATATGTATTTTTATTATCTTTTCTTATTACTACTATATCATAATTCATATTTCACCACTCAATTATTAAAATAAACTTAATTGACTTGTTTCAGGAATAATATCTAACATTCCCATTACCCTCATATTATTTACTATTGTTTGAGAAACCCTAGCTCTATTTTGTAAATCTTCTATGCTTAAAAATTCTTTTATGTTACGTTCTTCAACTATCTTCTTTGCTACTATCTCTCCAAGTCCATCTATTGTGTTAAAAGGAGGAATTAAGGTCTTGTTGTCCTCGTCTATTAAAAAGTTAAATGCATCAGACTTATATAAATCAACAGATCCAAATTTAAAACCTCTTGCTGTCATTTCTAATGCACTTCTTAATACATCTAAAATACTTAGTTCTTTATTTGTCGCCTCATATCCTTTTTCTTTAAGTATATTCATCTTTTCTTTTATAGATTCATAACCCTTTATCATCGTTCTTATGTCAAAGTCTCCTTTTTTAAGTGAGAAGTAAGCAGCATAATAATGTATTGGATAATGTACTTTAAACCAGGCAACACGAAAACCCATCATTACATATGCGGTAGCGTGTGCCTTTGGAAACATATATTTTATTTTTTGACAAGAATCAATATACCATTCTGGAACATTAGATTTTTTCATTACATCTACCCATTTATTCCATGTTTCTTTATCTTTAGATGGTTTACCTTTTCTTACAAACTCCATTATATCGAATGCATCTTTTGGTTTTAAGCCTTGATATATAAGATAAACCATAATATCATCTCTACATCCTATTACATCTTTAAATTCAACTTTGTCTTGGTCTATTAAGTCTTTAGCATTTCCTAACCAAACATCAGTACCGTGTGATAAACCAGAAATCTTTACTAATTCCGCAAAGTTTGATGGTTTTGTATCTTTTAACATCTCAATTACAAAGTTTGTTCCAAATTCTGGAACTCCGAGTGTACCTGTTTCGCATTCTATTTGTTCTTTTGTTACCCCAAGGGATTCTGGGGTTGAAAAGATTTTTAAAACTTTAGGGTCATCAAATGGTATATCATCCACTTTTATACCCGTTGAATCTTGTAACATTTTTAAAATAGTTGGATCATCGTGACCAAGTATATCTAGTTTTAATATATAATCATGAATTGCTGAAAATTCAAAATGGGTTGTATACCAAGAACTTTTTGAATCATCAGCAGGATATTGATATGGCGTAAAATCAAATACATCCATATAATTTGGAATAATTACAATACCTCCAGGATGTTGACCTGTAGTTCTTTTAATTCCAATTAAACCCTTTGCTAATCTTTCTATTTCTGCTCTTCTTGGGGTTCTGTTTTTTTCTTCCATATATCCAAGAACAAAACCAAATGCTGTCTTTTCTGCTACTGTTCCTATTGTACCTGCTCTATATACATAATCTTTACCAAATAGTTCTTTAGTATAATCATGAGCTCTAGACTGATATTCACTTGAAAAATTTAAGTCTATATCTGGAACTTTATCTCCCTCAAAACCTAAGAATGTTGCAAAAGGCATATCTTGACCTTCTTTTTTAAATTTTTCTCCACAAGAACATAATTTATCAGGTAAATCATAACCCGAAGGATATAAACTACCTAATAGTTCTCCATTTTCTTCAAATATAGATTCATTACATTTAGAACATACGTAATGTGCTGGAAGTGGATTTACTTCTGTTATATTCATTAAGGTTGCAACAAAAGAAGATCCAACAGAACCACGACTACCTACCATATATCCATCTTCATTAGATTTTTTTACTAATTTTTCTGCAATAGAATAAACAACATCATAACCATTTCCTATGATTCCTTTTAACTCTTGTTCTATTCTTTCACTTACTATTTTAGGTAAATCTTTTCCGTAAATTTTATGTGCATTTTCATATACTGTTTTTTTTACTTCTTCAGCAGATCCTTCAAATATTGGAGTATATGGTTCTTTTTCGTTTTTTATAATATTAATATTTTCTATTGTATCGTTAATTATATTAGTGTTTTCTATTACTATTTTCTTTTTTTCTTTATCATCTAAAAAGTCAAAAGCTTCTAGCATATCTTCTGTAGTTCTAAAGTGAGAGCTTGGTATTTCTTTAATATTTTTTTTATTTAATGGGTGTAATCCTCCACCTGGAACTTTTTGATTTATAATTATTTCTCTATATATTTTATCTGATCTATCTAAATGGTGAACATTACCAGTTGCAACAACTAATATGTTTTCTTCTTCCGCTAGAGTAATTATCTTTTCAATATGAGTTTTTAACTCTTCTTC
>CAZIYD010000038.1:0-4792 GCA_964543375.1 uncultured Muribaculaceae bacterium
ATTTCAGGAACTACTCCTCCATATAATTTATGTGTATCCATTTGAGATAGTACTATTGTTTTTATTTCTATATTACCATTTTTTATTATACTAGCACTAGTTTCATCACAAGAACTTTCAATTGCCAAAATATAAGTATCTTTCATATTATAACTCTCTATACATCAAATAAGCATCGAGTGTTCCAGATTCATAATATTGTTTTCTTGTCGTTGTTATTTTAAAATTATTCTTTTTATAAAAATTAATAGCATCCTTGTTTGTTACTTTTACTTCTAATGATATATTTTTTATGTTTTTAGCTTTCATAAATTCCAAGGTTTTATTTAATAGTTTTTGTCCTAAACCTTGTTTTCTATGATTTATATGTACTATTATATCTATTATCTCACTTCTATCTTGTAATAAATCAAATGTAATAAAACCAAGTATAGTGCCATTTTCTTCATATAAGAAACAATGTCTATAATTTTCTTCTTTAAATAGATAATCTAAATTTAGATCTCTACCTAATACATTTATATCATTTATATCTTCTTTTTTATATTCTCGTATCATTTTTTATCTCCAGTTTTTCTTCTGCTTCTACTTTTTTTAAGTAGTTTGGTACTAAAGAATGTGGATTTACTCCTACATCATTCTTGTAGTAGTTGTATATTTTTTTTATGTTTAATATTGGTAATGTATTTTCTATTTCTTTTATATTTATATTTCCAATAAGTTTCATATTGTTTAAATTTTTTATTTTTGAATGTAGTTCTTCTATACTTATATATGTTTCTTTTAATAATTCATCATAGTTTGAATTATAAATAGAAGCATAAACAAATCCTCTTCTAGCATCTATTACACATACATAGTAATCATAATTAGAGTAAGACAAAGCATATGCTTTTAATGTTGAAATAGGTATTAAATTTAAATTAAAAGACCATGAGTAAGTCTTTGCTATTGTTACACCTATTCTAAGACCCGTAAAAGAACCCGGTCCGTTTATAACCATTATGCTATCTATGTCTTTAGGCTTTATGTTTTTTTGATTAAAAAGAGCCTCTATTGTAGGCATCGCATAAGTAGAATGTTCATTAAATGATTCTATTTTTTTTTCATAAACAATGTCATCTTCTATTATAGCAACATCTAAATAACTAGAAGATGTGTCTATAAATAAAGTTTTCATAATATTGCCTCACATAAATCTATATATTTTTGACCATGAGGCGTTATAACAAATATTCTGACATCCTCATCTAATGAAACTATTCTAATATCTAGTCTTTCTTCTGGTAAATAGTCTTTTACTACATCTGCCCATTCTATTATTACTACACCATTTTTTGTATAATATTCTTCTAAACCTATTTCTTCTGGAGATTTATCTAATCTATAAAAATCCATATGATATAAAGGAAGTTCTCCGTGATCATACTCTTTTATAAGGGTAAAGGTTGGAGATGTTATGCTATCTTCTATACCCAGAGCATAAGCAAAGCCTTTGGTAAATACAGTTTTACCACTTCCTAAATCGCCCTCCAAACATATAATCATATTTGGAAATTTTTCAGATTCAATATTTTGAGCAAGTTCCATTGTTTCTTCTTCATTTTTTGTAGTTACTTTGTATTCCATTATATCACCTACAATAATTATAACTAAAAATGATTGCTAATACAACCACTTTTAATTTTTATAAACATTACATAACTGTTCTTGCTTATTAGTGTAAAATTCGTGAAATGAATAAATCTTTGTTGATATGTCCTTTATACTTACCTTTTCTCCTTGACCATGATTAGTAAGTACAATAATAATGAATGGGTTTTCATCCTCTATTATTGCTATATCGTGATGTGCCTCTATCCAGTCTCCAGATTTATGTAATATTGGAACTTTTTTATTTTCAAAATATAGAGCATAGTTGTTTTTAAAATATCCCCTTAATTCTTGACCTAGTTTATCGTTGTTATTTATATAAGAATATAGTCTTCTCATATAGTTAAAAGCATCTTCTGGACTTATTTTACCATTTATTCGGTCATTACCTTCCAATGTATACTTATTTCCTATACTATGTCCGTATGCTTTTAAATTATCAAAACCAATATATTCTAACAACATTTGATAGGCTGTATTATCACTTACACTTATGGAGTAGTTAACTAAATCTCTAATAGAAACTTGATCTCCAAACCCTAATCTACCCATCATAACTGAACTATGTTTTAAATAATTTTCTAAATAAATTAACTTTTTATCTAAAATGGATTCATTTATTAATGCTTTTTCATATATATATAGTGCACTTAAAGTTTTTATTAAACTAGCGCCAAAATAGACTTTATCTTTGTTATATGTGTATTTATATCCTGTATTAATATCATAGTATATTATGCTTGAGTTGGGATAATTATCACTAAAATATTTGTTTAGATTTCCAACTTTTAACGCTATATGACTGTTATTATATTGAGGAGTTTGAACACAAGCGTCATAAGTATAAAGTTTTAATGTTTCTCCATAAATCAACTTATCTTCATATTTTTTAAAAGATGTTTCTTTATACTCAGTAGTAGTATTTCCAACAAATATATAAATAATGAACATAGAATATAATACAAAAGCAACACGCGTCTTAAATAAAGATGATATAACTTTTAAACCCTCTAAAAAGCAAAGAAAAATTTCTTTAAAAATATTTGTTATTTTAATAATAAATGATACAAACATTCTCATCACCTATTATAATATTACAATAATTTTACAAACTTTGTTTGTAAAGTAATAACAATTTACAAGATTTTACCCTATTTGTTGCAAGTTTTTTCTATTTTATCTTTATAAAAATCATGAAATTCTCTTATTTTTTGTGATATGTCTTTTACTATAGATTCTTTATCTAACGAGCCATATTTGGTTAAAACTACAATTATATATGGTTTTTTATCTAAAACTATACCAATATCATGAAAATATATATTGTGATAACCATACTTATGAAGTACCTCTGTGTTATCTATTTTTAAATAATTAAAATAATCATTATTGAAAGGCTCTATTAATTCTATATTTAGTTCTTTTTTTGCTAAGTAATCATATAGCAAAAACATATAATTAAAAGCATCATTTAAATCTATATTTCCATATATGTCAGAACCTATTAAAGTGTTTTTATTTCCGATGCTATTTCCGTACTCTTTTAAAGTATTAAACCCTATATAATCAACTAGCATAAAATGAGCAGAATTATCGCTAACACTTATAGAATATTTAAGTAAATCTCTTATTTTTACTTCTTCTCCTATTTTTATTTTTTCCATTTCTAAACTATATGCTTTTATATAATTACTTTTATAAATCATAACATCATCTAATATGGTTGGATCTTTTAAAGCCATATCATAAATATAAAGAGCTGTCAGCGCTTTTATTAAACTAGCACCATAGTATATTTCGTTTTCATTGTATACAAAATCCATTTTTGTTTTTATATCATAATATTTTATGCTTGTATTTGGATATTTATTAATAATATAGTTCTTTAATTCGTCTTTTTTCATGTTTATTTCGTCATTATCTACAAGTTCATTTATACAAGAATCATATTTAAACTGTTTTATCGTCTCTTCCTTTAATAATTTATCTTTTTCCTCATAAAATAATTTAACAGTTCTATTTTTATAAAAAAAATAAAATGATATAATCAAAAGAAAAAATAAGAATAAAATAAAAAGAAATTTTAACCACTTTCCATTCTTATTTATTAATTTTCTTGACATAACATCACCTATTATAATTTTATCATATATTAACAAAAAAAAGAATTTATTCTTTAATAAATCCTATTATTGTTCCTTCTTTTTTTATTTTTGGTTTTAAACTTTTTGTTAAACTTCTTATTTGATTTTTATTTTCCATTACCTCTTCATAACCATCTGTATATGAAAATATATACTTTGCTTCTTTAATGTTCCAATCATAATAGTTTATATGATTTAAAGCACTACTTTCACCATTTAATACACCAAAAGAATAAATATTATCTGTATTTATATATCTATGTCTAAACCAAGATCTAAAATCTCTATCACTCCAATGATTATCAATACTATCCGTTATAAAAGGATTTCTATCTTTTACATCATCTTCTCTTAATATTTTAAAATCTTTAACCGAATCTTTTGTTCTAAAAATAGTATCATAAAATTTATCTAAAACTATAATATTAGAATCACCAATATTAAATGCTTTTAATTTATTATCTTTTATAAATCCACCAGCAGCGGTCATACCAAGATAACTTTTGCCTAAATAATCATTTGGACCTTTTATAACAACGTCATAATAACTTTTTATTTCTATATTTATTTCTTCTAATAATTGTTTAAAATCTGAACGATTAGATAGAACAAATCTTTTAGCGGAATTATTTACTATATATTGTAATTTATCTATATCTGGGAAATTATATATAAAATTTCTTATATCTCTAAAATTCTTAGGAAACCTAAACTCATCTCCATTTTTAAAATCCCTTGTTACTCCATCTGCAACAAAAAACCTAAGACCATTAACGAAAGCTGTATCACAATCTATATATTTTCCTAAAAATGATGGGACTCTACTATCTGTTTGATGAAAGTTTATATATGATTTAAACATTTTATTCTCCTTGTGTTAAATATTATATATTAAAATTAAATATTGTCAATTTTTAATACAAAAAAAAGACCAGCAACTTCCTATTTTCGCGTTACGGCTATCTTCGGCGCTAAAGTGCTTAACTTCTGTGTTC
>CAZIYD010000039.1:0-4605 GCA_964543375.1 uncultured Muribaculaceae bacterium
GCAAAAGTTTGTGAATTATAAAGAGATAAATAAAAGTGGTGAATTAAATGAATGAGAATAAAACAAACATAAACTGGTATCCAGGCCACATGGCTAAAACCAAAAGATTAATAAAAGAGAATCTAAGTTTAATAGATGTTGTTTTTGAACTTATAGATTCTAGAATTCCTTATTCTTCTAGAATAAAAGATATAGATGATTTAATAAAAAATAAACCAAGAATCATCATAATGACCAAATATGATTTGTGTGATAAAGAAGAGACAAATAAATGGATTGAATATTATGAGTCATTAGATTATAAAGTATTAAAATACAACCTGTTAGAGGGTTCTATAAATGATATTTATAGTGTATTAGATGAAACATTAAAACCTTTAACAAAAAAACTAGAAGAAAAGAACCTATTAAAAAGAAAATATAGGGCGTTAATAATTGGAATACCTAATGTTGGCAAATCTACACTAATAAATAAATTAGTGGGTAAAAGAAGTACAAAAGTTGGTAATACTCCAGGTGTAACAAGAAGTTTATCTTGGATAAGAACAAATCCTAAAGTAGAGCTATTAGATTCTCCTGGATTGTTATATCCCAATATAGATAGCAATGAAATATCTTATAATTTGGGAAGTGTATCATCTATAAAAGAAGAAATACTTCCAATAGATGAAATTGCAATACACATATTAAATAAACTAAATGATTATTATCCTAATATCTTAAAAGAAATCTATAAAATAAATAACTTAGATGATATAGAAGAAACTATAAATATAATAGGAAAAAATAGAGGATGTATTGAAAAAGGCAATATTGTAGACTATAATAAGGTTTACAAACTTATTTTAAAAGATGTTAGAGATGGAAAGATAAATAATATTACTTTTGATAGGTATGGAGGTTAGGATGAACTTATATATAGATTTTGATGGAGTTATTTTAGATACAATTCCTATTTTAGAACAAATACTTATAGATTCTAAAATTGATAATGATAATGAACCAGAAAAAAGAAAATTATTTTCTGCTGTTGATTGGGAAAACATGGTAAGAACAACACCACAAATAAATGATAGTATAGAATGTATTGAAAAACTTAGAAAATCAAATAAATTCAATATAGCAATTCTCACACATATAAATTCACTTCAAGAAGCAGTAGCAAAAATAAATTTTTTAGAAGAAAAATTACCTGATATAACTAAAATAGTAGTACCAAAAGAAGTATCTAAAACAAAGATGTTAGAGACTAAAAACTCTATTTTAGTAGATGATTATGGTAAAAACTTAGAAGAGTGGGAAAGCGAGGGAGGAATCCCAATAAAGTTTTCTACTAACATAGAAAAGATATACAAATATAAATCTATAAGCAGACTAGATCAACTATTAGATATCTTTTAATATGCGAGGATGGTGGAACTGGTAGACACGTACGCTTGAGGTGCGTATGATTTATTCGTGAGGGTTCAAGTCCCTTTCCTCGTACCAATTTTTAAGGAGAATTATGAATAAAGAAGAAGTTTTTCATGAAAGTAGATTAGCGTTTATGATAATTGATGATGAAATACTCTATTTAAAAAACAATAAGATGAGTCATAAGGAGTGGTACTTTTTATTATTTAACTCACTAAAAAACTTTAATGATGTTGTTAGAGGTTATGCTAAAGATGATAGAATTATTTATTATAAAGGTGATTTTGAATATGATTCTGAAGTAATTGAAGTGGCTAAAAAAACTCATAATAAAATTATGGATGAACTTAACAATTATAATTGTAGAGTTTTTGTTGGTGTTATAAAAGGAGAAATTGGTGAAGAGTGGGAACCTGATTTAGAGTTAAACTTTAATAAAAAGATGGGTGATTAGCTCAGTTGGTTAGAGCGCTTCGGTGACATCGAAGAGGTCATAGGTTCGAGTCCTATATTACCCACCATGTTTTATATTATTATTTTAAACAAAATATAATTAAATTAGAAAAGATTTCAAAATAGAAGTCTTTTTGTTATAATAAAATAGAGGTGAATATGAGAATACTTATAATTTGTAGTAAAAGATTTTATAATAAGATTCCCAATATAAAACAAGAATTAGAAAGATATGGTCATGAAATTGAACTTCCTAATTGTTATGATGAACCCGATACTGAAAATAAATATAAAAACTTAGGAGAAGAAGAACATAGAAAATTCAAAGCAAGAATGTTTAAAAGAAGTGAAGGCATAATTGAGAATGTAGATGCTGTTTTAGTATTAAATCATGATAAAGAAGAAGGAGATAGTATACAAAAAAACTATATAGGTGGAGCAACCTTTCTAGAAATGTATGATGCGTTTAGATTTAATAAAAAGATATATTTATTTAATAATATACCAGAAGGAATATTAAAAGATGAAATATCTGGTTTTAATCCAATTATATTAAATGGAAATTTAAAAATATTAGATGAAATATAAATAGAGGTAAATATATGGAAAAGAAAATAATATTAATTTTAATTATAGTCTTTATAATATTATTATTTCCAATTAGAATGATATATAAAGATGGTGGGACTAAAGAGTATAGTGCTATTTTATATAAAGTAATTAAGTGGAATACATTAGAGGGTAAAAGAGGAACTGAAATATATTTCTTCCCCAATAATCTTCACTCTTTAGACTATTATAAAGATCCACAACCAGAATATATATTCATTTATAATGGGAATCAAAAAGTACAATTAAATATTGGAAGTTACTGCTTAAAAAAAGAAAATGGTTTAAATAAAACTATATGTGTAACTTCTCAAAGTCCATCAAGTTTTAAATATGAAGAGACTTTAGAGATTAAAGTTAATGACAAATTAAAATTAGATAACGAAAATATAAATATATCTAAAATAGAAGTTTTTAAAGAAAACAAGATTGTAAATACTGAAATAATAATAGATAATCAAGATAAGACAATAATTGTTCCGAAGTTAGAAGAAGGAGAATACATATTTGTAATCTCTTCGAGTTTTAATGAAGGAAGTGTAGTTTATTCATTTAAATCCAAACTTAATCCTTGAAAAAACAAGGATTTTATAGTTTAATTATATTAAGGAGGAATTATGGAATATATAATTATAACAGTAGTATTAGTACTTATTTCATCTATAAGACAAATAAATGAATACGAAAGGGGAGTTAAGTTTACTTTGGGTAAGTTTTCTAAGATAATGCAACCAGGTATAAACTTAGTAATACCAATATTTCAATCATATAAAAAAGTAGATATAAGAACTAAAGTAATAGATGTACCAGAACAAGAGGCAATAACAAAAGACAACATATCTGTAAAGATAAATGCTGTTGTATATTTTAAGTTATTTGATGCTTCTAAAGCTATAATAGAAATAGAAAATTATTATTTTGCAGTAGGACAAATAGCTCAAACCACAATGAGAAACATAGTTGGTACTGTTACATTAGATCAATTATTAAGTGGTAGAGAAACCATATCTAATGAAATTCAATCTATAGTAGATGAAGCAACAGATCCATGGGGAGTTAAGGTGGAAAATGTAGAACTTAAAGATATCTCGCTTCCAGAAGAAATGAAAAGAGTAATAGCTAGAGTAGCCGAAGCGGAAAGAGAAAAATTAGCAGTAATAAAAAAATCGGAAGGGGAAAAAGAGGCTGCAGAAAACTTAGCGCACGCTGCAGAAGTATTATCTAAAGCACCAGGTGCATTACATCTTAGAACATTAGAGACTATAAATGATGTAAGCTCTGATCAATCTAATACTATATTCTTTGCAATGCCACTAGAAGTTCTAGAAGCATTTAAAGGTATAGGAGAATATACAATGTCTAAAAAAGATAAAAAATAAAATTATAAAATAAAAATGATAGTTAAATTCAACTATCATTTTTTAATTACTTTTCTTTTTTAAAGCATAAGAACCAATCTAAACAGTAATGATCTTTACCTTGAGTATCCATTCTTTCTTTAGCTGCTCCACAACTTCCTGGTGCTGGAATAATTACGTCATCTCCAGGTTTCCAGTTAGCAGGTGTTGCTATACCTTCTTTTTCTCCCTTTTGAAGAGCAATTAATACTCTTTTTATTTCTTCCATATTTCTACCAGCAGATGCAGGATAATACATTATTGTCTTTACTATACCATCAGGATTAATTATAAACACTGCTCTAACTGCAGAAGTATCAGATTCTCCTTGAATCATTCCATACATCTTAGATACTGTCATTTTTAAGTCTTCTATTAAAGGAAACTTAACTTCTACATTCTTCATTCCATTCCATTCTAATTCTTGTATCTTTCTAAGCCATGCTATATGAGATGTTAAACCATCAACAGATAAACCAACTAATTCAGTATTCATCTTTTTAAAGTCATCTGCCATACTAGCAAAAGTCATAAACTCAGTAGTACATACAGGTGTGAAATCTGCCGGATGTGAGAATAATATTACCCATTTTCCTTTATAATCTTCAGGGAAACTTATATCCCCTTGTGTTGTTTTTGCTACAAAGCTAGGCGCCTTATCGCCAATTAATGGCATTTTATTTTCAATTATATTATTTTCCATAATTTTACCTCCAATATTATTTTAACAAAA
>CAZIYD010000040.1:0-4571 GCA_964543375.1 uncultured Muribaculaceae bacterium
TTGGGAGAATTCTTCACTAAAAGCTTTTAAAGATCGGGTTAGACAGTATTATCGTCAACAGCAAAATAGAAAATGTGTATATTGTCGTATGGATGTCAGTTCCGCTACTGGGTATTTTGATATCGAACATATAGTACCGAAGTCCTTGCATCCTGAATGGATGTATGAGCCTTTTAATCTATGTTTATCTCCGCTTTGTGTACCACTTGGTATTGTTAGAATTATATTACCATATAAAGTTGGTATTTCTTTTTTTGTTCCAAGTATAGCGTCTGTAATAGTTATTGGTAGTTCTATATATATATCATCTTCTTCTCGTTCATAAAATTCATGACGTCTTACTTTTACATTTACATATAAATCTCCATTAGGACCTCCATTTTGTCCAACTTCGCCTTTACCTTGAACTCTTAGTTGATTCCCGTTATCTACACCTGCGGGTAAATTTATATTTAATGTTTTTTTCTTTCTTTCTACCCCACTTCCAGAACAAGTAGAACAAGTTTTACTATAAGTATGACCACTACCACCACACATATCACATGTGGCTCTAGTTTGAAAAGATCCAAGTATAGTTCTTTGTTCCTTAATTATAGTTCCAGAACCTCTACATTTAGAACAAGTAGTCTCACCATGTCCACCCTTTCCAGAACAAGTCTCACATTCAACATTAGTCTCTATTTCTATTTCTTTTTCAACACCAAATATAGCTTCTTCAAAATCTATAACTATATTTATACTTAAATCTCTACCTTTTCTTCTATTTGTAGATGTGTTAAATCCACCAAATCCAAAAGAAGAACCAAAAATATCAGAAAATATATCTCCAAAATCAAAATCATTAGGATTAAATCCACCACCATATCCAGATGATCCTCCACCACTAAATGCTTGATGTCCATATCTATCATATTGTGCTTTCTTTTCTTTATCAGAAAGCACAGCATATGCTTCTTGTGCTTCTTTAAATTTTGCTTCTGCATCTTTTTCTTTAGAAACATCTGGATGATATTTCTTTGCTAACTTTTTAAAAGCTGACTTTATTTCATCATCAGATGCTGATTTGGATACTCCTAAAATTTCATAGTAATCTTTTTTGTTCATTATTCCTCCACTAAAATAAAAGAGTATTAATTACTCTTTTATTCTTTTTCTACGAATTCAGCATCAACAGTATCTTCTTCTTTATCTTCTGATTTTTCTTCTTGTTGTTTTTTTGCTGCTTCTTCATATACTTTTGTAGCTAGAGCCATAGCTTTTTCATTTAATTTGTCTCTTAAAGATTTTATTTCATCCATATCTTTTTCTTCAAGAGCTTTCTTTAAATCTTTTATTAGTTCTTCAGTTTCTTCTTTTTCTTTTTCATCAACTTTATCTTCTAAATCCTTAAGTGCTTTTTCTGTAGCAAAGATAGTTTGTTCAGAATCATTTATTAAATCTGCTTCTTCTTTACGCTTGCTATCTTTTTCTTTATTTTCTTCTGCTTCTTTTACCATCTTATCTATTTCTTCATCAGTAAGGTTAGTTGACGCTGTTATTGTAATAGATTGTTCTTTATTAGTTCCTAAATCTTTAGCTTTAACATTTACTATACCATTAGCATCTATATCGAAGGTTACTTCTATTTGAGGTACTCCACGAGGTGCTCTAGGTATATCTCCAAGTTGAAATCTTCCTAAAGTCTTATTATCTTCTGCCATACTTCTTTCACCTTGTAAAACATGTATGTCTACAGCTGGTTGATTATCAGCAGCAGTTGAGAATATTTCTTTTTTCGATGTAGGTATTGTTGTGTTTCTTTCTATTAATATAGTGTTTACACCACCTAGTGTTTCGATACCAAGTGATAAAGGTGTTACGTCTAATAATACTATATCATTAACATCTCCAGTTAATACTCCACCTTGAATTGCTGCTCCCATAGCAACCACTTCATCAGGATTAACTCCTTTATGAGGTTCTTTTCCTAATTCTTTTTTAACTAATTCTTGAACCATTGGTATACGAGTAGATCCACCTACTAGTATTACTTGATCTATATCTTTTTTAGTCATTTTAGCATCTTTTAATGCTTTTTTAATAGGTTCTAACGTAGATTCTACTAAATCTTTAATTAAATCTTCAAACTTAGCCCTAGTTAGATTTAATTCCATATGAAGTGGCCCATCAGTACCTTGTGATATAAATGGTAAACTGATTTGAGTACTTACTACACCACTTAAATCTTTTTTAGCTTTTTCTGCTGCATCTTTTAATCTTTGCATAGCCATTTTATCTTTTGATAAATCTACACCATTTTCTTTTTTAAATTCTGCTACTAAATAATCCATTATTCTGTCATCAAAGTCATCTCCACCTAGTTTGTTATTACCATTAGTAGATTTTACTTCAAACACACCATCCCCTATTTCTAAGATCGATACATCGAATGTTCCTCCACCTAAGTCATAAACTAGTATAGTGTGATCCTTATCTTGTTTATCTAAACCATACGCTAAAGCTGCAGCTGTTGGTTCATTTATAATTCTTTCCACTTCTAAACCTGCTATTTTACCAGCATTCTTTGTAGCTTGTCTTTGTGAGTCATTAAAGTAAGCAGGTACTGTAATTACAGCCTTTGTTACTTTTTCTCCTAAATAACTTTCAGCATAATCTTTCATATATGAAAGAATCATTGCACTTATTTCTTCTGGTGTATATTTTTTTCCTTCTGCTTCTACTTTTTTGCTTGATCCCATAAGTCTTTTTACAGAAAGTATAGTATTTGGATTAGTTATCATTTGTCTTTTTGCAACATCTCCAACTATCTTTTCTCCATTTTTAAATGCTACTACAGATGGGGTTGTTCTTCCACCTTCTGGAGTTGGGATTATTTTTGGTTCTCCTGCTTCAAGCACACTTACACAACTATTTGTTGTTCCTAAATCAATTCCTATTATTTTACTCATTTTTCTCTCCTTTTATATTTACTTTGACCATTGTTGGTCTTATTACTTTATCTTTATACATATATCCTTTTTGTAATACTTCAATTATGATATTGTTTTCATAACCATCTACATTATCAGTAAGAACTGCTTGATGGTATGTTGGATCAAATGGTTTATTAAGTGATTCTATTTCTTTTACTTCATACTTACTCAGTATTTGAACTACACTCGTATAAATCATTTTGAAACCCTCTAAGAATTTAGATAATTCATCATCTAGTACTTCATCATCTAACTTTATAGCTCTTTCAAAGTTATCTATTATTGGAAGCAAATCCATTATTAATTCCTCATCGCTATATTTTAACATTCTAGATAATTCTTCATCTTTTCTCTTTTTGTAGTTTTGAAGTTCCGCTAAAGAACGAAGCAACTTATCATTAAGTTCTGCATTCTCTGTTCTTAACTTTTCTAATTCTTTATTATTTTCTTCTTTTTTCTTTGGCATTATTCCCTCTCAATTTTCTTCTTTATATAATCTAAATAACTTACTACTTTGTCGTATTCCATTCTTTTAGGACCTATTATAGCAATAGTACCCTCTTCACCATCTACATTGTATTTAGTTTTTATTACGGTTACATCACTATCTATTGAATTTTCTTCCCCAATATAAATGTTTATGCCATCTCTAGTCTCTTCAACATCGTGTATTAAGTCCTCGTCATTAAGCTTCTTTATTATTCTTCTCATTTTATCAGTGTCATCAAATTCTGGTTGAGATAACATATTTGTCTTAACAGAAACATTATAGTTACTAGATTTTTGACTAAACTCGCTAAATGCATCATAGAACATGCTGTATATTGCTTCATGTTGTTTTATATAATTTCCGATTATAGGTTTAATTTCAAACTCCAACTTTTCTGATACTTCATCTATAGGAGTTCCAACAACCATACCGTTTATTAAATCTACTGTTTTTTTAACTTCTTCTATAGAAATTTTCTCATTTATTATTATTTGTTTGTTTTCAACATGACCTTTATCAGTTACAATTATTGCAATAAGTTCTAATTCATTAAGTGGTATTACTTCTATTTTTTTTAATTTATTATCAGATGATGCCTTACCTAATACTATAGATGTATAAGATGTAAGTTCCGATATTATTTCCATACTTTTAGTTATAGCATCTGATAATACTAACTTATTATTTTTAAATATAGTTTGAAGTTTTAATATTTCCTCTCCAGTCATTTCTTTTGGTTCCATGAGTTCATCAACATAGAATCTATATCCTTTTTCAGAAGGAATTCTACCAGACGATATATGAGTTTTCTCTAAATAACCTAAATCTTCTAATGATGCCATCTCACTTCTTATGGTTGCAGAAGAACAATCTAACTCTTCACACAACGATTTTGAACCTACAGGTTTTACTGTTTTAACATATTCTTCAACTATTTTTTTTAGTAATTCCTTTTGTCTATTAGTAATCATTTAATCACCTCACTTCAAAACCATTACCATTATATTACTATATTTTGGCAATGTCAATAGTTAAGTGCTAATTTGTTTAAAAAGACAATTACAAATTATAATTGTCTTTTAATTTAAATGTTATTGTTTAGTCCATAC
>CAZIYD010000041.1:0-3881 GCA_964543375.1 uncultured Muribaculaceae bacterium
AAAACTTGTAAGTTTGATTCTGCATTTACATTCATATATTCACCTAGAGTTGGAACTGCTTCTTCAAAATTAAAAGATGATGTTCTTGCTGAAGAAAAGGAAAATAGACTATATCTATTAAACGAATTAGTTAATACATATGCTAGAGAATCTAACGATTCAACCGTTGGAAAAACTTATAAAGTATTAATAGAGTCAATATCAAACAAAAAAGATATGTATATGGGTTATACCGAAACAGGCAAATTAGTAAATGTCATGGGAGACGATTCTATGCTGGGTGGTATTTTTAACGTTGAAATAACAGAGTCTAGAACTTGGAGTCTATATGGTAAAATAAAGGAATAATATTCCTTTATTTCTTGTTTTTTGTTATAATAAATATGTGAGGTAAACTATGAGAAGATCATATAAGAAAAAACATAATAATCAACTCATTGGAATAATAATAACATTGCTTTCTATAATTGGAATAGGAACTTTAGGAATAGTAGGTAAATTTATTATGTCTATTGGGGTACTTTTATTTGGGGAACTATGGATATTAGGTCTAATTATACTGGGGATATCTGGTTTATACATGACTTTTTCAAATAAAAAGTATGGTATAAATATAAAATCTATAGGATTATCTATGATATTTCTTTCTATATTGATACTTTCTCATATTAGATTTGTAAACAATCATAATTTAGATGTAATAGATACCTTTAAATTAGTAATAGATCAAACTTTATCAGCACTTAGAGGAACAAACATATCATCAGGTGGAGGCATAATTGGTGCTTCTTTGATGTTTTTGTTTATAAAATTATTCTCGTTATTAGGAACAAAAATAGTAGCTATTGTATTTATATTAGTGGGACTAGTTTTCTTATTTGATGTAGAAGTTATAGAAATGTTTAAGAAAATATTTAATGCTATATCTAATGGTTTTAAAAATGCATTTGTAAATAGACCAAAAAAAGAAAAGAAAGAAAAATCAGTAATTGAAACTGAGGCTTATGAAGTAGATAAAAAAACAATTACATTAGATGAATTAAAAGAAAAAGAAACAGGAGAAAAAGTTAAAGCCCCAATGGTTTTACCGGATGACGCTAATTATGTTTTACCTAGTTATGATTTGTTAGATGAATCTAAAAGGACATCTAAAAATAATGATAAAAACCTAATTAAACAAAATGTAGAAAAATTAGAAAAAGTATTAAAGGATTTTGATGTAGAAGGTAAAGTAGTAGAAGTAAATGTAGGACCAGCCGTTACTCAGTATGAAATAGATGTAAAATCAGGAACAAAATTAAGTAGAGTAGTTGGAATAAATAGAGAAATATCACTTGCTCTAGCGGCTAAAGAAGTTAGAATTCAAGCACCAATTCCTGGTAAAACAACTATTGGTATAGAACTACCAAACACAGTAAATACAATAGTATTTTTAAAAGAAGTTTTAAAGGGTTTACCTAAAATAGTAGAAAACAGTAAATTATGTGTTCCCCTTGGAAAGAGTATAATGGGAAAAACAATGTTTATGGAAATAAATAAAACACCACATTTACTTGTCGCGGGTTCTACCGGTTCTGGTAAATCGTCTTGTATAAATTCGACCATAATTTCTATATTAATGAGAACAAAACCAAGCGAAGTAAAATTAGTATTAATAGATCCTAAAAAAGTAGAAATGGGAGTATATAATGGAGCTCCACATTTACTTATGCCTGTTGTAACAGACGCTAAAAAAGCATCTGTTGCTCTTCAAAGAATGGTTGTAGAAATGGAAAGAAGGTATGATCTATTTAGTGAAACAGGTACAAAGAATATTGATGACTACAATAGACACGTTCATTCTAAAGGTAAAAATAAAGAAATATTACCATTTATAGTAGTTGTAATAGATGAACTTGCTGATCTTATGTTAGTTGCAGCTAAAGAAGTAGAAGATTCTATTTTAAGAATTACACAACTTGCTAGAGCAGCAGGTATTCACTTAATAGTAGCAACTCAAAGACCTTCTACAGATGTTATAACTGGGTTAATTAAAGCAAACTTACCATCTAGAATATCTTTTGCGGTATCATCTTCAATCGATTCTAGAACTGTTTTAGACGTGACAGGAGCAGAAAAATTATTAGGTAAGGGCGATATGTTGTTTTTACCTATTGGAGAAAATGCACCAGTTAGAATTCAAGGAGCATATGTAACCGATGAAGAAGTAAAAAGAGTTGTAGATTATACAGTTAGTCAACAAAAAGCACAATATGATGATAGATTTTCTTTAGATAGCGCAAATGCTACTCAAATGCATACAGATGGAGAAGATGAAGAATATGAAGACCCTCTATATAATGAAATAGTAGAGTTTGTGGTAAGAAACGAAAAAGCATCAGCATCTTTACTTCAAAGAAGATTTAAACTTGGATACAATAGAGCAGCAAGAATTATTGACTTATTAGAAGAACGTGGTATAGTAGGTCCACAACAGGGATCTAAACCAAGAGAGGTTTTAGTAAAATTAGAAGAGAAATAGTGAGGTTTTATGGCTGTAAAAAAAATATATGGATTAAGAATATATAAAGATGGTGATTCATGTGCTGAATTCACATATTATTCACTTGAACAAATACATAGAAGAACTATGAAATATGAAAATGCATTAGATTTATCAAATGAGATGAAATCTACTTTCAAAGAAAAATATCCTGAATTTTATAATAAAGATTCTTTTTACAGTGCTGAAATTGTATATTATCCTAATAAAAAAGAAACTCAAAATATAGCAAAAAATTCTGAATATGGAGAATTTAGATCTAATGGTATTCCTAGTGAATATATTCCCGTAATGTATAAAAAAGATAGTAAACTATTTGATTTAGATTATCTAGAACAAAGATTTTATTCTTTGTTATCTGGTCAAAACTCAAACTTTAGAAATAGACTTGAAAACTTTTATAGTGGAAGTACTATGCCATCAATAGATAAAAATGGTAATAAAACAATTAAACCTAGTATAAACATTTATAGAGATGTTTTGGGGGTTATAAAGGCTTATAAAAATGGAACATCTAATGATTTGGATTATAATATAAGTAAATTATATGATAAAGTAATACTAGGAGGTCTAGCAGAAAGAACTAAAATATATACTATTATGGAAAAAGAATTCCCATTAAAAGAAAAAAGACAAATAAGAAAAGAACCAGTTCAAACTGAAATGGATTTTAGAGAAGAAGTTTCTTGGATAGATTATTTTACTTTATCGGATGAAGATCGAAAAAATTATAAACAAGGACCAATGCAAGAAGGGGATTCACAAAGATTACTGACTTTAATGACAAATAAAGAAAATACAAAAAAAAGATAATCTTTTATGATTATCTTTTTGAAAGGAAAATATGAAGCATATAAATGATTTCATAAAGTATATAAAAAACATAAGAAATTATAGTGAAAATACAATTATAAATTATGAATTAGACTTAAAAGAATATTTAGAGTATTTAAATAAAAAAGAGTTAAATTTAATAAATATTACTTATAAAGATGTAAAACAATATTTATCTTATCTTTATGATAAAAATTATTCTAATTCTTCTTTAAGTAGAAAGATAAGCACGCTTAGAAGTTTTTATAAATATTTATATAATGAATCTTTAATTGAAAAAAATCCATATTTATATGTTTCTTTACCCAAAAAAGAAAAAAAACTTCCTAGATATGTAAATTACGAAGATCTCGATTTAATATTAAATATTCCAGACTTGGAAACCAAAGATGGTATTAGAGATAGACTAATATTAGAAATTTTATATGGAACAGGTATAAGAGTTTCAGAATTATGTAATATTGAACTTAAGGATTTAGATTTAAAAGAAAAAACAATAAGAATA
>CAZIYD010000042.1:0-3812 GCA_964543375.1 uncultured Muribaculaceae bacterium
AGTTTAATAATTGGAATTATAACAATATTTATCTTTATATTGCTTGGAGTATTATTTGATATGATAGGGATAGCTGTGGCTTCTGCAACTGATAGATCTTTTCACGCTATGGCATCAAAAAAAGTAAAAAGTACAAGTACCGCGAAACATTTAATAAAAAATTCATCTAAGGTATCATCTATTTGTAATGATGTAATAGGGGATATTTGTAATATTATGAGTGGTACTGCAACAGTAGTAGTTGCAAGCAATATATCTGTTTTTTATAAATTAAATCAAAATATTACCATGTTACTTATGGCCAGTATAGTAGCCGCCCTTACAATAGGTTTAAAAGCTTATGGTAAAGATATAGCACTTAAAAACAAAGATTATATAATAATGAAAACATCTAAAGTTTTAAATAGAAAAAAATAATTTCACATAACTATCACAGTTATGTGATATGTTTTATTTGGTGATTTATATGAAAATTTTAATTGTGGATGATGACTCAAAAATTAGAGAAATAGTTAAGGAGTATGGTAAATTAGACAATCATACTGTTTTAGAAGCGTCTTCTGGAAAAGAAGCTTTTGATATAATTGATAAAGAAAAGGTAGAACTTGTAATATTAGATATAATGTTACCTGATTATACAGGATATGAAATAGCAAATAAAATAAAAGACATACCCATATTAATGTTATCTGCAAAAAGTGAAGAATTTGATAAATTAAAAGGTTTTGAAGTTGGAGCAATAGACTACATAACCAAACCTTTTAGTCCAAAAGAATTAATGGCTAGAATAAAAGTAATAAGTCACAAGAAAAATAATGATATATATACATTAGAAGGTATAAAACTAGATAGATCTTCTAAAAAACTTTTTATTGATGATAAAGAGATAAAAATAACCTTAAAAGAGTACGAATTATTGGACTACTTTATTAAAAATAAAGATATTTTATTAACTAGAGATGCAATATTAAATAATGTTTGGAATATTGATTTTTACGGAACAGATAGGACAGTAGATACACATGTAAAGATGTTAAGAAAACATTTAGGAAAATATGGTAAACATATTGTTACTGTAAGAGGAGGAGGTTATAGATTTGAATAATTTAAATACTAAATTAATAAAAAACTTCTTGTTTTTAATATTTGTATTTATATTTATGATATGGTTTTTTCAAATATTTATATTAAATAGTAGTTATAAAACTTTTAGAAAAAATGATATAAAAAAAGCGTTTAATAGTGTTATTTCTTTAAGTGATAGAGATTATTTAGAAAAATTATCTAATAAAAATGAATCATATATATTTGTATTCGATAATAATTATAATTTAGAATATGGAACATATTCTATACCTAGAGGTTTAGAAAGAGAGATATTAAACGTAGTAAAAACTTCTAATTTTGAATTAATAGATGAAGAAATAGTATTATCTAGATTAAATAACAATTATAATTTATATGGTAATAAGAAGGGTAATAAATATTTACTATTTGTATCTAAATTAGATCCAATAAACTCAACTACATCTATAATTGGAAGACAGTTAATATACGTATCAATGGTATCAATTATAATAACAATCTTAATATCTTTAAAGTTATCTAAAAAGTTATCTGAACCAATTAAAAATATAAATGAAAAATCAAAAGAATTGGGTAAAGGAAATTTTAATATAAAATTTAATGAATCTAATTATTTAGAAGTAAAAGAACTCTCTAAAACTTTAAATGAAACAACTTTAAAATTAAAAGAAAAAGATACAATACAAAAAGACATAATATCGAATGTAAGTCATGACTTAAAAACTCCACTTACTATAATAAAAGGTTATGCTGAAGTAATTAGAGATACCAAATCTAAAGAAAAAGATAAATATTTAAATAACATTATAGATGAAGTTGACAATCTAAATATAATGATAAATAACATATTAGAAATCTCAAAACTAGAAAATGACACATATTTAGACTTAAAATATGTAGATATTTCTAAATTGGTAGATAATGTGTTAAAAAGATTAACTAAGATTATAGAAGATAATAATATAAATATAATTTATAATAAAAAGAAGTTAACTGTTAATGTAGATAAAAATAAGATGGAGCAAGTAATATATAATTTAATATTAAATGGAATTAATCATGTTGGAAAAGATAAAATATTAGAAATAAGTATAACTGATAAATTAGAAATAATAGATCACGGAAAAGGAATAGAAGATACTACTCATATATTTGATAAGTACTATACTACACATAATAAATCATCTAATGGATTGGGTCTTTACATTGTAAAAACAATACTCGATAAACACAATTTAAAGTATGGAGTAAAGAGTAAAAAAGACAAGTTCACAAAATTCTTTATAAAGTTTTAATATTTCATATTTCTATCACATAACTATATTATTATTTGTATTAGAAAGGAGGATATATGAAGAAAGTATACTTATTAATCGCGGGTGTTTTTGTTTCTTTGTTAACATTAACAGTAGTAAGTGCAGAAACCGTTAGAACTCCTAAAAACCCCAATAATACATTAGAAAACAAGATTAAAGTAGTAGATCAAATGGTTAAAGATGGAGAATTAGACAAAACTAAAGCAGAAGAAATAAAAAAAGAATTACAAGAACCTTGTGATGGAACAGGATCTAAAAAACTAGGTCAAAAATATAATCTACATTTTGGTAGAAGACTAGGTAATGGTCAAGGAAAAGGACACGGAAGAGTTTAAACTCTTCTTTTTTTTATTTGTTGACACATCGTACCAAGGTTGGTATAATGCTTTTAGAGGTGATATTATGCAAGTAAAAGAAGCTAGCAAAAAATGGAATATTAGTGAAAGAAGAATAAGAAAACTTATTAAGGATGGAAGAATCGAAGGAGTAACCAAGATTGGTACAGCTTGGAATATACCAGATGATGCTAGTAAGCCAATAGATAATAGATTTAAAATAGAAAGTATAGAATTTAAAATAGATTTAGAAAAAGATTTTTTTAAAGAAATAGATAAAAAATTAAAAGAACTCAACAAAAAAAGACCACTATCAAAGGATATTTTAAAATCATTACAAGAAAACAATATATTAGATTGGACATATAATAGTAATGCTATTGAAGGTAATACTCTAACTTTAAGAGAGACGAAAGTTGTATTAGAAGGTATAACAATAGGTGGAAAATCAGTAAGAGAACATCTAGAAGTTATAAATCATAAAGAAGCAATTTTATTTTTAGAAGAACTAATTAAAGATGATTCTAATATTTCTGAAACAAATATAAAAAACATACATAGTTTAATATTAAAAGAAATAGACAATGATAATTCAGGTAAATATAGATTGAATAATGTAAAAATATCTGGTGCAACCAAAACACCAATAGATTATAATATTGTACCAAATGAAATGGAAAAACTAATAAACAGATATAAAGATTGGAGTAAATATCATCCGTTAATAAGATCAGCTTTATTGCATGGAGAATTTGTATTTATACATCCTTTTATAGATGGTAACGGAAGAACTGCAAGACTTCTTATGAATTTTGAGGCAATGAGAAGTGGCTATTTACCGATTATTATAAAGGCAAATTTAAGAGCAAGATATTATGATGCCTTAGATAAAGCAATGGTGGAGCACGATTATACAGATTTTGTTAAATTAATAGCAGAAGAAGAAAATGAAATTTTGGATAAGTATTTAAATATTATAAAATAAAGTTTTGAAGAGTTTAATCTCTTCTTTTTTTATGCTATAATCAAAGCGGTGATTAACTATGAAAAAAAGAGTGGTATTTTATGCACATAA
>CAZIYD010000043.1:0-3764 GCA_964543375.1 uncultured Muribaculaceae bacterium
AAGGTCCTAAAGGTGAATTAACTAGACAAATACCTAAAGATGTAATTGTTAAAATAGAAGATGGACACTTAACCGTAAATTTAAAAAATAAAAACAATAAAAATGCCCCTGTTATGCAAGGAACAATGAATTCATTAATTGAAAACATGTTTGTAGGTGTAACAGAAGGTTATGAAAAAAAATTAGAAATATATGGAGTTGGATATAGATTCCAAGTTCAAGGTAATAATATTAATATAAATGCAGGATTTTCTCATCAAGTTAAAATGGAAGTTCCAAAAGGGCTAACAGTAGAAGCTTTAAGCAATACTGAAATAGTTATAAAAGGAATTAACAAAGAAGAAGTTGGAGAATTTGCAGCAGTAGTTCGTAAAGTAAAAAAACCAGAACCTTATAAAGGTAAAGGTATTAGATATGCTGGTGAACACATAAGATTTAAAGAGGGTAAGAAAGCCTCTAAATAATTAAAAAGGAGAGTTAATTTATGATAAAGAAAACATCTCGTAATGAATCTAGAATAGCAAGACATAAACGTATAAGAAAAAATTTATCAGGAACTAAAGAAACACCAAGAATGTGTGTATTTAGATCAAATAAACAAATCTATGTTCAATTAATAGATGACATTAATGCAAACACATTATTAAGTTCATCTTCATTAGATAAAGATTTGAATATTAAAAATCCTGGTAATATAGAAGCTGCTAAAATAGTTGGAGAAGCAATTGCAAAAAAAGCAAAAAAAGCAAAGATCACAAAGGTAGTATTCGATAGAGGTGGATACCTATATCACGGTGCTGTAAAAGCATTAGCTGAATCTGCTCGTGAAAATGGCTTGGAATTCTAAGGAGGTTACGATGGAAAACAAAAGAACAAGAGAACCAAAACAAAAAGAGTATGAAGAAATTGTAGTATCAGTTAACCGCGTTACAAAAGTAACAAAAGCTGGTCGTCATTTTAGATTTACTTCTACAGTTGTTGTTGGAGACAGAAAAGGAAAAGTTGGACTTGGTTCTGGTAAAGCAAACGAAGTACAAGACGCTATCAAAAAGGCTACTCAAAATGCTACTAAAAACGTAAGAAGAATACCATTAGTTGATGAAAGAACAATCTCTCACGAAGCTATTGGTACAAGTGGAGCTACTAAAGTATTAATAAAACCCGCAAAAAGTGGTACTGGAATTATAGCTGGAGGACCAGTTAGAGCAGTATTAGAACTTGCTGGAGTTAAAGATGTTGTATCTAAGTCATTAGGTTCTAGTACTAAAATAAATACCGCTAGAGCAACAATGAATGCACTTATGATGCAAAAATCAATAGAAGAAGTAGCAAGACTTAGAGGAAAAACTAAAGAGGAGTTGTTTGGATAATGAAATTAGATAAATTAAGTTATAGCGAAGGCTCAAAAAAGAAGAGAAATAGAGTAGGTCGTGGAACTGGTAGCGGTTCTGGAAAAACAAGTGGTAAGGGTCATAAAGGACAAAAAGCGAGAAGTGGTTATAGTAGAAAACCAGGTTTCGAAGGAGGCCAATTACCATTATTCAAGAGAGTTCCCAAAAGAGGATTTTCTAACTATGAATTTAAAACTAAATATGCAGTAATAAACGTTGAAGATTTAAATGTTTTCGAAGAAAACGTAGAAGTAACACCAGAAATATTAAAAGATACTGGAATATTGAAAAATCAATTAGATGGTGTAAAAATACTTGGAAATGGAACGTTAGATAAAAAACTTATAGTAAAAGCACATAAATTTACAGCTACAGCAAGAGAAAAGATAGAATCAAAAGGTGGAAAAGTAGAGGTGATTTAATTTGTTAAAAATTATTAAGCAAATTTTTGCCCCTCAAAATAAAGATTTACGTAATAAAATTTTATTTACATTAGGAGCACTATTAATATTTAAGTTTGGAACAGTAATACCTGTTCCTGGAACCCAAGGAATAGTAAGAGATTTAGGGTTCTTAGAACTTATGAATGCAATGGGAGGAGGAGCAATAGAGAGATTCTCTATATTTGCTTTAGGTATATCTCCATATATTAGTGCATCCATAATAACTCAAATATTACAAATGGATATAATTCCATATTTTTCTGAGTTAAAGAATCAAGGTGCAACAGGAAGAAGAAAGATAAATCAAATTAATAGATATCTGGGAATAGTATTAGCGTTCTTTCAAGGATATATATTCTCATTTACTTTCTTTGGTCAAAATGGAACACCTTTAGATTATATTAGAATAACAGTAATACTAACCGCAGGAACAGCATTTGTTCTTTGGTTAAGCGATCAAATAACACAAAAAGGTATAGGAAATGGTGTATCACTAATAATAATGGCTGGTATAATATCAACTCTACCCAATATGTTAAAGACAGCTTTTACTGAATTAGTTAAATTTGGAAATACTGGTCAAACAGTACTTGGAATACTTTCTTATGTAATATTTATAATTATTTATTTATCTATAATAATAGCAATTATATATATGCAGCAAGCAGAAAGAAGAATACCTATACAATATGCTAATAGAACAACAAGTTCATATGGTGGTCAACAAACATATATGCCAATAAAAATGAATTCAGCTGGAGTTATGCCAGTAATATTTGCATCTATGTTCATATCACTACCTTCAGCAATTGCTCAATTTACAAAAAGTGGAGGATTTGCTAACTTTGTAAACAAATATATGAATTATAACACACCAATCGGTTTAGCATTCTATTTAGGCTTAATATTAATATTTACATTCGTATATATATTAATGAATTTAAATCCAAAAGAGTTATCTTCAGATTTAAATAAAAGAGGTGGATACATTCCGGGTACTAAACCAGGTAATGATACCACCGATTATATAAAGTATGTACTTATTAGAATAACAGTAATAGGAGCATTATTCTTAGTTGTAATTGCGGGTCTCCCAATAATATTTACTAATCTATCAAAACTTCCAACAACAGTTACTGTTGGTGGAACAGGGTTACTAATAGTAGTTGGAGTTGCTTTAGAATTATATACTCAAATTGAAAACTCTTTAGTAGAAAGAAGTTATAAAAGGAGTTATAAGAAACTATGAATATTATATTAATAGCGCCCCCCGCAGCGGGAAAAGGAACACATTCGGAACTACTTAAAGAAAAATATGGTTTATCCCATATATCAACAGGAGATTTGCTTAGAGAAGTAGCAATTTCTAATAAAGATATAGCAGAAAAACTATCTCGAGGAGAACTAATAACAGATGAAATAGTATTCGAATTATTAGAAAACAAAATAAGAGAATTAAATACAGATAAAGGCCATATATTTGATGGATTTCCTAGAACACTAAGTCAAGCAGATGAACTTGAAAATATATTATCAAAATTCAATCAAAAAGTAGATGTCGTAATATATTTGGACATAGATAAAGAAAGAGCTATGAAAAGAGTACTGGGAAGATTAACATGTCCTAGTTGTGGAAAAATTTATAACATCCATACAGATAAATTCAAAAAAGAAAATTATTGTAACACATGTAATGTTGAACTAAATAAAAGAGAAGATGATAATGAAGAGACATTTACAAAAAGATTTGATACATATTTAGAAAAAACTTCACCTCTTATAGAATATTATAAGAATAAGGGTTTACTATATAATGTATTGACTCAATCAAATAAGGAAGATACTTTTAAATTAATAGAAGAAGTATTAAGAGATTTAAAATGATTATAATAAAATCCGAAAGAGAAATAGAGTTAATTACTATATCTTG
>CAZIYD010000044.1:0-3643 GCA_964543375.1 uncultured Muribaculaceae bacterium
CATTTCCATCCATTGTTTTATATTTTTTCATATGCCCTCCTAGTATGTAATTATATCATAAAAAAAAGATAGAATACTCTATCTTATTAAATTACTCATATCATTTATAATATTTATTCTAAATACACTAGCATTTATTTCTACTCTATCTTTTCCATCTATTAAGTAATATATAACTTTATGTACTCTAGAATCTTTATCTATCCATACCTTAGCAGAAGCATCAGCTTTTAATTTTAATCCCTTTAATTCACTATCATTTAATATTGGTTCCATATCAGATTTACTTACTTTAAAAGTGTAAATTTTATATGTATTTTCTCCGATTTTTTCTTCTTTTAACTCTTCAACCTTTTTAGCCTTACTAACAACTTCTAAGTATGCATTAGGATTTGTATACATTAAAGTTTCAACTTCCACATAAGAATTATCTTTAAATTCATAATTTTTATTATCTATTCTATAAGATGAATTGTCTCTAAAAATTGGTAACATATCATCATTTGTTTCTTCAGAGTTTGGTTCTTTTTCTTCTTCCATATTAGGGACCACTATATTTTTTCCAATATTATCAACTTTAAATTGAGTTCCTTTATAGTTATCTACTCTAACTATTTCATTAAATGTTTTATCTCCATATGTTCCATATATTCTTAAATCTAGTTGATAACTATCTATCTTTCCTCCCGCTTTAGTATTCTCATAGTATGAAACCATTTCTTTATTTGTACAACCAGTTAAAATTAACACCCCTATTATTCCTAGTAATACTTTTTTCATATATCCTCCTATATTAATACTATCATAAATAATTAATTTTGTTAACCTATTATTTTTAATAATTATTTAAAACATATACCTCATAGATTTTTTTATATCTATAAGTTATTCTATTAGTTTCTGGTTTTTTTTCTTTTACTAAAATTCCTAATTGTTCTAGTTTTTTTAATATTTTATTTACAGAAGTTAAATTTAGATTTAAATCTTCTGTTATATTTTTTGTAGAAAAAACAACTTTATTTAATATATAGGGAAAAATTTTAAGAATTAATGAACCACCAATATTCTCGTATATTAGTTTAGAATCTTCTTCATATATTTCATTTACTTTATTTATTTTTAATATATTGGCACTACACTGTTCTACTATACACATCAAGAAAAACTTAATAAATGGCAAATAGTTTCCATCTCTACTATCGCTTAAAGTTTTATAATATGTTGGTTTATAAAGTTCTATAACTTCTGATAAAAAAAGCATAGGCGGTTCTTCTTTTAGATACGCAAGTTGAATAGGTATTAGAGCTCTTCCTAATCTTCCGTTACCATCTAAGTATGGATGAATTGTTTCAAATTGTAAGTGAGTTATTGCAAGATTTATAAGTGAGTGTTCAATATTTTTATCGTTTGCAAATTCAAATAAATTATCTAGTAATATTAGCACATCGTCTGGTTTAGGAGGAACAAAGGTAATGCCTAATCTTCCTATTATATAATTTTGTTTTCTGCGAATTTCTCCAGGATTTTTATTTGCGCCCCTACCACTACTTAAAAGTTTTTTATGCATTTCATTTATAAGATCTAAATCTATTTTTGAACCTTTTTTTATTTTATAATATGCATAATCTATTACATTTTTTAAATTTTTTATTTCTAATACATCATCGGTCTGCTCTTTAAAGTCTAAATAATATACATCTTCATGAGATAATTCGGTACCTTCAATTCTAGAAGATCTTAAACTTTCATTTTTTATTAAAGCATCTAAAAACATTTTAGAATTAAATTTAAAAACTTTTAACAAGGTTTTATATTCAGTATACTTTTCAGTTGCATCTAAAAATATATTATATAACTCTTCATCTTTTTTATACACAAAAGGTAACTTTTGTGCAATATATGGTGTTTTTTTATTCATAAATACTCCTTTCTAGTTAAATTATACCACTTTTTTAATAAAAACATACACTTTTTTAATAAAAAGTGTATGTTTTGGCATATATATTACACTTTTTATTAAAAAAGTGTAATTATTTTATGTCATTAATCTTTTTTCTGAATTCTAAATCTGATAATATCATATCATTTAGATTATATTTTGGACTCCATCCTAAAATTTCTTTTGCTTTATAATTAGATGCTATTAATTTAGCGGGATCTCCTTCTCTTCTTCCTTCTATATCATAATTTACTTTTCCGTATTTAGATGCTATATCTATTACTTCTTTTACAGAATATCCATTATTAGATCCTAAATTCACTAATAAAGATTTATTATTATCCTTTATATATTTAGCGCCTAATATGTGTGCCAAAGCCAAATCTGTTACGTGAATATAATCTCTAATACATGTTCCATCTTCAGTATCATAATCATCTCCAAACACTTTCATTTTATCTCTTAAACCTAATATAGTTTGAGTTACTATAGGCACTAAATGAGTTAAATTATCTTTATCTAAACCTATTTCTAAAGAACTATCAGCACCCGCTACATTAAAGTATCTAAATATACAATAATTCATATCATAAGCATTACATACCCATTTAATCATATTTTCAGTTGCTAATTTAGATGCACCATATGGATTTATAGGAAGAGTAATATCATCTTCTTCACAAACTGGTTTAATAGGTTCTCCATATACAGCAGCAGTACTACTAAACACTACATTTTTAACATTATACTTAATCATTGCTTCCAACATTAACCTAACACCTTCTACATTGTTATAATAGTATTCTAAAGGTTCTTTAACGCTCTCTGGAACGATTAATTTAGCAGCAAAGTGCATTACTACATCAATACCCTTTTCTAGCTCAAATACATGTTCTAAATCTTCTTTCTTAGTTATATCTCCAAGATAAAACTTAGCATCTTTATGTACCATTTCTTTTTTACCAGTTGATAAATTATCCATAACTACTACTTCATTATTATCACGAATAAGTTCATATACGGCATGGCTTCCAATATAACCAGCCCCACCAATTACTAATACTTTCATATATCCTCCTAATAAGGATTATATCATATATTATCTTTTAGCACTTAGTACTTTTTTTATACTAGGATAATTACTTAAAGTTTTTTCTTCTATACCCAAATTATTCAACATAGGATCTTTCATATTTGATTCATACCTATTAAAATATATGTCTTTTAATCTTTCATCTTCAAATATTAAATTCATAAGCATATCCATTCTTCTTGTATCAGTTCTCTTTTCTGATAATAAAGAATTAATTTGAAGTTGATACTCATAAAATTCAAATATATCTCTAGATGTTTTTACTAAAGAACCAAATAAAACCATATTCTCCCTAATAACATCAAAATCTAACGTTCCATTTGATATTCTAAATTCCACAGTATCTTTTTCCTTACTTCCAATATTACTTATATTTAAACCATATTTTTTAGCGTAAAATGATTCTGGTTTTAAACCCATAGAGCCTATAAAAGAACTATAAGAAGCATCTTTATTTTGTTTAAACTTAGCATCTACTATTTGAAGCACACCTCCAATAGAACTAGCATGATTACTACTTCCCATCCTTATTTTAGAATGACTAGGATTAGATATCGCATATATTTCTTTTTCAAAATATTTATATATTACAAGTAGATTTAAAATTGCTC
>CAZIYD010000045.1:0-3612 GCA_964543375.1 uncultured Muribaculaceae bacterium
ACCGAATGTGAATTCGACAAACAAGGTCGAATCAATATTACCTCTCCACTAGCGGATTACGCCGATTTAACAAAAGAATGCATTGTTATCGGCGTAAATGACCGCCTTGAAATCTGGTCTAAAGAAAACTTTGATAAGTTCTTAAAAGACAATATGGATCATCTATCAGATATAGCAGAAAACTTATTTGAAAGTACACCTTATGCATAAAAGTGTATTATTAGATGAAACAATAGAAAGTTTAAACATAAAAGAAGATGGGACTTATATAGATTGTACTTTAGGTTACGGAGGGCATAGCGAAGCTATACTAAAAAGAATAAAAAGGGGTTGGCTTTTTGCCTTTGATAAAGATATTGATGCAATAAACTATAGTGATAATAGATTAACTAAAATAGGTAATAATTTTGAATTAATACATAGTAGTTTCTCTAATATAAAAAGTGAAATGCATCAAAGAAATATAGATAAAGTAGATGGAATAATATTTGATTTAGGAGTATCTAGTCCTCAAATAGATTTAGATAGTAGAGGATTTAGTTATATGAAAGATTCTGTATTAGATATGAGAATGAATCAAAATCAATTGTTAGATGCAAAATACATAGTAAATAACTATGAATATAAAGAATTATTGAATATATTTTATAGTTATGGAGAAGAAAGATATTCTAAAAATATCGTAAAGAAAATATTAGATTATAGATCTAAAAAAGAAATAGAAACTACAAAAGAATTAGTAGACATAATAATATCATCAGTTCCTAAAAATCAAATGGATTCTGTAAAAAGAATATTTCAAGCAATTAGAATAGAAGTTAATAATGAATTAAAAGAGATTGAAACTGCTATTGAAGACGCTATAAATATGCTTAAACCAAATGGTATATTATCAGTTATAACATTTCATTCTCTAGAAGATAAGATAGTTAAAAATATATTTAAAAAACATAGTGAAATAAATAAAATATTCAAAGGATTACCTGAAATACCCGATGAATATAAACCAAAAATAAAAATAATAAGTAGAATATATCCAAGTGAAAAGGAATTAAAAGATAATTCTAGATCAAAAAGTTCTACATTAAGAGTAATAGAGAGGTTATAATGAGAAAGAAATTAAAAATATCAAAAATAATTACCACAGTATGTTTTATATCTATGGTCTTATTTATACCTTTATCTTTATTCTTGAAATCTGCAGCATCAAATGTTAATATAGAAGTAGAAAACATAAAAAAAGAAATAGTTAAAGAAGTAAATAAAATAGAAAGTTTAACTATGAAAGTTGATGAACTAAAATCACTATCTAATTTAGGAAAAGCAATAGAAAGTGAAGGTTTAGGGTACAATAGTACTAATATAAAAGTATTATCAAAAAACTAGTAGGTGTATTATATGAAAAGAAATGAAAAAATAGTATTCAACAAATTTGTTATTATGTTTTTGTTTCTTTTTTTTATTGTAGTAATAATAAGATTAGGATTTTTATCTGTAGCAACTAAAATAGATAATACTAACTTAGAAGAGTTCGCATCTAATAGAAATACCTCAAAACAAATTATATATTCAAAAAGAGGTAACATTTATGATGCTTCGGAAAACTTACTTGCTCAAACAGTAAATTCTTATACTGTTGTTGCAAGGTTAAAAGCAGCACATAAATCAGAAGAAAAAGAGGGTTTTTTAGTAATAGATAAAGAAAAAACAGCAAAAGAATTATCTGGAATTATAAATATGACAGAATCACAAATACTAAACCTACTTAATAAAAATGTAAATCAAGTTGAACTTGGTCCAGGTGGAAGATCTATATCAGAAGTTAAAAAAGAAGAAATAGAAAAATTAAAATTACCAGGTATATTTTTCACCACTTCACAAAAAAGATACTATCCTAATAATGAATTCTTATCTTATATAATAGGTTATGTATCAGAAAAAGAATCAAATATGCTTGGAGAAATGGGAATAGAAAAATTTTATAACGAAGAGTTGAGTGGAAAAAACGGATTACACGAATATCAAAAAGACTTAAAAGGCTATAAGATGCCAAACACACCCGAAATAACAATTCCAGCAAAAGATGGTGTTGATATCCACTTAACTATAGATAGTAATATTCAATACTTTGTAGAAACAATTACAAAAGATTCTTATAATAACAACAAACCAGAATGGATTATTACAGCTGTAATGGACGCAAAAACAGGAGCAATACTAGGAACCACATCATATCCATCATTTGATCCTAACAAAAAAGATATAAAAAATTATATGAATCCACTTGTTTCATATGCTTTTGAACCGGGTTCTACTATGAAAGTTTTTACTTACATGTCAGTATTAGAAAAAGGTAACTACGATGGAAATGAAACCTTTAAATCTGGTAAAATAGGTTTTAAAAATACAACCGATACAGTATCAGACTGGAATTTAAAAGGTTGGGGAACAATAAATTATGATATGGGTTTTGCAGTATCATCAAATGTGGGAATTGTAGAATTAACAAATAAAAAAATAACAGGAAAAGAATTAAGAGATTCTTTTACAAAATTTGGATTTTCTAAAAAAACTGGTATAACACTACCTAATGAATTAAATGGTAAGTTAAATTTTAGATACCCAATAGAAATAGCAAATGCAGGTTTTGGTCAAGGAATAACAACTACGCCAATACAAATGTTACAAGGTTTAACAACAATATCAAATAGTGGGGTAATGCTAAAACCATATATTGTAGATAGAATAATAAATAGTGAAAACAAGATAGTATATGAAGGAAAAAGAGAAGAATTAGGTAGGGTGGCTAGTTTAAATACCGTAAATAAGATAAAAGATCTAATGTATAATGTAATAAATGATACACCTGATAGAGCAACTGGTACAAGATATAAGATAGAAGGATATGACATTATAGGGAAAACTGGTACAGCACAATATACTGATCCTAAAACGGGTAAATATGTAGTTGGTGAGAGAAATTATATAAGAAGTTTTGTTGGAATGTTTCCAAAAGATGATCCGGAGATAATCATATATGTTGCAATGAAAGATCCAATAACTTTGGGAACCGGTCTTCCTGACACAACAACAAAGTTAATAAAAGATATTGCAAACTATAAAGGAATGTACAAAGACTTGAGGGTAGATAGTACCTTATTTAACTACAATATGCCAAATCTTTTAAATAAAAAAGTATTAGATATAAAAGATTTGATAAACAATCAATATAAAAAAGTTTTTATAATTGGTGATGGGGATAAAATAATAAATCAATATCCAAACTCAAATATAGATGTAAATGCTTCTAATACAATATTCTTAATAACAAATTACAAAGATATAACACTTCAAGATTTAACTAATTTATCTTTAAAAGATATTAAAACATTGTCAAATATGTTAAAATTAGAATTAGAATATGAAGGAACTGGTTATGTTTATTATCAAGAACTAAAAGATAATAAACTTACAGTAAAGCTGAGGTGAATATGAATAAAAAAGGATTTACATTAATAGAATTACTGTCTGTAATAGTAGTACTAGCATTAATACTGATAATAGCGGTACCAAGAATACTAAATGTAGTAGAAGAAACAGAAAAAGAAACAT
>CAZIYD010000046.1:0-3559 GCA_964543375.1 uncultured Muribaculaceae bacterium
TTTATCATATCTTTTACTTTATCATCAGAGTATTTTTTTGATAGTTCAATTGCTTCATCTATAACTATAGCACCAGGAGTATCAGTATAAAGTATTTCATATGCTCCAAGTCTAAGTATAGATTGATCTGTTTTTCCAAGTCTATCTATAGTCCAATTCTTTAGATATTTATTTATTATATTATCTATATCTTCTTTATTATTTAATATTCCATTTAAAGTTTCTATTACAAATTCATTTGGTTCTTCTAACAAAGCATCTACTATACTTTCCTTATCAAAAGAGATTTTATTTGCTTCAAACATGAGTATTTGATATAAAGATATCATTACTATTTCTCTAAGTTCTCTCCTTGTTTTCATCTTTTTCTACCAGATTTTTCTTCGTAATATGCAACAAAGAAGTCTTCATAAATATCTTCTATATCCTCTAATTGTTTTGTCGTTGGAAGATTATTTTTTAAAGCTACGAATAAATCATCATCTAATGAATCAGCATTGTTTATCATAAAATCATATATTGATGTTGCATTTTCTTTTGAGTACTCTTTAGCAAGCATGGTTTTATCCCCATAATCATTTATATTATCCATTGCTTCTTCATATAAAAATAAACTTTGCATCGTGCCTCTTGGCATTTTTTCAAACATTCTTGCATCTACATATTTCTTTTTATCTTTAGGATCATATGTAATTAAAAACTGAGCTAGTTCCTCTTTATCAAAAGTATCGAATAGACTACTTTGAAAAGGGTCTTCATACCTCTTTTTTCTTTCTGACATAAGTACCCAGTTTAATCTCTCTACTAAAGGTGTTTCTTTCATCTTTTCTCTTAATATAGGATCTATCGGAGCTCTATGATTAGGTCTTAATTCGTAATCCTCGCGTGTAGAAAAATAATTTTCTACATATTGAAGTAAATTGTCATTATCCTTAAATTTTTCCATATTTCTCACCTCAAAAAAATTATATCATATTATTTGGTAATTTCCTTTTTTAATTCATCTAATATATTTAATGCTTGTATAGGATTTATCTCTAATATATTTAAATCTTTTAATTTATCTATTACTTTATTGTCTTCTTTTACTTCCAAATTTAGATTTTCTTGTATATATACATTGCCTTTTTCTTTTGTTTCATAGGATTTAAGTATACTATTTGCTCTATCTATTAATGAATTAGGTAAATTAGCAAGTTTAGCTACATGTATACCATAACTTTTATCTATTGCACCATCTCTTACCCTATGTAAAAAAATTATTTTACCTGATTCTTCTAGTGCACTTACGTGTATATTTTTTAAATTACTATAACTTTTTTCTAATGATGTTAGTTCGTGATAATGTGTTGAAAATAATGTTTTGCATTTTATATTATCGTGTATATATTCGATTATTGCTTGTGCTAGAGCCATTCCATCATAAGTTGCAGTACCTCTTCCTAACTCATCAAAAATTATAATACTGTTATCAGTAGCATTCTTAATAGCGTTGTTAGCTTCGATCATTTCAACCATAAAAGTTGATTCTCCGCTTACTAAATCATCTGATGCTCCGATTCTTGTAAATACTTTATCAAATATCGGTAGAGTACAACTTGAACAAGGAACAAAACAACCTATTTGATTCATTATAATAGTAACTACCAAACTTCTCATATATGTAGATTTACCTGACATATTTGGTCCAGTAATAAGTAATATATTAATTTCTTTGTTCATCAATATATCATTGGGTACAAATTCATCAACTATTACCTTTTCTACAACAGGATGTCTACAATCTTTAATATCTATAATTCTATTATCCGATATATTTGGTCTTATATAATTATTTTCTTCTGATACTATAGCAAAAGCTTGAAGTACATCTACTTCACTGATAGTTCTTGCTATATCTTGTAATTTAGATATATATGTTTTTACTTTATCTCTTATTTCTATAAATAACTCATATTCTATATTTATTATTTTTTCTTCTGCTCCAAGTATTAATTCTTCTTTTTCTTTTAATAATGGAGTTACATATCTTTCAGCATTCGCTAGAGTTTGTTTTCTCTCATAACCAGAGTTTTCGGGAATATCTTTAATACTACCTTTAGATATTTCAATATAATAACCAAATATCTTATTAAATCCAACTTTTAAGTTCTTTATACCTGTTTTTTCTCTTTCAACTTGCTCTAATTTAAGTAAAAAATCTTTATCACCCTTTTTAGAATTTTTTAGTGTATCTAAATCTAAGTTATATCCATTTTTTATTAACGATCCTTCTTTTATTGTTATTGGAGCATCTTCATTTATAGATGCTTCTAACAAGTCAAATAGATCAGATAATGTCTCTATATCTGAATAAAAATTTAAATCTTTAAGTATATTTTTTATGTTAGGTAATACCTTTAGTGAGGTCTTTAATTGTAATAAATCTTTAGCATTAGCGTTTCCATATGAAATTCTGCCCGATAATCTTTCCAAATCGTATACTTCATATAATAAATTTCTAAGTTCTTCTTTTAATATGAATTCTTCAAGTAATGTTTCAACAATATCATGTCTTTTTAATATAATAGACTTATTAACAGTAGGATTTTCTATCCAATTTTTTAATAATCTACTTCCCATTGCAGTACGTGTTTTATCAAGTAACCAAAATAAAGAGTAATTTCTATTTTTAAGTCTTAAATTTTCAGTAAGTTCTAAATTTCTTTTTGTATTTATATCCATTTTAAGAATAGAAGATGAATCTATAACTATAGCTTTTTTTAAATGTGAAAGACTTCTTTTTTGAGTATCATCTAAATATGTTAGTAAGTATTTTATTGATTCTACAAATCTAACATCTATTAGTTCATTATATATTTCTTTATATTCATCTAATTCTTTAAATTCATCATATATATTTATATTAACTTTGTGTTTTGATTTTAAAATATTATTAACAGTTATATTAAAACCATTCCTTACTATTATTTCTTTTAAATCTAAAGATAATATTTCCATTATTAAACTAGATTCATCGTGTTCAGTTAATGTAATAAATATATCTCCAGTAGAGATATCAGTATAACTTATTACATAACAATGATTAAAATCTATTACAGTTCCAATATAATTGTTTGATTTTTCATCTAGTGAATCAGTATTCATTACAGTTCCTCTAGATACTACTTGCAATACTTCCCTTTTTACTACACCTTTAGCGTCCTTTGGATCTTCAACTTGTTCACATATTGCGACTTTATACCCTAAGTCAATTAATTTATCTATATATATATTTGCTGCATGATGTGGAACTCCACACATCGGAATTCTTTCACTTAAGCCCGCACTTTTACCCGTTAAAGTTAATTCTAATTCATGAGATACATTAATAGCATCTTCAAAGAACATTTCATAGAAATCACCCAATCTAAAAAACAAGATAACATCTTCATAATTATCTTTTATCTCCATATACTGTAACATCATAGGCGACAATTGTGATCTATCTACTTCGTTTCTTTTCATATCAAAATTATATCATACAAATAAAAAAAGAGTATTACTCTTTTTATGGTTG
>CAZIYD010000047.1:0-3554 GCA_964543375.1 uncultured Muribaculaceae bacterium
TGCGCATGTTGATGCCTCCTTATATCACGCTGATATAATATATCAGCGTGATATGGTATTTCATAGTCTGGTACTATTGGTTCTCCATATCTTTTTACTTCAACGTTCTCACTACTATCTTTTCCTATTGGGACACTTTCATCTATTATTTGAGGTATAAGCATCATTATGCTATTTGTTTTTTCTTTTAACTCTTCTTCTATTTTTTCTATATTCGTTAATTTATTGTTTATCTCTGTTACTTCATCTTTTATTTTTAATGCTTCCTCTTTTTTTCCGTCCCGCATTAAACTACCAATCTTATCGCTTAATTGATTTCTACTACTTCTTAGTTCATCTGCTTCCAACTTATATTTTCTAAAATCTTCATCTATTCTTTTTACATCATCCACTAAATAAAGTTTATCTTCTTGAAATTTCTTTCTCATGTTTTCTTTTACAAGTTCACTGTTTTCTCTAATTATTTTGATATCTATCATATATCCTCCTTTAAATATAAAAAAGAATGGCAAGGAGTGCATAAGCACGGTACCATCCTTTATTTAACTCTGTTATTATAACGGAATAACCGGAAATGTTTTCATTTCACTAAAAGAGTAGATTCATAAACATTTATATATTAATTTTCACCAAACATTAACTCTCTAAATATAATTTGTTTATTACTATGTTCTTTTTTCGTTTGAATATATATTATCATAGTCTATTTAATAAAACAACCTCAATATTTCAATAGATGTCATTCCTAAATAATGAATTAATAAAGCCCCCAAACATAGATAAGGTCCAAAAGGAAGCATATGTTCTTTGTTTTTAAAGTAATAATATATTGCGATTGGAAAAGCCATAAAAGTCGCTAAGAATATAGATATAATTGAATTATCCCACCCTAAGAATAGTCCTAGTATAAGCATAAGTTTAATATCTCCCCCACCCAATGTTTCTTTTTTAAATAGTTTATCTCCAAATATCTTTATTAGATATAAAAATATAAACGGAGTAATAGAATCTATTAAAATACTTGGTATATTTGAAAACCCATTTATTATTAATCTAACTATAAATGCCATAATATAAAACACTATTATTAGTTCGTTTGGTATTATCATATATCTAAAATCAGAAACTAATACAATGCTAGATAAAGAAACCAATATTAAAGAAAATAATAACTTTATATTTAGACCAAAAACTATATAAGAAATAAAAAATAAAAAACCCGTGAATAATTCTATATAAGGATACATTATACTTATTTCTTTTTTACAATGTTTACATTTTCCACCTAAAAACAAATAGGAAAAAATAGGAATAAGTTCTAATACTCCAAGTCTATTTTTACAATTGGTACAGTGTGATGGGGGAAATGCAATAGATTCCTTTTTTGGAACTCTGTACCCCACAACATTGAAAAAAGAACCAAATACAGTACCAGAAATAAAGAAAAATATAGAATATAACGTTGTAAGCATATTAATCACCCCAAAACGCCTGAATATAATTGGAACATTGGAAGAACTACCGACATAAGTATAATACCAACCATAACAGTTAAAAACACTATCATAACTGGTTCTATAAATGTTTTTATTTGACCTACGGCATTTTTATGTTGCATTTGATAATAATTAGAGACTTTAACCATCATATTACCAAGTTCTCCTGTTCTTTCACCTGTTAATAACATTTCATATGCGATTACAGGAAAAGCCCACTGATTCTTAAATGCTGTAGATATAGGACTTCCTTTTGCTAAATTAGTAATCGTATCAAATATTAACATCTTATATATTTCGTTATTAGTTATTTTACTTAAAACTTCCATACTTTCTGTTATAAATACATTATGATTTAATAGAGAACCAAATGTTTTTGTAAACATTGTTACTTCATTATATATTATTATATTACCAAATACAGGCATATGCATAAAAACCCATTGTGACATAGTTCTAAATACTTTAACTGATTTATATAAAACATTTAAAATAATTATAAAAACTACTATTCCTAAAACAACATATAATATGTTTTTTTGTAAAAAATTACTTATATTAATAACAGAAACGGTTATGGAAGGTAATCCTGTTTCCATTTCCGAATATATACCAACAAATTCTGGTATTACAAATATCATTATAAAGACTAATACTATTGTTGCAAATACAAATATTACAGCGGGATAAGTCATTGCTGATTTCATTTGTTTTCTAGTTTTTTCCATCTCTTCATAATATATAGCCATATCATCTAATATTTCGGGTAAGTTTCCAGCAAGTTCTGCTGATCTTATCATGTTTACTAACAACTTAGGAAAAGATTCTCCTTGTTTTTCAATAGCTTCACTAAAGTTTTCGCCCATTGTAAGTTCATATGAAATAGATTTATAAAGATTCTTATGCATTTTCTTTTTTGTTTGTTTTTCTAATATTTTTATAGAATCAAGTAATGGTAAACCGGATTTTAAAAAGGTTGATAATTGTGTTAAGAAAAATACAAGATCAGATCTTTTAAGTTTCGATCTAAATAATTTGGTTATTATACTTCTTCCATAATTTTTTTGAGGTGTTATTTCATAAACTTCATAACCTTCTGCAAGTAAAAATGAGTGAACATCTAGTTTAGAGAATGCTGGAAATATTCCTTTTTCTACTTCTCCACTTTCGAGTTTCTTAGCTACATATTTATAATATATTTTTTGTTCACTACGAACAGCGTCTTCTCCTTCAAAGTTTATCAATAAAACTTGACGCTCCATCTCAGCTTTATTTTCTCTATATTTTACAAAGGATAAGTTTTTATACCATCTTTTAATTTTTTCAGAAAATGATAATCTTTCTTCTGCTTTTCTTTTTTCTTTTGCCTCTAATCTCGCTTGCTTAACTTTATCTGCATTTTCTTTTCTTCTTTGTATTGCTTCGGCTTTTTCTCTTTTTAATCTTTCTTCTTTTTCAAGTTTTTCTATTAAGCGTTTTTCTTTTTGCTTTTGTTTTTCTGCTTTTGCTATTATCTTTGATTCTTGTTTTCTTATTTTTTCACTAAGTTTTCTTTCTTTTTCTTCTTGTCTTTTTTTAATTCTTTTTAGTTTTTCTTGCTCTTTTTTATCGTTTTTAAGTTTTTCTTTTATTATTAATTTTTGCTTTTCTTTTAACTCTCTTTTTTGCAAACGATGTTGTTCTTTTTTTAGTAATTTTGCTTCTTTTAGTATGTTTTTATCTATTTGTTCTTTATTTTTATTCTTTTTTAATTTAAAAGGTAATGCAATAATCTTAAATGGAAAAGTTATTATTACTATTAATCCATAATAAAAGTATTTAAATATATTTAACACAAAAACAACACTTCTTTTTAATATAGAAGTATTTTTATTTGATGGAGACGATGATAAATTTTGTGTTTTTTTTATCATTAAGTAACACACCTCCAGTAAACCCCTCTACTATTAAATAATTATAACACTTGAAACCTAAATATTAAACTTTTTTATAAAAAAAACATACTTTACAAATGGAAATATTAAGTGTCCACACATTTTATTACCTAACAATGTACTT
>CAZIYD010000048.1:0-3475 GCA_964543375.1 uncultured Muribaculaceae bacterium
ACTTATTATATATTACGGTGTGCCAATCTTTTTTCATTTTGATAATTTCAGAGAATAATTGATGAAAAAATCAAAATATAGTCAAATCGGTTAACTACTCCCGACATACTAATTATAACAGACATTTCTTTGTTTTTATATACAAAATTTATATTTTTTACTTTCAAATAATACATAATATTAAAATAATTTATTAATAAAACTAAGAATTACTTCTTAGTATCTTTATTAGGTTCATCCCAAGTAGCATAAGTACAATCTGGATATCTATTACATCCATAAAAGAATTTACCTTTTTTAGTTTTCTTTTCTACTACTATTCCTTCATTACATTCAGGACATGGTCCATATTCTTTTTGTGGTTCTTTTTTAATGTATTTACATGTAGGATAATTAGAACAAGCAGTAAATTTACCATATTTACCAAACTTTTCTACTAGTGGGCTACCACATTCTGGACACATTTCTCCAGTTTCTTTTTGATTTTTTTCCATAGTATCAAATGCTTCCTTTACTTTTGGTTCAAAATAAGCCCAAAAATTATTTAATAATTCTATCCAATTTAATTTGTTTTCTGCTATATCATCTAAATCTTTTTCCATATTCGCAGTATATTCTACATTTATTAAATCACTAAATCCTTCTTGTAACTTAACAGTAGTTTCTATACCAATTTCAGTGGGATTAAACTTCTTTTCTATTACATCAACATACTTTCTATTTATAAGCGTTTCTACAATCTTTGAGTACGTAGATGGTCTTCCTATACCAAGTTCATCTAATTCTTTAATTAGACGTGCTTCTGTGTATCTAGAAGGTGGTTGGGTGAAGTGTTGTTCTTTTATTATGTTGGATGATGTTATTACATTAGATTTATATTTATCAAATGGAGGTAAGATTACATCTTCTCCTTTTTCATAATCACTGTATACTTTTAAATATCCATCAAATACTATTACTTGACCTGTTGCTTTAAACTTATAGTTATTGTTATCTAATACTACACTTGTTTGTTCTACTGTTGCTTCTTTCATTAAAGACGCTAGAGCTCTATAATATATCAAACTATATAGTTTATACTCATCATTAGATAAATATTCCTTAACCTTTTCAGGAGTTTTTTCAATACTAGTTGGTCTTATAGCCTCATGTGCATCTTGAACGTTATCTTTACTTTTTGATTTCTTAACAGCACCAACATATTTATCTCCATACTTATTTTCTATAAATTTATATGTAGAAGATATAAAATCATTACTTAATCTAATAGAGTCTGTTCTCATATATGTTATTAAACCTATAGTTTCATCTTTTAAATCTATACCTTCATATAGTTTTTGTGCTATAGACATAACTTTCTTTGATGTAAAGTTTAATTTAGATATAGCTTCTTGTTGCAAACTAGATGTTATAAAAGGTGCTTTAGATTGCCTTTTTTTATTCTTTTTATCAACAGATTCTATTTTAAATGTATTAGATAATTTATTTAAGATTTCATCTGCTTCAGTTTCATTATTTATTTTAACTTCTTTAGTTCCATATTTTTCTAATCTTGCTTTAAATTCACTAAATATAGCATCTATAGTCCAATATTCTTCTTTTTTAAATGCTTTTATTTCATTTTCTCTATCCACTATTAGTTTAAGTGCTACACTTTGAACTCTACCGGCACTTTTACCACCAGTTTTACTACGCATTAACTTACTCAATCTAAAGCCTATAATTCTATCTAAGATTCTTCTTGTTTCTTGACTATGTACTAAAGCTTCATCTATCTTTCTAGAGTGTTTAAATGCATCTAAAATAGCTGATTTAGTTATTTCATTAAATACTACTCTTTCATACTTGTCATCTTTTAAACTGAGTTCATCTTTTAAATGCCAACTTATTGCTTCCCCTTCTCTATCTGGGTCAGTTGCAAGATAAACCATTTCTGAATCTTTAACATCTTTTTTTAAAGAAGTAACTTCTTTTTTCTTCCCCTTAATTATTTCATATATTGGATTAAAGTTGTTTTCTAACTCTACCCCAAACCCATATTTTCCTTTAGTAGATAAATCTCTAATGTGTCCTTTACTAGATACTACTTTATATTCACTTCCCAAGTATTTTTCTATAGTCTTAGATTTAGCGGGAGATTCCACTATTACTAGATTCTTTTTCATAAAGCCTCCTAAATATCTTATTTAACTAAAAAATAAAATTTCTTTTAAATTATAACATAAAAACAAAAAAAGATATAAAACATATCTTTATTCATCCATATTTTCATATATTTGATAATATAATTTTCTAATATTAGTTTTATCTTCAGGAGTTAAATTTATAAAATTTAATCTTGTTTGATAACCACTACTTAAAGTAAATAACATATATATAGATGATCTATTAAATACTATAGCAGATGAACATATACTTCTATGAGGAAATATTTGAATCTTTTTAGTACTTCCAAGTATTCCTTTTAAATCAAAAAGCACTAGTTTTTGATCAGTAAATACAGCTTTATCTCTTCTTGTCGAATAAACCGCAAGTATCTTTTCCTTATCTGATATATATTGATAAACGTATTCTGGTAGTTCTTTTTCTTGCAACTTCTTATTAAAATTAAAATAATGTGTTAATTCTTTAAACTTAATATATGCCATAATATCTCCTTACTTTACTAATTTTATTTCATTAAATGGAAATAGTTTAAATATAACCTTTCCAATAATATCTTTTTTACTTATAAAACCAAAATTTCTACTATCTAATGATTCACCCCTATTATCTCCAAGTACAAAGTATTCATCTTTCTTTAAAGTACCATAATCTTTATTTAAGTTGTTTTTATCTTCAATTATATATGGTTCATTTAATAATTCATCATTTAAGTATACTTTACTATCTTTAATAGATACTGTATCACCAGGCATACCTATTACTCTTTTTATTAAAAATTTATTTCCTTTAAAATCAAAAGCTACAATATCATTTCTTTTAGGGTTATTAAACTTGTAATTAATTTTAGATATCAATATTATATTGCCATTATCTAAAGTGTTTTTCATAGAAGGACCTATTACTTGACTAAAACTAATTACATATATTGCAATCAAAAGAATAGTAATAAACATAACTATATACCAAAAACTATCTTTAATAAATTCTTTAACTCCTAACCAGTCCATTTATACTCCTTTATTATAAATAAATTATAGCATTATATTTACATAAAAAAAAGACTTATATTAAATAAGTCCATTTTTATTATTAGTTTTTGATAACTATTAACCATTATTTTGTACTTCTGTTATTGCTCTTAAATTACCAGCCGCCTCATATTTAAATGTAATTGTAAAAGTTCCAAATTCATCTCTATCATAAGTAATTTGAACTAAATCAATTTCTTTTGTATTATCTACTTTATAGACATACACAGGATCCCAGAATGAACCTGATTGATATTTAGAATATCTTACAAAATCACGCG
>CAZIYD010000049.1:0-3381 GCA_964543375.1 uncultured Muribaculaceae bacterium
ATAATAAGGACGCTTTTACGTGGTACCACCTTAATTCATATTTCTATGCACTTAAATCTCTTAACGGGAGAAACGTCATATATTTTATATATGAGACTCCAAAAGCGAATTCGCAATTACCAATATTGATTTTCACCGAACATCAATTCTCTATAAATTAGTAATTTGTTACTACTCTTTTATCTTCGTCTTTATGTTTTATATTATATCACAATGTCATTAATTCTTTTTCTTTTTCTTTTAAAATATTTTCTATTTTTTCGTTATATTCATTTATTAAGTTTTGAACTCTTTCCATTCCTCTTTTTTCATCATCTTCTGGATACTCTTCTTTTTTTATACTTTCGTTACCATCTTGTCTAATGTTTCTAAGCACTATTCTTGTTTCTTCTGCCATCTCTTTTACTTGTTTTACGAATTCTTTTCTTCTTTCTTCGGTAAGAGGTGGGAACGCTATTATAATTGATTCCCCATTGTTGTTTGGAGTAAGTCCTATATTAGCCTCATATATTCCTTTTTCTATATCAGATAAAGAATTTTTATCAAAAGGTTTTATCATGAGAGTTCTTGCTTCTGGAATTGAAATAGTAGCAAGTTGTATTAGAGGCGTAGGTACACCATAATAATTTGCTGTTATTCCATCTAAAACAGAAGCACTTGCTCTACCAGCTCTTACATTTAAAAATCGTTTTTCCATATTTTTTATTGCTTCTTCCATTTCTTCTTTTACTAAAATTAAAATATCTTCCATATAATCACTCCTTAATCTACTTGTATTTTACTATATATATTACTTTTTTTAAAGGGGTATTTTTTATGTATTATAACTATTTTAATAGAAAAAGAGTACACCTACTCTTTTACTTCTTGTTTTTTTGGTTTTGTTCCAAAATTATAATGATCTCTAACCTTTTTATTTAACTCATCATATAATTTCTTGTTTTCTTTTAATATAAGTCTTAAATTTTCTTTTCCTTGACTAAGTTTTTCTCCATTATATGAATACCATGCACCAGATTTTTCTAGTATTGCTATTTCGGTTGCTAAGTCTATTAATTCTGCTTCTTTACTTATTCCCTCTCCATATATAATATCAAGTGAAGCACTCTTAAATGGTGGTGCAACTTTATTTTTTACAACCTTTATTGTTACTTTGTTTCCAACTACATTATCTCCTTGTTTTAATTGTTCTGCACGTCTAACATCTAACCTAATAGTAGAATAAAATTTTAATGCTCTTCCTCCTGGTGTAGTTTCTGGATTTCCAAAGAAAACTCCAACTTTTTCTCTAAGTTGATTTATAAATATTACTATTGTATTGGTTTTACTTATTGTTCCTGATAATTTTCTTAATGCTTGACTCATCAATCTTGCTTGAAGACCAACATGGCTATCTCCCATTTCACCTTCTATTTCGGCCTCTGGAACAAGTGCTGCTACTGAATCTATTACTACTAAACTAATTGCTTCACTTCTAACTAATGCTTCACAAATCTCTAAAGCTTGTTCTCCAGTATCTGGTTGAGATAATAATAAATCACCTACATCCACCCCTAGTTTTGATGCGTAAACGGGATCTAATGCATGCTCTGCATCAATAAATGCTGCTCTTCCTCCTGCTTTTTGAACTTCTGCTATAGCGTGTAACGCAAACGTAGTTTTTCCACTAGATTCGGGTCCATATATTTCTACTATTCTTCCCTTTGGATATCCACCAACACCTAGTGCAATATCTAGTGATAAAGAACCACTAGAATATGTATCTATTTCTCTTACCTTATCTGTTCCAAGTCTCATTATAGAACCTTTTCCAAACTGTTTTTCGATATCGGCAAGTACTTGATCTAATACTTTGTCTTTTTCTGTTGTCATCTTTTCCTCCAATTTATTTTATAAGTTAATTATAATATATGAATTTTAAAAAAGCAATACGTTTTCGAACTTTTGTTCGGTATTTTTGTAAAGTTCTATATGCAAAAATAAAAGCAGATGTTGTTAATTCATCTGTTTTGGTGTTTTTTATTTAACAATTCTTTATTTTTCGAAAAGTTTTTCTTTGTTTAGATAATAATATTCAAATGCTGAATAAATCGATAATACTATAGATATAATTAATAGAACACTTGCTAAATCTACATTCCATAATTCAAACGGTAGATTATAAAAGAAAGTTAGTGATATGCCAAGCATTAAGAATATTGTTTTAATCTTTCCTGTTTTACCTGCAGCTATTACAGTTCCTCTTGATGCTGATATCATTCTAATAGAATCTACTATTGTATCTCTAGCTACTATTATAACGGGAATTGTAGGGCTTATAAATCCTTGTGCAGCAAGTATTATTAAAGATGTGTTAACTAAAACCTTATCCGCAATTGCATCTATAAATTTTCCAAAATCTGTTACTTGATTGTTTTTCCTTGCAAGTCTACCATCTAATAAGTCTGTTATAGATCCAATAACAAATAAAATTCCCGCTATTATATATTTTAAATCTATAACAAGTATTTTGTTTACTATTAACTTTGGAAATTCTAAATTAAGTAAATAAAACGGAAAAAGTAAAACAATTGATAATATAAAGGCGATTATTAATCTAGATATACTAAGTTTATTTGGTAAATTCATTTTCATAATATCCTCACAGTATAATTATAAGTGCTAAAATTATTATTACAGCTAAAACAGCACCAATTATTATAAATTTGTTATATGATTTTTTATTTATAATATCTTCTTGTGTATATGGAGAAGATATTTTTTTTGTTTCTGGTTGCATTTCCATTGATGCTTTTGCTATTTCTTTTATAGGTATTTTTGATGTATATTCAAATACAAATTCATTAAAATCATCCAATATTTGGCCACAATCTAAACAAAGGTATTTTCCATAAGCGTTTACACAACTTCTAAGTTCATAAATATCTTTAAAAACATCCTTATTTCCAAGTTCTATTTGTTCAACAACCTCTTTTGATAATTTTAAATCTTCAGAAGCCTCTTCTATTGATATTCCTTTTTCTTCTCTAGAACTTTTTAAAAATTCTCCTATTTCTTTCAAGCTAATCGTCCTTTCTTAAAATTAAAAACTATTTATAAGCCATGTTCTGTAACTCTTTCGAGCCCGCAAACATTTATCTATGCATATGCATTCTTCTTTGAATTACTCCATCGAAGACTCCCCTACCAAAATTTGGGTTTCTCACTCGTGAGGTTTACCTCGTTCCACTTTATCCATTTCTAGATAACATCGTCACTATGGCACTTTTATATCTAATTTAATCATATCTTTCGACTTAGATTATTTCGAAGCTATTAGTCTAAAAAGACTATCATAGGTTATTTTTTCCCTATGCACGAACACTACTATCCCATAAGGAT
>CAZIYD010000050.1:0-3030 GCA_964543375.1 uncultured Muribaculaceae bacterium
ACTAGAAGATATAAATACTGATAATAAGGATACTACTAACGAAAAAATATTAGAAATAATAAAAGAAAGTGGTATAATTACAAAAGAAAACATTACAAAGTTAATAGATAAAGGTAAATTAAAAATTAAGGAGGAATAATATGTTAAAACATGTAACAGAAAAAGACTATTTAGAAGAAGTAAAGGAAGGAATAGTATTAGTAGATTTTTATGCTGATTGGTGTGGTCCTTGTAAAATGATTGCTCCAATATTAGAAACTTTTGCTAGTAAACATACTGATGTAAAAGTTTTAAAAGTAAATGTAGATGAAGAAGCAGGATTATCTGCTACATATGGAATAATGGCTATACCAACACTTCTAATATACAAAGATGGTAAAATAGTAAAAAACAAACAAGGCTTTGCAAATTTAGAATTATTAGAACAAATGCTTGAAGAAATTAGATAATATCAAAAGATATTATCTTTTATTAAGGTATAAAATGAAAAATTTAGATATATTATTTGAAGATAATCACATAATTGTTGTTATAAAAGAACCTAATATTTTGGTACAAGGAGATTCTACCAAAGATTTAGACATGTCTACAATAATAAAAAGGTATTTAAAAGAAAAATATAACAAGCCAGGAAATGTTTACTTGGGTTTAGTTCATAGACTAGATAGACCAGTAGGCGGCGTTATGGTATTTGCTAAAACTTCTAAAGCATCTAGTAGATTAAGTGAAGACTTTAGATTAAATAAAATAACAAAAAAATATGTGGCATTAGTACATGGAAATACTAAAGATAAAGATATACTGAAAGATTATTTAATAAAAGATGAATCTACTAATAAATCTATAGTGACAACTAAAGAATTTGGAAAAGAATCAATTTTAGAATATAGGAAAATAAATTTTAAAGATAATTTATCATTGTTAGAAATAGATTTGAAAACAGGAAGACATCATCAAATAAGAGTACAATTATCTAATATTAATCATCCAGTATATGGAGATCAAAGATATGGAAAAGATCCCGTTGGTATTCAAATTCATTTGTATGCTTCAAATTTAGAGTTTATTCACCCTATAAAAAAGGAATTAATGTCTTTTAGTAGTTTTCCTAAATGGTATAAAAAATAAAAAGTTTGTATTGACTACTTTTACTAAATTTAGTATACTAAAAGGGCATTATTAAATTGGTTCCATGGTGTAGTTGGTTAACATGTCTGCCTGTCACGCAGGAGATCGCGGGTTCGAGTCCCGTTGGAACCGCCAATTTGGCTCTGTAGCTCAGTCGGTAGAGCAGAGGACTGAAAATCCTCGTGTCGTTGGTTCGATTCCAATCGGAGCCACCAGATTGATAAAAAAACTCTTATATAAGAGTTTTTTGTTTAATAGGAGGTAATCATGTCATACGAAGAATATGAAGACTTATTTATAAAGGCACAATCCAAAGGTATATATCATATGTTTGTTTTTGATATTGAAAAATCAAGGCAAATGAGTACGGATAAACGTTTTGAAGCTTTTGAAAAGTCAGAAAAATTGATGATGAGTATATATGAAAAAATACAAGAAATAGAAAAAACAACTAATTCAAAAATATTGGTATTTGAAGAAGGATTTATTAAATATAGTCAATTCACAAGATTTACAGAATTAAAAGAAATTGGAATGAAAGTTGAACCCGTTATAATTGGAGATTCTTTTGCTTTTACAATTTACTGTGATACTTTAAGTAGAGATAAAGTTAAAGAAATATTTGAACATTACTATAATGAATTAAATATTGATTTTAACTTTCATACCGCTGATGCTTTTTATGAGACTAATGATTATGCTCCTGGAAATACTAAATACTTTAGAGGGCATTGTTTACAAAAATTATGTGATTTACATAAAACAAAAAGTTCAAAGATATTAAAAAAATAAAACTTATATATAGTTTTATTTTTTTATTCTACCACTAATATCTTTATCTACATTTACATTTAAATTATAATTTTCTTCATAGTTTTTCATAAGTGTATCCAAAAACATTAATTTTAAAGTTGTTTTTGAATTTGTTATAGTTAAAGGTACAGCACTTTCATTTATGGGTATTAATGCTCGTATATCGTTTAGTCTAAAACTTTGATTTTCCGAGTTAAATTTAGTACCAATATTTATTCCTAGACTTTCTTCTAACTCTTTTACTTTACTATAATCCAATATAGCGGTATTAAATAAAATAGTAGAAGAAGCATTATGTGAATCACTCCTTTGAGTATTTAACTGTGTCCTAGTGGATCCTTGTACAGAAAAAGCTTTAAAAGGTGAGGTTTTACCAATATATCTATTATAATCTTTATTGTTTACAAATGTATTTCCAACTTTCCCCCTAACAGAGTCAAATACACCAGGATAATAGAAATCTTGTATCATACTTTCTGGAACTATAGTTCCATTCATTATACCTTCACCAAAAGTTATTAAATCATCACTGCTAGCCCATATACCAGCGTGTCCAGAATGTCCTCCTAAAGCATTAGCGGTTGAATCATTTATTCTAGCTATATCTATATTTGGAGAACCAGTAATTTTTGATTTTAACATCTCTGGTATATTAACTTTGGTTCTATCTAAACCTAATGGCTCTACTATATATTTATTTAATAAATCTTCATATGTTAAACCAGTTTTATATTCCATTATTTCTTTTAATACCATCATTCCAATATCATTATAATTATATTCTCCAATTTTAATTGGATAGGCATTAAAAAGAGTTGTTTTAGCGTCTTCTACAGTTTCTTTACTATTTATCCTATCATCTGTTCTAAACGTAGTAGAAAACGTTGTAATATCTCTTATAGTAACATCGCCCATGTTTATAAAATGTGGATGTAAATCGACTACTTTATCATCAAAATTAAAAATACCCTCATTAATTAAATTATATATCATAACTTGAGTAAACGTTTTAGTAATAGATGCTAGATCAAACATTGTATCGGTTTCTATGCTATTACCTAAATTATCCCTAAATCCACCATATACTTT
>CAZIYD010000051.1:0-2979 GCA_964543375.1 uncultured Muribaculaceae bacterium
CAAGAATGACTGGATTTGGAATAATAGCAAATAGTAGTGTTCAACAAGTAATGGATTTATCCGCCATAAGTCATTTAACTGCTATAAAATCTAGTTTACCATTTATTAACTTTTTTGATGGTTTTAGAACTAGTCATGAACTTCAAAAAATAGAAGTATTAGAAGAAGATGATATTAAGCATTTATTAGATAAAGATGCCTTAAATAAATTCAGATCTAAGTCACTAAATAATAATAAAGTAGTTCGTGGTACTGCGGCATCTGAAGATGTATACTTTCAAATGGCAGAAGTAAGAAATAAAGATTATGATAATTTACCAGATATTGTAAATGATTATATGAAAGAAATATCTAATATAACAGGTAGAAATTATGCTCCTTTTGTTTATTATGGAAATCCTAATGCTAAAAATGTAATAGTAGCAATGGGTTCTGTTTGTGAAACAATAAAAGAAACAATAGATTATTTAAATGGAGAATATGGTTTAATAGAAGTTCATTTATATAGACCATTTAGTTCTAAATATCTTTTAGATGTACTTCCAAAGAGTGCATCTAAACTTGTGGTTTTAGATAGAACTAAAGAACCTGGTTCTATTGGAGAACCCCTATACTTAGATGTTAAATCTGTAGTGGATATTCCTGTTTATGGAGGAAGATATGGTTTATCTAGTAAAGATACTAATCCTTCACAAATAAAGGCAATATTTGATTATATGGACAATAACACTATATTCCATGGTTTTACTATTGGAATAGAAGATGATGTTACTAACTTAAGTTTAAAAGTTAGTCCAGTAGTAACTAATAAAGATGTAAAAGAATTTTTAATATATGGATATGGATCTGATGGAATGGTCGGAGCTTCTAAAGATATAATAAAATTAATTGGAGATAACACAGATAGTAAAGTACAAGGTTATTTTCAATATGATTCTAAAAAAAGTGGGGGACTTACAAGAAGTCATATGAGATTTTCAAATAAAGAGATTAGAAGCACATATTTTGTAAATAATCCTAATTTGGTAGTGTGTTCTAAAGAGAGTTATTTAGGAAAATATGACATGATTTCTAGTATAAAAGAAAATGGTATATTTATATATAATACAAGTCTAAATGAAGATGAGTTTAATAAGAGATTAACAAAGTCTGAAATAAATTCTATAATAAACAAAAATATACAAGTTTATATAATAGATGCTTATTCTATCGCTTTAAAGAATGGTTTAAAAGATAAGGTAAGTACTATATTAGAGGTTTCTATATTAAAATTATTAGGTTTACCTAATTTTGATGTTATTTTAAATAAGATGAAAGAATCAATTAAAGAAAGATTTGAGATGAAAGGGGACGATGTAGTAACTAACAATATAAACTCTATTGATGAGGCTTTAAATAGTTTAAAATTAGTTAATATAAATCCTAATATATATAAAGAAGAAACCTTATCTCTAGATTCTAATATAAAAATATTTGATTATATGAACGACTTAAAGGGAGATAGTTTAAAGGTAAGTGATTTTTTAAATGTAAAAGATGGAACTTTTTATACTAGTACAACAAAGTATGAGAAAAGATCTATAGCGGAATTTATTCCTGTTTGGAATAAAGAAAATTGTATACAATGTAATCAATGTGCTTTAGTTTGTCCACATGGAGTAATAAGACCTTATTTACTTAATGAAGAAGAATATAATAATGCTCCAGATAGTATAAAAGAAGATGTACTTCAAGCTGTTGGTACAGAATATAAATTTAAAATAGGAATATCACATATAAATTGTATGGGATGTTCAGTATGTGCTAATGTTTGTCCAGGTAAGATGGGTAATAAAGCACTAACTATGACACCTATTGAAACTGCTAAAAAAGATGATAAATACTTAAGAAAAGTATCTATTAAAAAAGAAGAAATAAAAAACACAGTAAAAGCATCTCAATTTGCAAAACCTCTTTTTGAATTTAGTGGGGCTTGTGCTGGTTGTGGTGAAACACCATATATAAAATTACTTACTCAATTATTTGGAGAACGTTTAGTAATTGCTAACGCTACTGGTTGTTCATCAATATATGGAGCATCTCTACCTAGTGTCCCATATAGTATCCCTTGGGCTAGTTCTCTATTTGAAGATAATGCTGAATATGGATATGGTATGTTAATAGCAACTAATACTATAAGAAATAGAATAAAAGAAATAATGGAAAACAATTTAGAAGGAGAAAACGGAGAATTATTTAAAAAATGGTTAGAAAATCCATATGATTACGATTCAACTAAAGAAATATATAGTTCAATAAATTATGACATCATTCCAGAATTAAAAGAATTAAAAGAATATATTCCTCATAAATCTATTTGGAATATAGGTGGAGATGGTTGGGCATATGATATTGGATTTGGTGGAATAGATCATGTGTTATCTTCAAATGATAATGTAAAAATACTTGTTTTAGATACAGAAGTATATTCTAATACAGGAGGTCAAGCATCTAAATCATCAAATAGGGGAGCAATAGCAAAATTTGCATCAGTAGGAAAAACAACCACTAAAAAGGACTTGGCAAGAATATCTATGTGTTATCCCAATGCTTATGTAGCTCAAATATCTATGGGTGCTAATATGCAACAAACATTAAATGCATTTTTAGAAGCAGAAAGACACGATGGACCTGCTATAATAATCGCATACTCTCCTTGTATAAGTCATGGTATAAAAGGTGGAATGGGAAATTCTAACGAACAAGAAAAACTAGCAGTTAAATCTGGATATTTCCCAATATTTAGATATAACCCAGTTGAATCTAAATTTACGTTAGATTTTAAAGAACCAGATTTTTCAATGTTTAACGAATTTTTAAAAACACAAAATAGATTTAGTATGTTAGATAAAGTAAATGAAAATTCTGAAGAAATATTAGAAAATTTAAAAGAAGACGCTATAAAAAGATTTGATTATTATAAAAGTTTAGATGTTTAAA
>CAZIYD010000052.1:0-2499 GCA_964543375.1 uncultured Muribaculaceae bacterium
TTCTCCAAAACTATCAAATATATAATTAAATTGTTTTTGTTCTTCATGTATAAGATCTATACTAGGATAGCTTGTTTTTAAATAATCTTTAAGTAAGTAGGGAAAAAGTTGTGAGATAGTTTCATTATAAGCTGCCTCTAATCGAAGCGAATTTGGTTCATAATTATATATTGCGTGTCCCATTTCGTGGGAAATCGTGTGTAATAAATAATCTGTAGAGTTATATTGTATTTTTATTTCCCCATTATCATGATAACAAATACCCATTTCTTTTAAGTTTCTTTTTTTCTTTCCCTTTAAAGTTATTAAGTTCTTACTAATTAGATAATTAAAAAGATTCAGATAAGTCTCGTCTAAATCACTTAAAAAACCTCTAAATATATTTATAGTATCTCTAAGATTTAAATTGTTATCGTGACAATAAACATCAACAAGAGTATTGTCAACTTCGTTTACTATTCTTTTCATATCTTCTGTATAAAATTCTGCTCTATCTCTCATTCTGGTTTTATAGTTTGAAAAAACAATTTCTTTTGTAAGTTCTTTTTCCATATTAACTTCTTAATTTCGATAAAGAACTATTTTTCATGTGGTCAATTTTTTCCATATTTTTATTTGCTATAGTCCATAAAGTACTTGCTCTATTATTTTTGTTGTTTTCATATAAAAACTCATCTACAGAATCGAAAGAACCTTCTATATCATTATTTAAGAACATAAACATTGCTAAATAATTAGATGTTATTTTTCTAGAATAATCATATTTATCTATTGGACATACATCATTATTTTGTGTTAGTTTAAAAAGTTTTTCATTTTTCTCTTTTAAACTCTCCAAAATATCATCTTTACTTTTTGGTTCATAAAAACTTAACATTGAAGATTCTAAATATAACGGAAAAGTATCTTCAAATAATATCATGCTTTCATTAAATGAATATTGATTTTTCTCTATTTGATAAACTTTAGCAAATTCGCGAATTAAAGCTATGCTTTCAGTATTTTTAAAATCGCTTTTAATATGAATAAAATTCGTATTATTTATTGGATCAGTAAAATGATTTTGACTTTGATTTTCTCCTTTTTCCAAAAAAATCAATCCTTTTTTTAACATATCATTAAAGTAATCATAATAATCAATGTTAAAGTTTTCTAAAAAATTAGATACCTCATATATTGTCATAAATATATTTGGAGTTTCTACTCCAGAAGCTTCTATATTAATAGGATCAAAACTAAAACCAACTTTATTTAAATCTTCAACATATTTTATATATTTTTCTTCTGTCATATTATTTGAAATATCTATTATTTTTTCATATGTATCCAAAGTACTTAAAAAAATTATAAAATCTTGCTTTTTCGTAAGTTTTATAAGTTTGTTTTTAATATTTTTAATATTTTTTTCTATTAAGTTCTCGTTCCAAAAAGTCATATAATCCTCCATGAGTGTTTATATAATACTATAAATTTATATTTTGTCAACATTTTACAAAATTGTGATTTTATGTTAATATTTACTGTGTGGTGCTGTTATCCTAGTAGGCTTATTATGTTTGAAAATGGGGTTCATTTAGACCCAGAAAAGAGCATATCTATGAAGCTTTTGGTGGATGCTCCGATACGCCCAGTTAGGGGTTTCTGCTGAAAGAATTGGATAAAGGGCCATCGTAATGGCATATGTATAAGGACCCTTTTTCCTTGGAGACTCATTCTTGTGTTCAGAAATACTGGATACGACTTGAGATTGAACCTATTTTGCGATGAAAAGTTGTGGATAGTGTAGCTTGCCTTGAGCGAGTGTATGGGATTATAGATAGACAGTTTAATTTTGGCCAATTTTAATCTGTTATTACTATATGAAAATGTACTTGCAAAAAAGACTAGAACTAATGGTCTTCGAAGAAAATTCCTAGGACAGATATCTCTATGAGATTAAAGTGTGTACTAAGTGGTAATCAAGTCATGTAAGCAGTAATGCTACATTCATTCTTTTAAAGGGGAACCGCATTTTGGTAACGAAATGTAAGATTGAGGGAAAACCAACTTGACCTAAGACGCAATATTTCTCATACAGGTTACCACACATAAAAATAAAGTCTTATAAAGACTTTTTTTTAATTTTAATTTCTTCTTTTAAATAAATTCCATTTGTTTTTAATCGGTAAGAATTCTGATATAATATACGATCTATATTTACTATAAATGCTCTTGTTTCAACACTATGTTTTTTAGACATATATTCAGTTAATTTTTTAGCGCCACTTAAATTACTACAAACCTAAATACCACCAAAGTCTCCACTGCCTTCTACTATATCTTTGGTTTCTAAAAAATACCACTCATTAGGTATAAATGTTAATATATTGGGATTTCTTCTTAATCCTAAACTTTTTAATTCTGTAGTAAATACTTTATAATATTCTTTCATTTTTTCTCCTTGTTAATTTCTTTATTTTATTATTGTTTTTAGGAGTTGCAATGGTATCATTATTAGAA
>CAZIYD010000053.1:0-2373 GCA_964543375.1 uncultured Muribaculaceae bacterium
TGGAGATGTTCTACACCTCTTTTATACTATGCTAAACCAAGTTGGTATATAGAAATGACAAAATTAAAAGATAAATTAATAGAAAATAATAATACCGTTAATTGGCATCCTGATTTTATAGGAGAAAAAAGATTTGGAAACTGGTTAGAAAACTTAAACGATTGGGCAATATCTAGAAGTAGATATTGGGGAACACCTCTTAATATATGGAGATGTGATTGTGGTCATTTAGAATCTATTTCATCAAGAAAAGAACTAGTAGAAAAATCAATGGAAAAGATAGATGAATCTATTGATTTACATAGACCTTATGTTGATAACGTTCATATAAAATGTATTAAATGTGGTAATACAATGTCTAGAGTCAAAGAAGTAATAGATTGTTGGTTTGACTCAGGAGCCATGCCTTTTGCACAATATCATTATCCATTTGAAAATAAAGATTTATTTGAATCACAATTTCCTGCAGACTTTATATGTGAGGGAATAGATCAAACTAGAGGTTGGTTTTATTCATTAATTGCAATATCTACATTTGTTAAAGGAGTATCTCCTTATAAAAATGTTTTAGTAAACGATCTATTATTAGATAAAAATGGTCAAAAGATGAGTAAAAGTAAAGGTAATGCTGTAGATCCCTTTGAAATGTTTGAAAAATATGGAGCAGATGCACTTAGATGGTATTTACTTTCAGTATCTCCAACATGGCTTCCAACAAAATTTGATATAGAAGGTTTAAAAGAAGTAGAATCTAAAATGTTTAATACACTAAAAAACACATATACATTCTTTGAATTATATGCAAATACAGATAATATCGATCCTAGAACATTTGAAATAGATTATAATTCTAGAGAAGAAATAGATAAATGGTTATTATCTAAATATAATAGATTAGTAAAAAATACAACACTAGCACTAGATGAATACGATTTAAATAGAGCAGTAAAACATATTCAAGTATTCTTAAATGATGATTTATCTAATTGGTATATAAGAAGAAATAGAAGAAGATTCTGGGATTCAGAACTAAACAATAGTAAAAAATCAGTATATAAGACAACTTATGAAGTATTATTAGGTCTATCTAAACTTATGGCTCCTATAATACCTTTTATAACAGAAGATTTATATATGAAATTAACAAATAATAAATCAGTTCATTTAGAAGACTACCCAATATCAAACGAGAACTATTTAAACGATAAATTAGAAGAGAAAATGGATCTTGTAAGGGATTTAATAAGCTTAGGTAGATTTGGTAGAGAAGAGGCTAAAATTAAGGTTAGACAGCCAATATCAAAAGTAATAATAAACGGTAAATACAAATCATTAATAAAAGATATAGTAAACCTAATAGAAGAAGAATTAAACGTAAAAGAAGTTGTATTTGAAGATAACTTAGATAAATATATGAACTTTACGGTACTACCTAATTATAAAGAAGCGGGTAGGGTATTTGGATCTAATATTAAAGAGTACGCTAATTATCTATCTAATATAACTGATTTAGAACTAAATAAAATAAACAATGAAGAATTAAATATAGAAATAAACGGTATCAAATATAATATAAATAAAGATATGATAGAGGTTAGAATAACATCAAAAGAAGGATACAATGCTCAAATGGAAAACAACAAGTTTATAATATTAGATACTCATTTAACTGAAGAATTAGTACACGAAGGAGTAGCAAGAGAATTAGTATCTAAGGTACAACAAATGAGAAAGAATAATGACTACAATGTAATAGATAGAATTAATATATATTATGATGGTAATCAAGAGTTTGAAAAAGTATTAAAAGAATTTAATGATTATATTAAAAATGATACTTTAACTATTAATATAATAAAAAAAGATATAGCTAATAAAGTAGATCTAAATGGTTTAGAAGTTGGAATAGAGTTAGAAAAAGTAAAGGACTATAATAAATAGTCTTTTATTTTTACTATAATTGACAAATAGAAAACGAAAAAATATATACTTATTAGATAAAATTGATACAATAAAACACAGGAGGAATAAATGGATAATTTAATTAACAATACCCAATACATAGAAAATTTAGCAAACTTTTTCGTGATTTTTATTCTTTTAATTGTACCATTTTTTTGGTATATTAATTATCTAATAAAGGTAAGGATTGTAAGAGTTGGTACCTTACAAGCGTTAGAAAAATGGCATCAAAAAGAATTAGAAAATTATTCACAATTCAAAGAAAACAAACTAGAAACGGATGAGGATTTAATAGAATAATAATTGAAATTAAAGATGATATAAAATAAGACTTTCAATAAGAATAGAGTAGTAGTGTATATATATCTAATTATTTTCTTTATTTAAGAAGTTAACATAATATATATTATA
>CAZIYD010000054.1:0-2186 GCA_964543375.1 uncultured Muribaculaceae bacterium
TAATTCCTTTTTTTGCTATTTAAAATATGTTATAATTTAAATGTCGAATATACTATTAGGAAGTGATAATATGCATGATAAATTAAAACTACTTTTAGATAAAATTAACTTAGAAGAAGAACTCCATTCTTATTTTATAGATGGTAAATTAGAAAAGTTAAAAATCAATAAGACAAAAAAAGAATGGAACTTTATAGTAGAATTGAAAGAAACTATAGATGTAGATCTATATGAAAAAATAAACAGACTTTTAGTAAAAAGTTTTAAAGAAGCAGATAATATATATATAACTTATAAGTATATAAATGTGTTAGAAGCAAAATTAAAAGAATATTATAAATACTTTTTAAATAACTATAAAAAATCTTATAAGGCATTAATGGATAATAATATATATATTTTAGATAATAAAATAACAATAGAGGTTCCAAACAAAGCAGAAAAAAAGAAATTAGAAGATATTAAAGATGAATTAAATAATAATTTTAAATTAGCAGGTTTTAATTATAAATTAGATATTTTATATAATGAAGCAGAAAGAAAAAAAATAAAAGAAGAAATAACAAAAGAAGTAAAATTAAAAAAAATAGAATCTATAACAAAAGAAGATCCTGTTGTATTCGGAGTAAAAACTAAAACTAAACAAAACTATTATATTAAAGATATAGTTTCAGAAGATAATAATGTGGTTGTTATAGCATATTTATTTGGAATAGATATACGAGATATACCTAGTAAAAATTTAAAGATAATAACTTTAAAAATTTCTGATAATACAGATAGTATATTTTGCAAAATATTTTCAAAAAATGAAGAAGAAGCAAATAAATTACTTTCAAGTTTTAAGATTGGAGATTGGGCAAAAATCAGCGGGTATTCAAAGTATGATTCTTTTTCTAAAGATATTATTTTAAATATAAGATGTATAGAAAAGATAGAAACAAAGAAAGAAGTTATAAAGGATAATAGCAAGATTAAAAGAATAGAGCTTCACGCACATACATTGATGAGTCAAATGGATGGTGTAGTGTCAGTTTCAAACTTAATAAAAAGAGCGCACGAATATGGTCACAAAGCTATTGCTATAACAGATAAAAACGGAGTTCAAGCTTTTCCTGAGGCTTATAATACCGCAAAACAAATAAATAAGAATAACGATAATAAAATAAAAGTAATATATGGAACAGAACTTGTTGTTGTAGACGATGAAGTAAATGTTGTTTTTGGAAGTTCAGAATTAGATTTAATAGATACTACATATGTTGTATTCGATGTTGAAACAACAGGTTTCAACGCAACTAGTGGAGACTCTCTAATAGAAATAGGGGCTGTAAAAATAAAAGGAGATACTATAATAGATACTTTTGATGAACTAATAAACCCTAAAAAACCAATACCTCCCAACATAACAAAATTCACACAGATTACAGATGATATGGTAAAAAACTGTAGAAACGAATTAGAAGTAACAAAAGATTTTAAAAAATGGATTTCAGATCTTCCTCTTGTAGCACATAACGCAAAGTTCGATAGATCATTTTTATCTAGTGTATATTCTAGATATGATTTAGGAGAACTAACTAATCCAATAATAGACACTATGCAATTAAGTAGAATATTAAATCCCGAAGAGCCAAGACATAACTTATCTATTGTAACAAAAAGATATGAAGTAGAATTTGATGAAGAATCACATCATAGAGCAGATTATGATGCGAAAGCAACAGCTTTAGTGCTATCAAAAATGTTAGTTAAATTAAGAGCAAGAGGTGTTAGAAAAATTAATGATTTAAAAAACTTAATGAGCGAAGAAGATATATCAAAATTCGGTAATTTTTATCACACCTTGTTACTTGTTGAAAAACAAGAGGGTATAAAAAAATTATATAAACTTGTTTCAGAAGCAAATACTAAATATTTACAAAAAACTCCAAGAATATTAAAAAGTGTAATTTCAAAAAATAGAGAAGGCTTATTAATAGGAACTGCTTGTTCAGAAGGTGAAATATTTACAACTGCTAGAAGTTTAAGTAACGAAGAAATAAAAGAAAGAATGCGTTTCTATGATTTCATTGAAGTACAACCAATTGAAAGTTACAATCACTTAATACAGTTAGGAGAATTTAAAAACGAAGAAGAGTTAAAAACTCATATTGAAAAGATAATTACTCTAGCGGAAGAAGAAA
>CAZIYD010000055.1:0-1703 GCA_964543375.1 uncultured Muribaculaceae bacterium
GGTCCAAAATAGTCTCCTGTACCAACTTCATCTGAACCTATAGAATTAATAAAGTAATAATCAGTATTATCTTCCTTTTTATCTTTATCTTTCTTTTCTCTTTCTTCTGGAAGCTTTCCATTTACTTTAAGTTCTCTTTGTCTCCACATATCGGCATCTATATCAGAACTTATACCTTGAAACACTACTTTTCCAGAGGCATATAGAGTAACTACAGTATCAGCTTCATCCGCTTGAAATAAAGCATATTCTGGTGTTTTTTCTCTTTTTTTATCTTGAAAATATTCGATCATTTCTTCTTTAATGTTATCTGATACTTTAAAACTAAATGTCTTTTGTTTTTCTTTTTCCATAATTTCACCTATGTCAATTTTATCATAAAAATACATTATTTTATAGTATAATAAGTGTAGGAGTAAGAAATGAAAGCTGAAGTTATTATGTTTATTCATGGATTTTTAGGGAATATAAATGAATTTGATTTGTTAAAAGATTTTTTCATAGAAAACGGATACCAAACACATACATTTTATCTTTCCGGACACGACAAAGAAGATTTGGATGAAATGACAAGAAAAAAATGGATAGATAGTTGTAATAAAAACATAGAGTTTCTTATAGAAAAAGGTTATAAGAGAATAATAATAGTCGGCCATAGTATGGGTGGAGTACTTGGAATAGATGTTGCAAATAGATATGATGAGGTAAGTAAAGTTATACTATTTGATCCGTGTTTGGAATATTTTATTATGAAAAAAGGTAAATTAAAAATTTTCCCAAGTATAAAACCATTTAATATTTTTATTAAAGAAGTAATTGAAATGGGAGATAAAAACAAGATAAACAAGCTTTCGATATCAATTTTTAATGAATTTAAATTTTTAATAAAAGAACATAAAGAAGACATATATAAATTGAAAAAACCAATTCTATTGTTACACGGAGAAAAAGACAGTATTGTTCCTATAAAAAGAATAAGACAAATTTTTGAAGAACTTGATAATTCTCGAAAAATCTTTATAGAAATAAAAGGTGGTTCACATTGGATAGTATCAACCAAGTTAGAAGATGTTGTTTATGAAAAAATATTAAAATTTATAAAGGAGTAATAAATGAATATAGTAGATGTTTTAATAATATTAGGAATAGGACTTGGTGCTGTAATAGGCTTTAAAAGAGGATTTATAAAATCTATAGTTATATTTGTGGGTTTATTATTGGTATTTTATTTATCTTTTAAATTTAAAGGTCCAGTAGGGGCACTTTTGTATAATAATTTCCCATTTTTCAAGTTTGGAGGGCTTACAGCTTTAAATCTTATTTTATATGAATGGATATCATTTATACTGCTTTTAATATTATTCTTTATAGTACTTCAAGTATTAGTTATGGTTTCTGGTATTATAGAAAAAATACTTAAGATGACTGTTATACTTGCAATACCATCTAAGATATTAGGATTTATAGTAGGAGCACTTCAATCTTATGTTATAATATATTTAATTTTACTAGTTTTATCTTTTCCAATATTTAACATAGTACAAGTTAAAGAGTCAAAAGGAAGAGAATTAATACTAAATAAAACTCCACTTTTGTCTAGTTTAACAGATAAAACTATAGATACATTTGATAAGATATTTGATATAAAACTAGAAGATATAAATACTGATAATAAGGATACTACTAACGAAAAAATATTAGAA
>CAZIYD010000056.1:0-1558 GCA_964543375.1 uncultured Muribaculaceae bacterium
ATATATTGTAAAATTAAACAAGTGGAGCAGTACTCAAGAGGCTGAAGAGGCGTCCCTGCTAAGGACGTAGTCCGGGGTAACCTGGTGCGAGGGTTCAAATCCCTCCTGCTCCGCCATATAAATATAAACCCTTAAATATTAAGGGTTTTATTTTGCGCTCAAAAATATGATATAATATTTTGAGTTAGGAGGATTTATGCAAGAAATATTAAAAAATAAACACGTACACGCTTTGATTGCTTTATTAGCAAGCATTATAATATACAAAGTAATAGAACTAATTGTTTATAAGAGTAGTAAAACCTTTTTGTCTAAAATAGATATAGGAAAAAGGAAAACTATAACTAATTTAATAATAAATATAATGAGATATTTAATAGTAATAATAACAATAATTATAATATTAGAGATATATTCTGTAGACACTAAAGCTATATTAGCGTCTTTAGGTCTTGCTGGATTAGTTATCGGTCTTGCTCTTCAGGATTTATTAAAAGATATTATAGTAGGAATGTCTATAATATTTGAAAATCAATTTAAACTTGGAGATATTGTAACACTTGGAGATTTTAGAGGAGAAGTTATATATATATCTTTAAAGACCACTAAAATATTATCGCCACTTGGGGATATAAAAATAATACCAAATAGAAGTATACAAACCGTTATAAATCATAGTGTAAATATATCGACCACTTTAATAGATTTACTTATTCCATATGAAGAAAGTATAAAAAATATAGATGCTTTAATAGATAAAATAATAAAAAAAGTTAATAATGATATATCCGAATTAAAAGAACCTATGGAATTTTTGGGATATAATGAGTTTTCAGACTCTGGGTTAAAAATAAGATTTGCCTTTAAAACAGACGTTTCAGATAAATTTTCTACCGATAGAAAAATAAAAAAAATAATAAAAGAGGTTATGGATATAGAAAAGATATATATACCTTACAATAAAATATCCGTAATTAAGGAATAATATGAATACACCAAATTTAGATAAGGCAAAGATTAGACATAAAGAAAAAGTTAACATTATAGAATATAACTATGATAACGTTTTTTCTATTGGATTAAATAAAAAATACTTTATAAAAACATATGGTTGTCAAATGAACGAAAGAGATTCTGAAAACATATGTGCTATGTTAGAGTCTATGGGTTATATTAGAGCAGATGATTACTTAGATGCTGATTTAATTATCTTAAATACGTGCGCCATTAGAGAAAATGTTCATAATAAAGTGTTTGGTATGTTAGGTAGAATAAAGCATCTAAAAGAAACTAAAAAAGATTTATTAGTGGGTCTTTGTGGTTGTATGGCTCAAGAAGAAGTTGTTGTAGAAAAGATAAAGTCAAAATATAAATGGTTAAACTTTGTTTTTGGAACTCATAATATTCATAAATTGCCAGAGATCTTATCTAATTCTTTTATTAATCAAAAGTTAGAAATAGATGTTTGGTCAAAAGAAGGAGATATAGTAGAAGGAATACCTGTAAAAAGAGAAAACAAATATAAAGCTTGGGTAAATATAATATATGGTTGTGATAA